>NZ_CALUWV010000019.1 GCF_944324575.1 uncultured Mailhella sp. | reverse complement strand
CCTGCTTCAGGCTCCGGAACTGGCCGACTGGTTTAAAAATGAAAAATAATGCTTGACAGAGTCGGAGTCTCTCTATAGATTCCATCCGTCGGCTAAACGACAATGTCACCATCGTCTATCCGGTTAGGACAGAGGCCTCTCAAGCCTCCAAGACGGGTTCGAATCCCGTTGGTGACACCACAGATTACATAGCCCCCCGTGATTTTCACGGGGGGCTTTTTGATTAGTTGAACTTGTTTTCCTGAACCGAAAGACACGAAAAACGCGACATGACCGGAAGTCATGCCGCGTTTTTTAAATGATTCCGTCGGGCTTGGAGCACCGACCTGCTGACGGACTAGAAGGGAATGTCATCCATGGTGCTCGCTTCCGACGGGAAGGCGGGACCAAGATCTTCATAGCTGTCCTGCTGAGGCGCGCGGCTCTTCGGCGCAGACTGACGGGGAGCCTGAGCGGGACGCGGTGCAGCCTGACGGGGAGCGTATCCCATGCCGTCACCCTCGGCAGGAGCGCCTCCGCTGCGGCGATCAAGGAACTGCACGCGATCGGCACGAATTTCCGTGGTGTAACGGTCCTGTCCGTTCTGATCCTGCCATTTACGCGTGGAGAGCTTGCCTTCCACATACACCAGACTGCCCTTGCGCAGATACTGATTGCAGTTTTCCGCGGCACGCTGGAACACCACGATGCGATGCCATTCCGTGCGCTCCACGCGATTGCCGTCACGGTCGGTATACGATTCATCCGTGGCGACGCGCAGCGTGGTCACGGGAGAACCGCTCTGGGTATAGCGCAGTTCAGGGTCAGCGCCGAGATGGCCTATGATCATGACTTTATTCAGCATGGAAACGAATCCTCTTTACAGTGTGAATACTCGCGGCAAAGGGAAAAAAACCGCGCTCATAACAGCATCAACATAGACCGAATGCCCATGGAACACAAGAAAAATCCTGCCAGTCTCCTCCGGCAAGAATCACGGTGATTTTCCTTCTTTTTCCGGCCAGTCTCAGATTGCCGGACGAAATATCGGCAGATAACGCGGTCAGGTTTTTACCGTGTCGTGCAAAAATACGACCGCTGCTCCGCTGCGACAGAAGACGACGCTTTGCCCGCCGCATTTTGACATGATTGTCATAGTCAAAAAAACAAAACTGTTCTGGAATAACGCTAAAAAATGTACTGTTTCCCCCTCCGCGGGACTTGACGAGCTCGCCGTACAATGCCAGAGTTTGCCGAAAGTGTATACGTTCCTGCTGAAAAAACATTCCGGCAGGCATGAGGGCTCCCGACCGCAGCGCCGGCCCCATATACACGAAATTCAAATCGTGTACGCTGTCAGGAGATGTGTACCATGGAAAAGAAGAATCTGGACTGGGCTAATCTGAGCTTTAGCTACATCAAGACCGATAAACGCTTCGTAGCCAATTACAAAAACGGAGCATGGGAAGACGGTCAGCTTATCGATGACGACAAGGTCGTCATCACTGAATGCGCCGGCGTGCTCCAGTATTCTCAGTCCTGCTTTGAAGGCCTGAAGGCCTATACCACGGAAGACGGTCACGTAGTCTGCTTCCGTCCCGACCTCAACGCTCAGCGCATGGAAGATTCCTGCCGTCGTCTGGAAATGCCGGTATTCCCCGCCGCCCGCTTCGTCGATGCCGTGGTGGAAACCGTGCGTGCCAACCTCGCCTGGGTTCCTCCCTACGGCTCCGGCGCCACGCTGTACATTCGTCCCTATATGTTTGCCAGCTCCGCCGTTATCGGCGTAAAGCCTGCCGACGAATATCAGTTCCGTATTCTGGTCACTCCTGTCGGCCCCTACTTCAAGGGCGGCGCCAAGCCCATCACCATCCGCGTGAGTGATTTCGACCGTGCCGCGCCCCGCGGTACCGGCAACATCAAGGCCGGCCTCAACTACGCCATGAGCCTCCATCCCATCATGGACGCCCATCGTCAGGGCTATGCCGAAAACATGTACCTCGATCCGGCCACCCGTACCAAGGTTGAAGAAACCGGCGGCGCGAACTTCATCTTCATCACGAAGGACGGCAAGCTCGTTACCCCCAAGAGCGACAGCATTCTGCCCTCCATCACCCGTCGCTCTCTGCTCTATGTCGCTCAGCACTATCTGAACATGGAAGTGGAAGAACGTGAAGTTCCCCTGACCGAAGTGCCTTCCTTCGCTGAAGTCGGCCTCTGCGGCACCGCCGCCGTCATTTCTCCCGTAGGCAAAATCGTCAACCACGACGAAGAAATCTGCGTGCCTTCCGGCATGGACGCCATGGGTCCCGTGCTTACCAAGCTGTATGACACTCTCACCGGCATTCAGATGGGCCGCATCGAAGCCCCCGAAGGCTGGATCAAGCACATCGCGTAAGTATAGGAATGATGCCGCCCGAGGCGGCATCATTCAGACATGCCCAAAAGGAAGTCTGCCTCCTTTTTTCGGGCCGCTATAAAAAAAAAGACCGTTCCGCTTCTTTGCGGAACGGTCTTTTTTTTATACTTCTGTTCCTGTTCAGTACTCGCAGAAAAACTCCAGACTCTCTCCGGCAGGTCCGCAGCAAAAAACGTTGCGAATTCTGAAGCTGCGACCGTTCTCCCCATCCTCCACGGCGTTCACGTCCCCGGCCGGACGAATAAGTCTGCATCCTGCGGCAACGCAGTGCTCCAGCATGGCGTCCACGTCTTCAGGGCGTTCCGTCCCTACGGCAATGTGGGAAAACACACCTGTTCCTGAGCCCTCCGCGCCGTACACTATTTCAAGAATACTGTTGCCGAAATCCAGCATGGTAATGTGGCGAGGTCCATTACTCCAGCTTCGCAGCAGAGAAAGTCCTACAACATTTGTGAAAACTCCACCGTTCTTTTGTAAACGTCATGATCCGCAATGGCCATGGCCAGATGATGCAGTCGAATTTCTTTCATGGTTCAGCCTTGTTCCGTTTTACGGCGTCAGCGCAGTACGGAACGAAATGAGTGAAGTTTGTAAAATTCATCCACATATGGAAACTGCTCCTGCATGATTTCCACTCTCCGGGGCAGGTAGTCGCTGTAACTCTGGCGCATGATGATTTCCGCCACGGGAGAGGCCAGCAGATTGCTTTCCTTCTCCAGCCAGAGCGCCTTTTCCAACGTTGCCTCGGACCGGGCACTCTTTTCCATATCGTGCCAGTCTCCAGCGGCAAGACGCAGCGTTCTGCACAGAACCCGCAGGGAATACAGATTGCCGTACACGTCAATGTCGCGTTCATCCTGAAGAATGAACAGTTTGGAATCCTCCCAGCTGGACCATGTGCGGCAGAAGGAATCCACGGATTCACGCAACTGCTCCGAAGAATGCAGACCGCTCATGACGCCGATTACGCCTTTCTCTATGGTGATGCGGGCTTCCTTGACGTAGCGCTCTTCCCACTTGGCCCCCGTACTGTTGATGCTGGACGCACTCGCCGTTGCACGGGCCTGCCACGGAAGGACAAAGGACGATCCCAGAAGACTGGCAAGAACTAAAAGAACGAAGTATGTGTTTTTCATGAAAAAACCCGGAGATATCTTAATAATGTCTTTCGTATAACGTAAAACGACCATGCCGACAAGATGGAAAAGAATGTGCGGACTTTTCGCATGGACATCAGTACCGCCCCCATCCCGACATCATATGCAGAGCTCCGTTCATCTCCGGCACACAGCATGCGCAAATC
The DNA here is from genome assembly GCF_944324575.1 of uncultured Mailhella sp. Lineage (GTDB taxonomy): Bacteria > Desulfobacterota > Desulfovibrionia > Desulfovibrionales > Desulfovibrionaceae > Mailhella. The sequence continues at coordinate 30,148 of NZ_CALUWV010000019.1, read as the reverse complement.
AGGCTTGACACAGCCGCATCACCTGACTTTAATGGCGTTCCCCTCACGTAAGTCCTTATAACGGAAGGTAAAGGATACTTCCATGCGTTCATCTCGTCTCTTTACGATTCTCCTCGGTATTCTCGCGCTGTCTGCATCCGCCTGCTCCAAAAGCACACTTCAGACACCGTCCGTTCCGGCACAAAGCCGTCCTGCCTCATCCATGGAATTTTCCCAGTCGGCATCATGGCATGAATCCTGGCAGAATCTTTCCGCAAAGCTTCAAAGAGACGGCCTGGACGCTGCGCGCACGAATGCGCTCTTTGCCCGGCTCGATATGCCCCCCTCCGCCGTGCCCATGGGCATAAAGGTCAAGGAACTCTATACGAACAAATTTCTTCCCAGGCCCAAGGCTCAGCCTCAAAAACCGTTTAAAACCAAGCTCGGCATTCCCGGCCCGTGGTTCAAGGGAGTAGTCACCACGGCCAATGCAAAAAAATGCCGGGATTTCATAGATCAGCACGCCGTGGCCTTTGCAAGGGCCGAGCTGAACTACGGCGTTCCCTCTGAGGTGGCCGCAGCCCTGCTTTTTGTAGAAACCCGTCTCGGCGGATACCTCGGCAAGCACAACGCCTTCTATATGCTTGCCAGCATGGCCGTTACCAGAGATCCCGCCGACATTCCCGAGTACATGAGCAAGCTGCCGGGCTCCGAAAACAGGATTCCCTGGATACGCGAAAAAATGGCCGTCAAGGCCGACTGGGCCTACAAGGAACTCAAGGCTCTGCTCTCCTACTGCTATGCCAACGGTCTTGATCCGCTCAAAATCAAAGGTTCCGTCTACGGCGCCATAGGACTGTGCCAGTTCATGCCCAGCAACATTTTCCGCTACGGCGTGGACGGCAATGCCGACGGCGTCATTGATCTGTTCACGGTCGACGACGCCGTAGCCAGCCTGAGCAATTACCTCCGTCGCAACGGATGGCGATCCAATCTCAGCGTAACGGAACAGACCCGGGTACTGCGCACCTACAACGCCATGGACATCTACGCGCATACCATTCTTGCTCTGGCCAGAACCATCCGTCAGCTCGGATGACCGGCAGAATCGTCGCCCCATGCGTCTGCGTTCCATGTCTGTCCTGAGCGAAAAGCTGTTTCCGAAAGGACGGAAAACATGACGGCGCGTTCTGCGGGCACTTCCGTCCGAACGGCATCTGTTCATGAAAAAGCGCTGTCGGAAAATTTCCGGCAGCGCTTTTTACAACGTCCTCAACGGGCTATACTGATTCCTTTTTCACTTCGGAAAAAGGCCTGAGCGTCGGCGATTCCGCCATGATCTTGCGGGCCGCACCATAGAGCCTGTCCAGCGCCCTGTCGGCAATCATGCGCTCCTGCATGGCGGCAATGACGCCCGCCTCCCAAATGGTCTTGCGCAGATCCTCATAATTCTGTCCCGTGCCCTTCGTCATGGCGCGCACGGCATCTTCGGCCTCCTGCCCGCTCACATGAATGCCCTCACGCTCGGCCAGCGCCAGAAGGAATGTATGTCCTTTGGCCTTCTTGCGTGCAAATTCCATGGACTCCTCACGCATATGTTCCAGAATTTCGCGAATGGTCTCTTCGTCGGCATGCTGCTTTTTCAGATAATGCTCGGCATCCCGCTGATGTTCGCGATAAAAACGCATGACAAGACTCTCCGGAAGAGGAAAGTCCTTGCCCTCAAGCTGCTCTTCCATGAGTCTGGTCTTGCCCTCCCGCTGAATCTGTCGCATATGCGAGGCAAAAGTCTGCTGCCACACTTCCTGTTTCAGGGCGTCAAACGTGTCAAAGCCGAGCTTCTGCGCCGTCTCGTCGGTAAGAGGAGGCAGCACTTCCCGCTGCACGCGGCGCAGCACGACGTCAAGCTGCACCTCCCGGCCGCGAAGGACAGGATCGGGGTAGTTGTCCGGACAGATCATGACGCCATGTCCTTCTTCCCCCACATTCAGCGCCCGCACAATGGGATCCATTTCCGGCACCTTTGCCCCGGGCTGCACGGGCAGAAGCTGAAGACGGAAATTGTCGGCCGTCATGCCGGGCAGGGCCTTGCCGTCCACAGTGCCGCGCACGTCCACAGTAAGCAGGTCGTGATCCTCGGGCTTGCGACCGGTGACGTCCTCGTATCGGGCAAGCCTGCGCAGCGCCTGATCGAGCATGGCATTGAGCGCATCGTCCGAAGGCGCAGGATCGGGAACCACCACGGAGAGAGTCTCAAGGTCCGGCAGTTCCACCTCTGGCAGGATGTCGAACGATGAAGAAAATGAAAAGCTCTCCCCTTCCACTGCAGGACTGCCGTGGTACTGAGAAGGACAAAGCGGTCGGATGCCTTCCTTTTTTAGAATCTCCATCATGTTGTCGTCGGCCAGAATTTCCGTGGCATCGGCCGCAACCCGGGAAGCGAAGCGGCTCTTGATGACGTTGACGGGGATCTTGCCTACGCGGAATCCCGGCAGATTCATGCCCTTGCCTATGGCCTTTGCCGCACGATCAAAGGCTTTCTTCACCTCATCCGCACTGCACGTCACGGAAAGACTGACCGACGTGGGGGACGTTTTCTCTATGCTGTATTCCATGAAAAGCTCCTCGTTATTTCCAGGGGCGAAACACCGTTCTCATCAGCTCGTTCAGGGCGCGCTCTTCCAGCATGGCGGCGCGCAGCTCAAACAGCTCGCCGGTACGGGCAAGACTGTGTCGATAGCTCTCCGCGTCCATGTTCTTTCTCGCCGCTCGGACGGCAATCACCCGTTCAAACTCTCCGCCGGGGACCTCAAGACCCTTGTGCTCTGCCCAGCCGAGGAGCAGCGCGCGGGCTCTGGCCTTTCTGCGGGCCGTTTCTCCGGCCTCCGACTTCATGACGACAAGCGTCTGCTTGAGCTTGTCCACGGAATCGAACTGGTTCTGCAGATACTGACGGGAACGGCGCAACGCCTCGCGCTGACACTGACGCACCAGCGCCTCAGGAGCGTCGAAGCCTTCCATGGTCTCCAGCCTGTTCTGGAGCGCCTTTTTGCCCTCCGAATATTTATGAACTCTGTCCATTTCCAGGGCACGGGCGTGCGCAGATGCGGAAACGGCTCCGGCATCATGAAAACCGAGGCTTTTTGCCACGTCGTCCGTCAGAACGGGAAGCTCTTCCCGCTCAATGCCGCGAAGGGTGACCACCAGCTCAATGTCCCTTCCCCTCATGGAGGGATCGGGATAATTGTCAGGACAGGGCGTCGTGCCCGTGCCGGTTTCGCCCACGCAAAGACCGCGGACAATGGGATCAAGATCAGGGGTCTTTTCCCCCGGCCTTGTCGGCATGAGTCTCATCCGGCATGAACCGGTGTTCATGCCCGCCACGGTGCGACCGCCCACTTTGCCCGTCACTTCCACCTGCACGATGTCGCCGTCCTGAGGTCTCCCTTCGGTCACGGGAATTCTTCGTGCCGCGCGACCGAGAATGTCGCGCATGAACAGCGATTCCTGCACGGGATCAGCCTGCGGCTCCTCTTCATGTATTTGAATGGCCTCCAGATCGGGCAGCGCACGGTCCTCAAGCACACAGAACTCCACGCTGAAACGGAACGCCTCTCCCCGTCTGGCGTTTTCCCCCTCGTACATGAGCCCCGCTGCGGGAACGAGGGATTCTCTGGCAAGAGCCTCATCAATCCCAAGAGTCACGAGCGCGTCCGTGGCGGCGTCGGAAATCTGCTGAAAAAAACGCTTCTCCAGAATCTCCAGAGGGGCCTTCCCCGGACGAAAGCCGGCCATCCGGAACGACGCGCCGAACGGCAGAGCCGCCTTTTTCCACGCCGCAAGCACCTGCTGAGGCGAAAAGACCACCGTCAAGCGACGCAGTCCCCCGTCTTCTCTGTCCAACTGATATTCCATAATCAAACCTGAATCATTATTTAAATGTTGCGAATGCTCCGGACGCAGAACTGTGCCTTTTCACGAAGTCGGAAAAGTGCCGGAGTCTCAGACGGCGGAGTGCCCGTCCGCATGCTCCGGACGCCCCATGACGAGCTCCACCTGTCCTGTCTTTTCCTCCACGCGCTCCTGGAGCACGACCAGCCCTCTTTTGCGATAAAACGAGACGGCCCGTTCGTTTTCCCTGTATACGCTGAGCGTCAGTTCCGGATGCATCCGGCCCGCAATGCGAAACAGTCTGCTTCCAAGTCCCTTTCCCTGCGCGCAGGGAGCAACAAAGAGCGCGGCAAGATGCGTGTCGACAAAAGCCAGAAAGGCGTCGATACGCCCGGTTGCATCGTCGGTATGCACAACAATTTCATCACTCATGGGAAGATAAAGCGTGCGCATGTCTTCAACCGCAGATTCCCAGTATGCACGGGGAATGAATCCGTGTGCCTCCAGAGAAGCTTCAAGCCACACGCGCACCACATCTTCCGCGTCATCATTGCAAAAAGGACGTATCATGCAGCCTCCGCGCCGATATTGTAACATAACAGCGGGAATGGCAAGATGCCGTCATGCCTGCTTGCACTTGCTCCGCGCTCATGTCATTCTGCCCTCGAAAAACACAAGACGGGCGTCGTCGACGTCCGCCCCTTTTTCAGTATCGTTCTGCCGCTGTCCATTCCGGTTCTTCTCCTGTTTCGGAGTGCCGGACGACATCGGCACAGCGTTCAGGCCTTTCTTTCCGCCCCTGCGGACGGAACGCCTGAAGGCGGCGCCTGCCGCTTTTTTAAAGGAATCATATTTTCCAACAACGCTCTCAAGAGGTGCATTCATGCATATCGCTGCTTCCGGGGCTGCGGCCCTCATTCTCGCGCTTTCCTGTTCCGCCATGCCAGCTCTGGCCATGCCTGGCGCCGGGGACGGCATGACCGTCCGGACCTCCGACCCCGAGAACCGATTCGACCAGATGGACACGAATCACGACAAGAAGCTCACCTGGGAGGAACTTTCCGCCGCAAGACCGAATCTCAGCCGCAACGCCTTCGACATCATAGACACAAGCCGCGACGGGACCATCAGTCTCGATGAATGGAAGGCCTTTTCCGCCGGACACGGAGGTTCCATGAGCATGCCCGAAATGAGCGAAATGATGAAGGCCATGCGCGGGGCCGGGGACAGCGGAAAGCCCATGCCCCCTTCCGACGGCATGCCGCTCATCATGCCCCCCTCGAAGAGCGACGCCGTGGCTCCCTCGCCTGAAAAATCCGTGAAGACCGGCTCGGGAATGCTGCTCATCACGCCTCCAGCGGAGGCGAAATAACATGAAGGACGCCTCCATTCTCGTTCATGCCGGACGCGCTCCCCTTCGCGTCGGCGGCCCCGTCAACATGCCGGTGCATCGCGCCTCCACCATCGTTTCTCCCACGCTGGAAGAATTCGATGCCAACGAAGCCGGAGATGCCAAGTTCCGCAACGTCTGCTACGGGGCGCTCGGTACGGAAAACGCCTTTGCCCTGTGCGACGCCGTAAACAGACTGGAACAGGGCGCGGGTGCCATGGTGACGAGTTCCGGCCTTGCCGCGTGCACGCAGTCGCTGCTCGCCTTTGTGTGTGCCGGGGACCACGTGCTCATGCCCGACAGTGTCTACGGCCCGCAAAGAATGTTCTGCGAGACCATTCTTCGCCGCTTCGGCGTGGAAACGACATTCTATGATCCGCGCATCGGCGCAGGCATAGACATTCTCATCAAGGCGAACACGAGAGTCATCTATACGGAAGCGCCGGGGTCCCTCACGTTTGAAATGCAGGATATTCCCGCCATAGTGAAGGCTGCCCATGCGCATGGCGCCATCGTCATCATGGACAACACCTGGGCCGGACCTCTCTACTTCAAGCCGCTCACCGTCGGCGTGGACATCTGCGTGGAGGCCGCCACCAAGTTCATTGCCGGTCACTCCGATCTTGTCATGGGCATCATCATCGCCCGCACGGACGAGCTCTACCGGCGCATGCGATCCTTCTGCGTGCAGATGGGGGAAATCGCCTCTCCCGACGACTGCTACATGGCTCTTCGCGGTCTGCGTACCATGCAGGTCCGCATGCAGACGCAATTTGCCCAGGCGCTCACTCTTGCGCGCTGGCTGCAGAGCCGTCCCGAAGTTCTGCAGGTACTCTATCCTCCGCTCGAGGGAGACCCCGGACACGAACTGTGGGCACGCGACTTTACGGGGGGCGGCTCGCTCTTCTCCATTGTTCTGCCGAAGATGGAGAAAAAGGCTGTGGCGGCCATGCTCAACGGCTACAGGATGTTCAGCATAGGCGCAAGCTGGGGCGGCTACGACAGCCTTGTGGAACACTGCCATCCTCAGCGCACGGCTCTCAACCGCATCTCGCCCGTATGGAACGATGACAACTGCACGCTCGTGCGCTACGCCATAGGCCTTGAAGACGTGGAAGACCTCAAGGCCGATCTGGAAGAAGGATTTGCCCGCCTGACTGCCGCGCGCTCCTGAAGACGACGGGGACGCCCCCGCTTGTACGGAACCGCAACGACCGGAGCAAAAACAGCGAAAACCCTTTTCCTTCCATTGACAAAGGCAAGAACCGTTCCTATTTTTACCGAAACCACTTTTCTGGAGATTTACATGATCAATCTTTCCGACGCTGCCCGTCAGGAGCTTGAGGCTTTCTTTGCCGACAAGCCCAGAACCGGCATCCGCATCTACCTGGCCCCCGGCGGCTGAAGCGGTCCTCGTCTTGCTCTGGCTCTGGATGAGCCTAACGACAATGATCAGGCCTTCGAAGTCAACGGATTCACGTTCTGTCTGGAAAAATCGCTGCTGGAACGCATCGGCGGCGTAAAAATCGACGTAAGCTACATGGGCTTCATCGTCGAACCTGAACTTCCGCTTCAGGGCGGGAGCAGCTGCGGTTCCTGCGGCAGCTCCTGCGGCAGTCACTAAAAAGAGTCCGCTTCGAGGTTCAGGGAAGGGCGACCTTCCCCATATACCCACCCTTACCCAACGGAGCATCCCTGTGTTTACTCTTACCGAAAGCGCCCGCACCGAACTTGACGCCTTCTTCGCCGACAAGGAAAAATCTGCCATTCGTCTGTATCTCGCCCCCGGCGGATGCAGCGGCCCCCGCATCGGTCTTGCCCTTGATGAACCCAACGAGCAGGACTTCGTCGCCGAACAGGACGGTTATACCTTCTGTGCGACGAAGGAACTGTGGGCCACCATCGGTGGAGCCACCGTCGACGCGAGCCCCATGGGCTTCCTCGTCACGCCCGAAATCCCCCTGCCGAACATGGGCGGAGGATGCGGCTGCTCCAGCTGCGGTACCGGTACCTGTGGCGGCGGCTGCCACCACTAAACCTCTTCAGCGGTTTTCGGAAACCGTCGTCGACCTGACTTTTCGCTTCTCCTGTTTGAAACGAAACTCCGTCAGCAGACGCGTCATGCCGATTTCTTCGTCGTGACGCGACAAACGGAATTCCGAGATCATATTAAGGCCGCCGTGCTTCGGGCATGGCGGCCTTTCCATTGGCAGCGGCGACTTCGTGTCGCATTGCCGCCTTCACTCATCCGCCGCGCTCACACGCCGCCCCTTTGCTTTCGCCCCGACGTCGCAGTCCGCCGGGCTTCCTTTTTCCTCGTTACGGCCGCACAAGGAGAAGATCATGTTCTCGTTCTGGAAAATGACTCCGGGAGGAAATCCCACCATTCTTTTTAAAGCCGAGGACATCCCTCACTCCGCACGGGCCATGGTGGCCAACGCCGTCATGAGCGACCAGCACATCGGTGCGGAACAGGCCGGATATGTCCGTTTTGAAGGCACGCCGAGGCTGGACATGATGGGCGGCGAATTCTGCCTCAACGCCACGCGCTGCTTTGCCGTGCTGCTTGCGGAACAGGGACTGCTCGCCCGGGAAGGAAACGCCCTTGCCGGGCGCGTGGAGGTGTCCGGAGTACCGGACACGGTGGCCGTGCGCGTTCTTCCCCGCAAAAACGATCTGCCCTTTGCCGAAGCCTGTCTGCACTTTTCCGCTCTTCCCGAGCCGGAAGCCTTCCCGGGAAACGTATCACTGGTGCGAGTTCCCGGCATAGCTCACATCATTCAGACCGGACAGGTTCCATCCCGGAGCTTGCTGGCCTCCTTTTGCTCTCAACAGCGTCTGGCCTGTTCCGTTGCCGAAGAAGAAGCCGTGGGCCATCTCTGGCTGAAATGCGAGTCTCCGTCGCCTGATGGTCAGCAGGCCGAACTTCACCCCGTCGTATGGGTCAGGGACACTGGCTCCCTGTGCAGCGAAAGCGCCTGCGGCTCCGGCACGCTGGCCTCGGCCGTTCTCCTTCATGCCAGGACCGGGGCAGAACGCTTCCGCATCGTTCAGCCCAGCGGATGCGCGCTCTTTGTGCGCATGGAACATTCGACCGACGGCTGGGATATATGGGTCGGAGGGCCGGTGCGCATGACAGTCAGGGGAGAAACCGACCTTACGGGCATTCTCTAATGTCTTGCCGGTCCAACTTCCGGCGAGGCCGACAGACGACAGCTTTCCGTATCTCTCCGGCAGGACTCCCCTCAGGTTGAAGACAGACCAGGTCGTCCCCGGTTTCTCTGAAGGGAACATTCCCTGACGGGGATCTCACAACACGCCCCGGCAGGGCCTTCATTCACACTTTATAACAGTTGCGGAAGCTGTTTTCTCTTGCCAACTTCGACAGGATGATTAGACTTAACACCATAATGTTCAAGACTTCAGCCTGACGAGGGTTTCTTCATGCACTGCCCCAACTGCCACGCCAGCATTCCCGACGACAGCAAGTCCTGCCCTAACTGCGGACAGCCCGTCATCCATGTTCGAGACATCGTAGATGCCGAGCTTGTGGATCACCCGCACGGAGAAGAACCACGCGGCGGCTTCCATCAGCGCGTCGTATTCATGCAGTCAAACGGCAGCCAGCTTCTTCCCTCCTGCCAGATGGGCATCATCACCCTGGCGCTGGCCTTTGCCATGGGACTCAAATTCGGACTTCTCGCCTGCATAGGTTTTCTGGTCTTTTCCGGCATAGCCCGGGTCATTACCTTTGCCGTAAACATACAGCTTGCCATGATGGGACGCACCATCAACCCCCTTGTTCTGCAGATATTCTCCTGGTTCTGCTGCTGGTCGCTGGTCGCCTGGCTGGCGTCCTGAGGCGCGCCGCAACGCTGTTCTTCTGCGTCCGTTTCGGCCTCCGCAGTTCGGCCGGGAGGACTTTTTCCATCCGTGTGCCCATCGTCAGTGACGGCATGGGGTAAATACCCGGGTCTTTCCTTTTTCAATACACAGGCGCTCTTTTCCCATGCAGGGGATCTCCCTTTCCCCTGCACGGCGGGCGTCTTTTCTTTCTGCCCATCTTCTGCTATTTGCCCTCCCATGAATACCTTTCCTTCCACTCTTGCTTCTCCCGGCGAAGCCGAGGTGCTGTTTCTCGATCTCGACGGAACGCTCACCGATCCTTCAGAAGGCATTACCCGGGCCGTCATGTACGCGCTCAAACGCTTCGGCATTCATGAGGAAGACCCGGCAAAACTCTATCCCTTCATCGGGCCGCCGCTCTACGACTCCTTCATGCAATACTACGGCTTTAATCTGCCTGCGGCCTACAAGGCCATAGAATACTTTCAGGAATACTACTCACAGCAGGGCATGTACGAAAACGTGCCCTACCCCGGCATTCGGGAACTCCTGTATGCATGGCAGAGAGAAGGACGAAAGCTCGTACTTGCCACGTCCAAGCCCGAAGTGTTTGCCGTGCGCATTCTGGAACGCTTCGGCATGGCCGATGCTTTCACGCTCATGGCGGGCGGAGACGTTGCCGAAACCCGCGTGGAAAAAAAAATGGTCATCGACCATGCCATGAACAGGCTCGGGCTTGAAGATGCGCGGGGCTGTCTCATGATCGGCGACAGGAAGTTTGATGTGCTCGGCGCGGCCGAACACGGCATGCCGACACTCGGCGTGCTTTACGGCTTCGGCAGCAGAGAAGAACTCTCACAGGCCGGCGCCTCATGGCTGGCTGAAGATATTGGCGAGCTCGGTCGCCTGCTCTCTGATACTCAAGCCTGAACGCTGCGCTTCACTCCTGCCGCCTCCGGATGACCTCCCGTGTGCCCCGTGCGGCAGGAGCCTGCGTCACTCGTTCATCCTGCAAACATCAAAGGACGGCGGTTCCCCAGCAGGGAATCGCCGTCCTTTTTTTGCAACTGTATGTCTTGACTTTACTTTTCGATGGTTTCCATGGTGAGGTGCGTATTGGTGAACACGCAGATGTCCGCTGCAATGGACATGGATTCCTTCACTATTTCCGCAGGCGACATGGACGTATGACGAAGCAGCGCCCGCGCAGCGGAAAGCGCATAGGCTCCGCCGGAGCCGATGGCGGCGACTCCGTCGTCCGGCTCCACCACGTCACCCGTGCCGGTAAGAATGAGCGTTCTGTCGGCATCGGCCACCAGAAGCAGCGCTTCGAGCTTACGCAGAAACTTGTCCTGCCTCCAGTCCTTGGCCATTTCCACGGCGGCGCGCAAAAGATTGCCGCCAGACTCTTCCAGCTTGGCCTCAAAGCGTTCAAACAGCGTGAAGGCGTCTGCCGTAGCTCCGGCAAAACCGGCCACGACCTGACCGCGATAAAGACGGCGCACCTTTCTGGCCGTATGCTTCATGACCATGCTCTGTCCCATGGTCACCTGTCCGTCGCCGCCGATGGCTACACCATGTTCATTACGCACGGCAAGAATGGTCGTTCCTCTCAATTCCATCGCTATCTCCTGCCCTATCGGGCTTCTTTCATGATTTTGGCGCGTTCTGCTGCCTTTTTCTCATAATCTTTGATGGCTTTCTTTTCCTGCGGGCTGCGGGCCGCAGCCTTCGCCTTTTCCAGCCAGTTGTCCGCCTTGCGCTGATCATTGACGTAAAGCGCGGCGTAGGCAAGGTGCAGATATCCCTCGCTCAGCCTGTTGACCGCACCGAGGGAACGCCCGTAATAGGTGTGCACCTCGCTGTCCTCCGGCACATAGCGCAGCACTTCACGATAGCGTTGCTGGGCACCCGCCCTGTCTCCCGAGTCGTCGAGAATGCGGGCATAAAAGAACAGCCCGTAAAAGTCGCCCGGATACAGACGAAGCGCCTTTTCAAGATACGTGCGGGCGCGCCGGATATCACCGCCCTTGGTGTACTCGAAAATGCCCGCCTCGCGCAGAATGAGCGCATCATCGGGAGCAAGCCGGAGCGCGGACTGGAAAAAGCCCTCCGCATCCCTGATGCGGTTCTGCCTCGCCGCAAGCATGCCCAGCCCCATGAGACTGACGGCATCCTTGTCCCCGCCTTTGGCAAAAATCTGCTCCGCATGAGCGGCATCACCGTGTCTTGCCCAGAGCAGCGCCTTCACGCGAAGAAAGCGCGAATCATCCTCCCTGCGGTTTCTGATTTCCGCAGGCATGGTCTGAATGTCGGCCCTCAGTCTGGAAAGCCGGACATCCAGATCCGGGTGCGTGGAAAGATAGGTGGGAACTGCGGAAGAGCCTCCCCAGTCCTGAGACTTCAGTACCTCGAACGCTCCGCCCAGTCCCTGAGGTCTGTACCCGGCATTCACCAGATATCGGAGTCCGAAGCGGTCGGCATCGTCTTCATCAAGACGGCTGTAGTTCAGCATGGCCGAAGAACCCGCGGCCATGCTTCCCATCATGGCTGCGCCTCCGGCGTTTCCGCCGCCGGAAAGACCGGCGGCCACACCTGCCACCACACCGAGCAGCGACGCCAGAGAAATGACTCTGCCGCGCTCCATGCGTCCGGCAATGTGCCGCTGCGTAACGTGCGCAATTTCATGGGAAAGCACGCCGGCAAGCTCGGATTCGTGGTTCAGGTGCATGATGAGCCCGGAAAAGACGAACACGAAGCCGCCGGGAGCGGCAAAGGCATTCAACGAGTTGTGCAGAACGACGTTGGCCGGGAACTTGTACGGCTGCGGAGGAAGCGTTTTTACGATGCGGTCCACGACGCCCTGCACATAGTCATGCACCACCGGATCTTCGATGATGGGCATGGTGGACTTGACCAGGACCTCAAATTCCCGGCCCATCTTCATTTCGTCCTGAAGCGTAAAGTCCCCGAAGAGCGCAGCCTCAGCCTGCACGGGTGAAAAAAGCACGCCGATCATGCACACTGCGGCCATCACGGAACGTAGTCGCATCACAGTTTTCCCGGCCTTCCGGCCTGTCAGGCGATATCCCACACCGCGCCTGAGGGCGTATCGCGCACTTCTATGCCCATGGCCGCAAGCGCGTCACGGGTCGCGTCGGACCTGGCAAAATCCCTGGCGGCGCGGGCTTCGGCGCGTTCCGCCATGAGTTCCATCACCTTGTTCACGTCAATGCCGGCACGCTTTGCGCGTGTGTCGCGCAGCTCTTCCAGAAATTCCGAAGGTTCCCTGCCGAAAACGCCGAGCACCTCGGACCACACTCCGGCAAGCGTCGTGAAGCGAGCCAGGAGATCCCGTATGCCTTCCTTGTTGCGCAGTCCCTTGTCTTCGAGAATGCGGTTCATGAGACGAATCATGCCGAAAACATGACCAAGCGCGCCGGCCGTGTTCAAGTCGTCGTCCATGGCCTCGAAAAAGCCCTTTTCCAGCATGTCGTATTCATCCAGCACCGAGGCAGGAGTTTCGCCCTTTTTCCAGGACTCACGAAGAGAGGCGGCATGCGCGTCGCGCAGGCATTCATACACGCGTTTGAGTGCGCGTTCCGCCTCATCCAACCCTTCAAAGCTGAAATCTATGGGACTGCGGTAATGCTTGCCAAGCAGGAAGAACCGCAACGTTTCCGGCTGACGATGTTCCAGGATGTCGCGGATCGTCTTGAAGTTGTTCAGCGACTTGGACATCTTTTCGGAGTTGATCTGCACAAATCCGTTGTGCACCCAGAAGCGGGCAAGTTCCTTGCCGGTCGAGGCCTCGCTCTGGGCTATCTCGTTCTCATGATGGGGGAAAATAAGATCCTGTCCGCCTCCGTGAATGTCGAGCGGCAGATCAAGATTTTTCTTGCTCATGGCCGAGCACTCCAGATGCCAGCCGGGGCGTCCCTTGCCCCACGGACTTTCCCAGAAAGGTTCGCCTGGTTTGGCGGCCTTCCAGAGGGCGAAGTCCAGAGGATCTTCCTTCTCCTCGCCAATGGCAATGCGCGCACCGGAGCGCAGGTCGTCAACGTCTCTGCCGGACAGCTTGCCGTAACCGGGGAAAGAACGAACGCGGAAATACACGTCGCCGGACGGCACGGCGTAGGCGTGTCCGCCGTCGATGAGCGTCTGAATCAGCGTCTGCATCTCGCCGATGTATTCCGTGGCCCGGGGCTCGATGTCGGCCCGGCGGACATTGAGGCGATCCATGTCCTCATGAAAGGCGGCAATATAGGTTTCGGCAACTTCCGTGCAGGTCCTGCCCTCGCGGTTGGCACGGGCAATAATCTTGTCGTCCACGTCGGTGAAGTTGCGGACAAAGGTCACATCGTAGCCGAGATGACGCAGATACCGGTTCAGCACATCGAACACCACCGCGGAACGGGCATGGCCGATATGGCTGAGATCATATGCCGTGATGCCGCAGGCGTACATGCCCACCTTGCCGGCGTGGCGAGGCTCGAAGTTTTCCTTGCGGCGTGTCATGGTATTATACAACTGCATGGGTTTTCTCCCGTGTTGCGGTCTTCTGATGACGTGCCCGGCCTTGAATCCCGGGCGCGGCAGCCGTCCTTTCTTCTTCGTCGGAGAAAGGCCGTACCTTCATTAAATAAATCTTCATCCGGCCCCGTCCAGAGCATCGACGGGGCCGGATGAACAAAAAGCACATTTTCCTTCCGGCCGCGAGCAGCCCCGTTCTCTTTCCGGTCGCAGCATCTCCCCGGTATCTGTCGGAAAAGAACCGTATTTCCCCGCGTTCACAACGTCCGCAGACTCTGCCGAACATATCGGGAGAGACCCAGCATCCGTTTCGGGGCTTTTTTGAGCTCAGGATGCCGGACGCGGCGAAAAAACGGATGGAAGCGCTCCGCACTTCCATCCGCTGGATTACTTCGACGCGCGCTCAATGCGCTTCAGGCTTTCTTCCCTGCCGAGTCCGACCATGACGTCATGCACGGAGGGACCGCCAGCAAGACCGGTAAGCGCGGAACGCAGAGGCGGACCGACCTGCTTGAACTTGAGTCCGCCCTTTTCCACGTATTCGTGAAGGAGCTTGTCCAGAGCCTCGCCGTTGAACTCGGGCATGGCGGCGATCATATCATGAAGCACCGTGAGCTGATGCTTGCCGTCTTCGTTCAGGGCCTTCATGGCCTTCTCTTCAATCACCAGCTCTTCGGCAGGCTTGAAGTAGATGGTAAGCGCCTGAGCCAGTGCCGCAAGGTCGGAAGCCCGCTCGATATACATGGGAAGCAGCGGTTCGATCTTTTCCACAGGTTCGTCGTATCCCAGTTTTTCAAGGAAGGGACGCACCATGGCGGCAAGCTGAGGCATCGGCGTATGCCGCAGGTAATGGGCGTTGAGCCACTTCAGCTTTTCGGGGTCGAAGGCTGCGGGAGAGCTGTTCAGGTTGTTGCCGTCGAAAAGCTCCACCAGTTCCTTGAGCGAAAAGATTTCCTGATCGCCGTGCGACCAGCCCAGACGAACCAGATAGTTCACCAGAGCCTGAGGCAGCAGTCCGTCCTGCTCGTACTCAATGACGGCGCGGGCTCCGTGCCGCTTGGACAGCTTCTGATGATCGGGGCCGCAGATCATGGGCACGTGACCGAAGGTGGGCACTTCGAAACCGAGGGCATGATACAGAAGAATCTGCTTGGGCGTGTTGGAAACATGGTCGTCGCCGCGCAGAACGTGCGTGACGCCCATGTCGTGGTCGTCGACCACTACGGCAAGGTTGTAGGTGGGCATGCCGTCGGTACGGCGCAGCACCATGTCGTCAAGCTCGGAAACGTCCACGGAAATGGTGCCTTTCACCATGTCGTTGAACACGATGCGGCCCTCATCCGGCACTCGCAGACGCACTACTCTGCCGGGCCCGGCCGTCAGGCCGCGGTCGCGGCACTTGCCGTTGTAGCGGGGCTTTTCGCCTCTGGCGCGGGCCACTTCACGCATGGCTTCCACTTCCTCGGGAGTGCAGTCGCACCAGTAGGCGTGACCGGTTTCCAGAAGCTTGTCGATATAGGCGTTGTAAATGTCAAGACGCTTGCTCTGATAGGTCAGATCGCCGTCCCAGTCCAGGCCAAGCCACTTCATGGAGGCAAGGATGGAATCGGTATATTCCTGTCTGGAACGCGTAGCGTCGGTATCCTCAATGCGCAGGCGGAACTCGCCGCCGTAATGGCGGGCAAGAAGCCAGCAGAAAATGGCGGTCCGGCCGCCGCCGATATGCAGATGACCGGTGGGGCTGGGAGCAAATCTCGTAACGACTTTCATGATGCTCATCCGAATAATCAGAAGGTTATGTAAAAGGAAGCGAAACCAAAGGGACTATCGCCGCTTCCGTTGGCGGCCATGATACTACTCCGCATCCGCAGCTATGACAAGCCGACTTTTTTTCAGGAAGCCCACGGGATTGTAGGTTTCCTTGGCCTGGCGGAGCCCGGGCTCGTCCATGTCCTGCTCTCTGTTTATGAGGGAGACGTCCTGCGCGGAGTGGCTCGCAAAGGCCTGATTGATGGCCTGATAGACGCCCTTGAGCTCCGCCTGAACCTTTTCAAAGTGCACGACCATCATGTCGCCCACTTTTTCCCCCACGGCAAAGGCGCCTATCTCGTCTTCCACATACAACGCGCCTCCGACCAGGCCGGGAAGGCGGTTCCAGTTGCCCACCACGCGGAAAATGGCCTCGTTCTCCGCCTGAAGCGACGGACTGTTCTCACAGTCCCGCCATCGGCACCACTTCTCCTGCAGACGAAGAACGTGCTCGACACCGTCGGGGTTGGAGGCATCGCCGAGGATGCGGTAGTCCTCGCCGTAGCGGCGGCGATAGCCGTTGACGTGCGTCTTCTTCTTATGAAACTTCGCGCCGGGCAGCTCGGCAAGATCGTTTCTGTCGTACAGATATTCCCATTGGCCGCGATCATTCTCTGCCGTCACACGGCTGCCGAGCGCCGAAGTAAGTACGGAAGCCAGCACCTCAGGCACACGAAAAAGTTCCACGCCCCCACGAATTTCAGGCTGCTCCGCCCAGTCAACAGCGTTCCAGTCGCCCACGGGAGCCCAGTAGCGCGTCTCGGGTCTGGTCTGACAGATCCAGCACAGACCATCGCGGAAGGACAGTCCCAGTCCGAAATATTCCGCCCAGCCCCATATATTGGTAAAGGTCAGATCAGCCGTGGGCTGAGGCGTACGTTCAAAGAAACGATGATAGTCGTCATACAGATCGAGAGTCACCGGGACATAGCCGGAAGGAAGGTTCATGCCTTCTCCTTGTGTTTGGAATGGGAAAGATGAGCGTTCAGGGAAAAGCGCGTCCAGTCCTTGCGGAAAAACACCCAGACCATGGCCGAAGTCTGCATGGCCATGGACAGGAACATGGCCATGTACACGCCGTAAGCATCATGGAACACGACGTGGGAAAGCCCCCATCCGAAGGGCAGTCGAATGAGCCATATGCCGGCGGTGTTGACAACAAGAGGATACACGGTTGCGCCCGCACCGTTCATCACGCCGTGCAGAACCATGCCCGACACGGTGAAGGGAACCACCAGAACGTTGAAGAAAAGATAGTTGATGATCTGCGATTTCACGCCCGGCGCCGAGGAAAAAAATCCGGCGAGATCGGGAATGAAGGGCCACATGCAGGCCGCCACGGAACTCATGGACACGCCGGAAATCACAAACAGCACTATGCCAACACGCTTTGCCCCGGCCTTGTCGCCAGCCCCGAGCGCATTGCCAACCAGAATGGACGCCGTCACCATGAAGGCGTTGGCCGGCATGTAGAGCAGCGATTCTATGCGGTTGCCTGCGGTAAGCCCGGCAAGCGCCTCCACTCCGTCCGGCAGCGAAGCGGTAATGCCGTACATGACGAGATACCCCAGATGCCAGAGCATGCTGTTGCCGCAGGCCGGAAGCGCCACTCTGAACAGGTACGGTGCGCCGATCCGAAGCCAGCGCAACGGCGGCAGCGCGTGATGGATGACAAGACCGCCGCGCTTCAGAAAAATCAGTGTCAGCACGGCGGCCAGCGTATTGGCGCTGAAGGTGGCCCAGGCTATGCCAGCCATGCCGAACGAGGGAAATCCGAGCCAGCCGAGACCGAAGCACAGATCGCCGAACACGTTGAGAAGACAGGTCGCCACGGCCACGATAAGCGGCGCTATGACCTGCCTTGCCGCTCTGAACAGCGTGCCGCCCACCTGCATGACATAAAAGGAAGGCAAGCCAGCAAGCATGACCCCTACCATGTATTCCGTCACCGGCACAAGTTCTTCCGGCGTCTGCAGAAGCTCCAGCACAGGTCGGCGCAAGAATCCCGTCAGCAGAGCAAGAAGCACGGCAACCGCCACGCAGCTGCAGAGCACGAGCCCCACATAGTTCTGCGCGCGTCTCGGATGCCCGGCCCCCATGGACTGGCTTACCGCCGCCATGCCTCCCGCACCGAGCGCCCAGCCGAAAACCATGAGAAAAACCTGAAGCTGAAAGGAGAGTCCCACGGCGGCCTGCACGTCGGAAGAAATGCATCCGGCGGCCCATATGTCGGTAAGATTGACGATGATGCTGCAAAGAAGCATCATCATCTGCGGCCAGACAAGCCCCCAGATGGTGCCAAGGGGCACATCACGCAGCCATTCGCCGGAACGGATGACGGAACAAATACGTAACAAAGCGGACATGGGCAGAAGATAACGCAATTATCTGCGCTGGCAAGAGGTGTTCCGCAACGCGCGGCAGACATGACAAAGTCACTCGAACGTTTTTCCATTACTGCCGGAACAACGCTGCGTTCAAGACGAAAAAGCGGGTGAGGGAGGACACTGTCCCTGCAGTCTGCAAGGCTTCTTTACCGTCCGCTCCCTTCTCTTCGCTGCAAAAAAAGTCCGTCGCCGAACAGATTCAGGGGAGTGTCGCACATGGCGTTGCCGTACAGGCTGAACCTGACAGTTACGGATCCCCCGGGAGTGTCGATACTTGTCCTGCCGGGACCGTTTCCCCGACGGCTGTCTCACGCTCTTTCATAGAGGCGTGCCGTGACTGGGCTGCTCAACCCGGCTTCGGGCAGCAGGTAAAGACTGCGAAACTGGTCTCGCTGTCCCCTGTCTCGTTTAAAAAACGCCATACTTCAAGGACGAGATCCGGACGGGCAGATAAAACCCCGCAGCACAAGAGACAAAAAGACCGGGAACGCCTCCCCTCAGGCAAGGGGAAAAGCATTCCCGGCGACTCTCCGCATCCGGCAGCACGCCGGACACGGGCAATGCACTAATCCAGAACCAGCGCCGAGGTCAGATCCTCCAGCGTCTCCCTGCGGCGGATGAGACGGGCCTTGCCGTCCGCGCCGATGAGCACTTCCGCAGGACGCATACGCTGATTGTAGGTGGAGGCCATGACCCAGCCGTAGGCACCCGCATCAAGCATGGCAATGACGTCGCCCTGCTTTATGAGCGGCAACTGACGATCCTTGGCGAGAATGTCGCCGGACTCGCAGATGTTGCCCACAATGGTCTGCTCCACGTTTTCACTGTCGGGGCAGCCGTTCTCACGGTAGATTTCCACGTCATGGAAAGAGCCGTAAAGCATGGGACGGGCCAGAACGGTAAAGCCTATGTCGGTGCCGGCAAAAAGGTGCGGTCCGTTGTTCTTGGTGGCATGCACGGTACCGAGCACGACGCCGCACTCGGCCACGACGTAGCGGCCGGGCTCAATGAAGAAGCGCCCCTTGTACCCCGTGGCGGAGGCCCATTCCGAAAGACATCCGTGGATGGCTTCGCCGAGAGCCTTCATGTCCATGCGGCTCTGCCCTTCATACTTGTGATAGGGCATGCCGAAACCGCCGCCGAAGTCGATGATTTCCAGAGGATACCCGAGCTTCATCAGGCGTTCCGCCATGGCAAGCAGAATCTTCATGGCATCAAGATAGGGACCGGCCTCCATGAACAGAGAGCCGATGTGCTGATTCACGCCCACGAGACGCAGATCATAGCGAGACACAATGTCCTGTACCTGAGGCACCATGTCGGGATCGACGCCGAACTTGGTCTTCTTGCCGCCGGTCACCACCTTTTCGCTGTGTCCCGCGCCGATGCCGGGATTGAAGCGGATCATCACGCGGCCGCCGGGGCAGACCTGCCCGAACAGCTCCAGCTGAGCAAGAGAATCCACACTGACCACGCAGCCGTGATCAGCGGCATTCTTGAGCTCTTCGGCGCTCACGTTGTTGCAGACGTAGGTAATTTCTTCAGGAGTAAAACCGGCAAGCGTGTTAATGTGGAGCTCGCCGGGGCTCATGGCATCCACCACGCAGCCTTCGGAACGGATGATGCGAAGCAGCGCAGGATTGGTGTTGGCTTTGGCGGAATAGTTCACGCAAAAACCGGGAAGCGACGAGAGCCCCAGAAGATCGCGGCAGCGCTCGCGCAGTACGTTCTCATTGTAGACATACAGAGGAGAACCGAAACGGGAGACCAGTTCACGGGGATCTTCCTGCCCATAAAAGTTGACACTGTCCGTATAGGTGGATCGTACGTTTGCCATTTTCTCTTTCGTACCTGTGTAAGGAAAAAGCTCCGGAAACAGGCCCGCGACATGGAACGGCAAACCATGACTCCGGCCTGAAACACAAAAAAACGGCCGCCCCCGCAAGGCGATGAACGGCCATCCGACCGGGGAGAAAGCGAAAGCCTTCTCCCCGAGACACAATAAAGACAGCCCTGCCGCGAACGGCAGGGATCGAGCGCACTACTTCTTATATTTGTCGAGAGCGGCGGCCAGGCGGGTCTTGCCGTCCAGCTTCTGCTTCTTGAGAGTCTTCATTTCCTGCTCTTCACTGGGAGAGAGGTAGCTCTTGCCTTCAAACTTGGCGAGCTGCTTTTCATACAGCATATGTTCTTCCCAGAGAGACTTCAGTTCAGGATCAGTATCGCCGTACTGTTCCACAATCTTGAGATCACGTTCTTCCATAGCACAGACTCCATTGTGTTGGGGTGGCAGGGAAAAAGCCGGCAGACCGGCTTCCTCTAAATTCATACGCCGGCCAGACGCAGCCCGAGCTGAAGCAAAGACTGCACGACCACGCCGTTGAGCAGTTGCAGGGCGACCAGCGCCACGATGGGGGAAAGGTCTATCCCATTGACCATCACGAAGGGGAACGCCTTGCGGATACGGTAAAACACCGGTTCCGTGAGAGCCCTCAGCGTGCGGACGATCGCATTATACGGATCGGGCCTCACCCACGAGAGAAAGGCCGCCACGATAACGACGAAAATATAAAGATTGATGACCAGACTCAGAAGCCCGGCAACAGTCGTGACAAGATTTGCAAAGACGAACATGGCTCCTCCATGAAAAGTCCTGTATTCAGAGTGTTGCCTGATTGGCTTCCAGATGCAAGCAAAAAAATGAATTTTCCGACCACAAATTTAACAGACACAGCGAAGACGCTTCACGCCGTCCTTGAACATCACGTCCATCTTATCGGGCGGCAACAGCTCGATGACGGCTCCCGTACCGAAAACGGGATGATCCACCAGCGTGTTCACGGCAAAGGTGCCGGTCATGCTGTAGGCCACGGGCACCGCCGCTCTTCCTGCAACAAGACTGGTCCAGCGCTGTTCGTTTTCCTCGGCACGGTGGGCAAGCTGCTTCTCTTCTCTGGTAAGTCTGGGGGCGGCGGCGCGCTTTTCCGCCTTGACGGTGGCATCCACAGCTTCCGCACGGTTGTGACCGGCCTTCACACGCACGGTCTTTTCCACCTTGGGACGGGCATGAGCCTCGGGAGCAACATACTTATGCACGCTGCCGCAGGCGCGGCATTCAACCTTGACCGGCATGCCGTCGAGGCACGCCATGACGACGTGGCCAGTGACATCCTTGCAACGCGAGCAGCGAGCCTCAATGATCTGACCTGTAACAAATGAACTCATGAAACGAAAAACTCCAGATGGATTTTCGGCGCAGGACTCCCTGCGCGCAACACACGATTCTATCGGGCTCCTACAGGGAAGCCCACGACCGCATGAGCGGTCGAAAAATATTCCGTCAGCAGCGGGTCTCCGCCTCGGCCCTCATGGCGGCAATCTCATCCCGGATCACGCGGGCCGCAGTCGAAGCAGCCGTCTGCTCACTTTTCTTTTCCCACTCCTGAACGCGCTTTTCAAGGCTGTCCACACGCGCATCAAGGTCTGCCTCTTCCCCGGCCTCCTGCTCCGACAAAACCGGCAGTCTGGCGTCAAGCATGCGGCTTACCAGCTCTTCCATGTTGAGACGGACGGATGCGTCTTCCAGAAACATGGTGCCGGCCTGGGCGATCTGCTGGCTCAGACTTTCCACGCTTTCCTCAAGTTCCCGGTACCTCTTTTCAAGAAAGGCAATGCGCTCTTCCAGCACTTTTACTTCGGCCTCATGCTTCTCTTTCAGGTCAAGCAGGCGTTTGTCATCCCCGGCAGAGTTCTCCACACTTCCAAAGTCGGCGCTGTCTTCGACATCAGCCCGGTCCTCGTTCTGCATTGCGCCCCCGACGGTACTCTCTCCCGCAGAACAAACGGGCGTTTTTGTCCCGAAACTCTCCGCGTCTCCCTGCTCAAGCACAGCGCTCTCATCCAGAAGCACCGTCTCTTCTCCGCCCTCGACGCAGTTTTCAACGGTTTCGAGAACGGCCGTTTCAGGCTGTTCCACCATATCGGCATTATCGGGAAGAAAAGCGGATTCTTCCGCCTGCACGGCTTTCTCATCCGATGCGGACTGCGCCACAATGTCCAAAAGCTCAATGACCTCTTCAGGCTGTTCAGAAGAACGCTTTTTTTCTTCCATGATCCCCTCTTGGCGGTAGCAGAAAAATGTGGGTCAAAGATATACAACTAAAGGTAAGGCTTCCGCAAGGCCAAAAAAAGCCCCCTTCCGGGGGCAAAACGAGGCCGTAGAAATCGGCCGCAGTTTTGCCCCGCCCCTTACAGGCGGGGCAAAACCAGAGATTCAGCTAGTTCTGCTTGGGATGGCAGGCAGACCCGGAACAGCCCGTAAGGGCCTGCTTCATTTCAGGACGGGTCTTCGCAACCTGAGTATGGCAGCCGAGGCAGGAGTCGGCAACGTAACCCTTGCCGTAGATTTCGCGGTCATGAATAATCTTGAAGTAGCTGCGTTCCGCCTGCTTGTCTTCAGGATTGTGGCAACCGGCAGTCCCGCACCTGAACTTGGGAGTGGTGCCGGCGACCTTGTGATGACAGACGGCACACTGCTTTTCCGTATCGACAGCCAGCGGGGGGAAGTGAGCGGGCATGCTGGTATGGCAGGCCGTGCAGTCCTGAGTGGTATGGATGTTATGATCGAAATAGACGGGCTTATCGGTCAAATCCATCTTGATGGGCCCGGCAGGGATATGTGCGAACTGCGCGGCGCCGGCCGGCAGAGCCAAAGCGGCGACTATCAGAGCGGCGGAGCCGAACGTCAGCAGCTTTTTCATAGGGTGACCTCCTCCTGGTCTTTACACGAAACCAACGCTCACGCTGCAGAGGCATAAGCAGAATTACGTTACTTCCAAAACAGAAATAATGTCAAGAGAGAGCGCTCAAAGACAGGCTCTCTTTCCGGTGTCACCGGATGATTATCTGTCGGCTCACTCTGCCTCGCAGACTTGCACTGTGCATGAACAGCTCGCTTCATTCTACACTTCCGCAGACAAAAAAGCAAAAGGGCCGGAACGTCTTTTTCCGTTCCGGCCCTCGCTCTACTTGGAGGTATTGGCAAGCAGCGGCGAATTGTACATCTTCACCTTGGCCTGCGAGCTGAGCTGCGTGAGATAGATCTGATAAATCATGTTGGCTCTGTCTGCGATGAGGCGGTTCTGCATGTCGGCCTCGGCGCTTTTCCATTCCTTTTCGGAAGGAGCTTCGATGGCGGACACGCGGGCAAGCACGGCGCCGTCCTGCACACGATAGGGCTCGTTGAGCCACGCATCGCTGACTTCAGGCACGGCGAAGGCGGCCTGAGCAAGGGCGGGATCGGCAATGAGGTCGGCAATGTTGCCGTCACGTCCGAAGGGTTCGGAGGTCTTGACGGCCGCGCCCTCGGCGGGCTTGCCGTTCTGGAATGAGGCACGGGCCTTGCGGGCGTCGTCCATGGCCATTTCAGCGGCCTTCTGCTTGGTGAGAAATTCAACAATGAGCGGACGCACTTCATCCAGAGGCTTCACGCTCTGAGGTCTGCTTTCCGTCACCTTCACCACCAGCAGCGCGTTGCCGGAGGGCACGGCGGAATCGAGCACCGTACCGGCAGCGGCGGCAAGAATGGTCTGCACGTCGGAGTCGCGGATGTCGAGCTTGCCGGCCAGTTCCTCGGCGGAAATAAGACCGGTGCTCTCAGACTTCACGGCCGCGACGGAAGCGGCTTTCGCGGCCTCTTCCATGCTCTTTCCGGCAAGAGCCTGTGCCAGCACGGCGTCGGCCTTTTCTTCCAGACCATGACTCGCGGCTTCAGTAGCCAGCTCGGCGCGCAGCTCGTCCTTTACCTCATCGAAACTGTGCGTCACGGCGTCCTGATGTCCTTCCTTCTTGATGAGATGGAAGCCGAACTGGGTACGCACGGGAGCGGAAACCTCACCGTCCTTCAGGGCAAAGGCGGCCTTGGAGAACTCGGGAACCATCTGACCGGCGGTGAACCAGCCGAGGTCACCGCCCTGGCTTGCAGTCCCGTCCTGACCGCTCTTTGCCACCTCGGCAAAGTCTTCGCCGCCACGGATACGGGCTTCAAGGGTCTTGATCTCATTCTCGGCCTTCTTCACCTCGGACTCGGGCGCGTCGGCCGCGACACGAATAAGGATATGACGGGCGTGAATCTTTTCTTCTTCGGTGTACTGAGCAATCCGCTCGTCATATGCAGCGCGCAGTTCGTCATCTTTAATGGTGGAAGGATCACCCATGACTGCGGGATCAAGACGGACATACTCCACATTCACGCTGGGCGGAACCGTAAAGCTTGCGCTCTGCGCCTCGTAGGTCTTGGCGACCTCCTCTTCGGAAGGCGCGGCCTTGTCCATATGCGCGGAGGCGGGGAACAGGATGTAATCCACGCGACGCCGTTCTGCGGCATAGTCGAAAATGGCCTTCACAGCGGAAGGATCGACATAGGCCCCGGCCGTCACAAGTCTCTGGAGCTTGCCGGGAAGCATGGCTCTGGCCTGATCGGTCTCGAACTGACGGGGGGTAATATGGTTCTTGCTCAGAACCTCCTTATAGACGGCAGGATCGAACTTGCCGTCCTTCTGGAAGTAAGGAAGCTGTTCGAGAAGGGCGCGCAGCTCGTAGGGGCTCACGGTA
Organism: uncultured Mailhella sp.; assembly: GCF_944324575.1. Classification (GTDB taxonomy): domain Bacteria; phylum Desulfobacterota; class Desulfovibrionia; order Desulfovibrionales; family Desulfovibrionaceae; genus Mailhella. The sequence goes on along the minus strand of NZ_CALUWV010000019.1, from coordinate 5,701 downwards.
AGTCCCGCGCGCTCGGCCTCGTCTTCAATGAGCTTTTCCTGCATGAGCGACTGTAAAACGCGCTGCTCAAGCTGGAAGCTCTCCAGCATTTCCGACGTGATGTTGGGAATGGAACGGCGCACGTTGTCTTCCATTGCGGCATAGGCACGCTGAAATTCCACTTCCGTGATGTTCCTGTCATTGACGGAGGCCACGAGTCCCTTGGGGCCGGTATAGGAACCTATGCCCCAGAAGACAAAGACCACGATGATGATGCCGAAAGCCAGTTTTACTCCCCAGGACTGGGCGTTGGCTCTGATGCCGTCCAGCATGACGACTCCTTGCTGTTGTTATTGATGTTCCCGGAGCCGCGGACGGCCCGAATTTCTTTTCCCTTTCAGGCGCGACGGGCACGCACGGCGTTAAGCAGGCCGCCGGCTCTGAGCACGTCCCATTCTTTTTCAGAGAGGTCGTTGCGAACGCGCACCTCGCCCAGGCCCTCCACCTGCAACACGGCTTCTCCACCGGCAGTCATGGAAGCGGCATCCAGAGTCACGGAAGCGCCGAGCGTCATGCGGTCATAATCCTCGCCGTTCACGAAAATGAGAGGAAGAATGCCGAAGTTGATGAGGTTGGCCCTGTGTATGCGGGCAAAAGACTTGGCAACCACGGCACGAACGCCGAGATGACGCGGCGCAAGAGCGGCGTGTTCGCGGCTGGACCCCTGACCGTAATTCTCACCGGCAACAATGATGCCGGCAAGCCCTTCGGCCTTCACCTTGTCCTGCCGTTTCACGAAATTCTCGTCGGTACGGCTGAACACATAGCGGGAAATGGCAGGTACGTTGGAACGCAGCGCGGTGATTTCCGCACCGGCAGGCATGATGTGGTCGGTGGTGATACCGTCGCCCACCTTGAGCGTCACCTCGCCGGAAAGCTTTTCGGGCAGAGGTTCAAAGGTTTCAAGAGCCACAATGTTGGGGCCGCGCAGGATTTCCACCTTGGCACGAGCCTCTTCCGTCGCCGCAGGGAACAGGAAATGATGACGTCCGCTGGGTATATGCGCGGGAAAATCAGGATGCGCGGGAGCTTCGCCCCAGATCGCGGGATCGGTGAAGCGGCCGTTCAGAGCACACTGCGCCGCCGTGACAGGACTCACCAGATAGACCTGAGCATCTCTCGTGCCGCTGCGACCTTCAAAATTGCGGTTGAAGGTACGTACGGAAACGCCGCCGGACACGGGTGAGCTGCCCATGCCGATGCACGGTCCGCAGGCACATTCCAGAAGTCTCACGCCGCTGTCGAGCAGCGAGGCAAGAGAACCCTCTTCCGTAAGCATGGTAAGCACCTGGCGGGAACCGGGCGCCATGCAGGTATCGGTTTCAGGGCAGACGCGGCGGCCGCGCAGGGTTTCGGCCACAAGATGCAGATCGGCGTAAGACGAGTTGGTGCAGGAGCCCATGGCTACCTGATCCACGCGCAGGCCGTCGAGCTCGGCAACGGGAACCACCTTGTCGGGCATATGGGGACGGGCCACCAGAGGTACGATGGAAGAGAGATCCACTTCCATCTCTTCGTCGTACTGCGAGTTCTCGTCGGCCTGGAGCGGCTCCCAATCCTGTTCACGACCCATCTGCTTCAAAAATTCGCGGGTGCGTTCGTCGGAGGGGAAGAGAGAGCCCGTGGCGCCGAGTTCCGCGCCCATGTTGGTGATGGTGGCGCGTTCCGGCACGGAAAGCGTGCTCACGCCTGGACCGCAGTACTCAAAGATGCGCCCCACGCCGCCCTTGACGCTCAGACGGGAGAGCATATGCAGAATGACGTCCTTGGCCTGCGCCCAGCCGGTAAGACGACCGGTGAGCCACACCTTGACGACTTTGGGCATGGGAATGCTGTACGGTTCCCCGGCCATGGCAAGGGCCACGGAAAGACCGCCGGCGCCCATGGCGAGACAACCCATGCCGCCGGCGTTGGGGGTATGGCTGTCGGAGCCGAGAAGCACGCGGCCGGGACGGGCGAAGTTTTCCAGATGAAGCTGATGGCAGATGCCTGTGCCGGGAGCGGAATACACCGCGCCGAAGCGCTGCGCCGCCGTACGCAGGAAGCGATGGTCGTCGGGATTGCGGAATCCCATCTGCAGCGTATTGTGATCCACATAGCTTACCGAAAGCTCGGTGCGGACGGAAGAGAGGCCCAGAGCTTCAAACTGAAGCCAGGCCATGGTACCCGTGGCGTCCTGCGTAAGCGTCTGATCCACACGAAGCCCGATTTCCTTTCCGGGGACCATCTCCCCTTCCACCAGATGGGCGCTGATAATCTTATGAGCAATGTTCATGGCAAAACCTTTCATGGCCGACAGAAACGGCCCGTCATGTACGGCCTTTTGACGATCGGCCGCAACAAATCCGCAGACTCCATCCCCGAAAAACACGGAGCCGGTCCCGGACACACGTTGGAAGGCCTCATTTATACAAGGATAATGTCCAGAGGGCAAGAGTCGATATGGATTCTCTCCGCCCCCGGGGCGGGATTCTTCTTTCGCCGCGCGTCCGGCAAAGGGGAAGTGTCATGGTTGCAGAGCTGAAGGGATGGGCGTATACTTCCTCCGATTTTTTACACCCGGAGTTCCCATGGCAGAGAATATCGGCATCATCGCGGGCGGCGGACAGTTTCCCCGCCTTGTGGCACAGCAGGCCCGCGCCGCGGGTCTCGGCGTGGTCATCTGCGGTTTTCAGGGGCATACCGACCCTGCCACCGCCGAATGCGCCGACGTGTTTGAACTGCTCCACCTGGGGCAGCTCGGCCGCATGGTCAGCTTCTTCAAGAAGCATGGAGTTTCGCGCGCCTGCATGGCCGGTTCCATCAGCAAGCCCAAGGCTCTGGAATTTCGTCCCGACTGGCGTGCCGCAAAGCTTCTTTTCAGTCTGAAGAAAAAAGGAGACGACGCGTTGCTTCGCGCCATCATGGCCGATATTGAAAAGGACGGCATACGCATCGTCGCTTCCGCGGATCTTGCTCCCATGCTGCGAGCTCCCGGCGGCACGCTCACCCGTCGCGCTCCCACCGAAGACGAATGGAAGGACATCCGCTACGGCTGGCCCATCGCCCGCAGCATGGGTGCGTTCGACATAGGCCAGTGCCTCATTGTGCGCGAAGGCATGGTCATGGCCGTGGAATGTCTCGAAGGCACGGACGCCACCATACGCCGTGGAGCTGAACTCGGCGGCGAAGGCTGCGTGGCCATCAAGATGGTGAAACCCGGACAGGATGAACGCGTCGATCTGCCTTCCGTAGGACTTGCCACCATACGCAATCTGGTAGAACACCACTATGCCGCTCTGGCCATTCAGGCGGACAAAACTCTGTTCTTTGATCGCGAGGAAGCCTTGAAGCTCGCCGACGAGCACGGCCTTGCCGTGGTGGCCCTGCCGGACGACTTCGCCTGACCTTCCCGTCGCACTCCTTTCCGGACGTCCTCATGCCAGTCTCAGCCTCTTTATCAGGTCGCGTCTCACGCGGCCAGATCGTCACGCTCGGCCTTTTCGTCTCCGGTCTCGTCATCTGCCTTGCCGCAGGCCTTTCCCTGCTCTGGGCCCTCGGCTTCGGCGTAGTCTGCTTCAGCATTCACGCCCGAAGCACGGGCGTCGCCTTTCCCGAAATTGCGAGACTGCTCCTGCGCGGCATAAGGCGCATATCCAACATCCTCACCATATTTACGCTCATAGGCATGCTCACGGGTGTCTGGCGCATAAGCGGGACCATTCCCATGCTCATCGACTGGGCGCTCTCCCTTATCAACCCCACGTTCTTCGTGCTCTGGAGCTTTCTGCTCTGCGCGGCGCTGAGCTCCCTCATCGGCACGGCCTTCGGCACCGTGAGCACGCTCGGCGTCGTGTGCATGCTCATGGCGCACACGGCAGGCTTTAACGAAGTGCTCGTCGGCGGGGCCATTCTGAGCGGCGTGTATGTGGGCGACCGCTGCTCTCCCATGTCCTCCAGCGCGGCGCTCGTGTGTGCTCTTACCCATACCGACATTTACGGCAACTTCAAAAGAATGCTCCGAAGCGGAGCCGCGCCCTTTCTGCTCACCTGCACAGGATACGCCCTGCTCTCCCTTCTCGGGCCCGAGCACGTCATGCCCGACGGCGCCACCGACGTCATGCGCGCAAACTTCACCTTCAATATATGGGTGCTGCTTCCGGCCATCGTCGTTCTAGTTTTCGGACTTCTGCGCATAGACGTGAAAATCGCCATGGCCGCCAGCATCGTGATTGCCTGCGGCGATTCTCTCATCTTTCAGCACTGCTCTCTCTCCGCACTTGTCTCCACCATGCTGCTCGGTTACCGCCCGCCCGTCGACGACATCGCCATGCTCAAGGGCGGCGGCATCATTTCCATGGTCAACGTAGCCGCCATTGTGGCCATATCCTCATCCTATTCCGCGCTCTTTGAAAGATCGGGACTTCTGAACAGCTTTGAAAACATGGTGGAACGCATGGCAACGCGCATCGGCGCCTTCCGTGCCACGGCCCTCGTGGGCCTTCTCACCACCGGTCTTTCCTGCAACCAGACGCTCTCCATCATTCTCACCCGTCAGCTCTGCGCGCATGCCCAGCACAACCGCCGGGAAATGGCCATGTATCTGGAAAACAGCGTGGTCCTGCTCTCTGCCGTTCTGCCCTGGAGCATAGCCTTTTCCATGTGCAGCCTCACGCTGCAGCAGGGGCCGGCCATCATCGTCTTTGCCCTGTATCTGTGGATGGTTCCCCTGTACTGGTGCCTCAGGTCCAGAAGCGTCCATCAGTCCTGTCTGAGGCCCCCCTTTGAATTTTTCCTTGCCAAAAAACGTCGCCGGGTTTAAAAAATAACCCGTTCACCAGCTAGGGGAGCCTTACGGCTGAGAAAGAGGATAATGCCTCTGACCCTTGGAACCTGATGCAGTCAGCACTGCCGAAGGGAAGCTCGGTTTCCTTGCAGGAAACCTCACGTCCACCCCCTTTGGTGGACGTTTTTTTTCATCACAGCGAGGTTTCCATGCGCATCACCGTCAACGGCGAACCAGAAGAAATCACCGAAGGCCTCACCCTGCTCGACCTCATCATCGGACGCGGTATCGACCCCGGCGTCGTCGTCGCCGAACTCAATCGCGACATCGTTGCCAGAGACAACTTCGCTGCCGTGCGTCTCAACCCGGGCGACAGCCTGGAGCTCCTGCACTTTGTGGGAGGAGGTTAATATGCAGCAATCCGACAAGCTTGTCATCGGCGGCGTGGAACTTGGCAGCCGCCTTTTCATCGGTACCGGAAAATACCGTGACGACTCCCTCATCCCGGCCGTTTGCGAAGCCAGCGCCTCCGAGGTCATCACCGTGGCCATGCGCCGCGTGGACAAAAGCGGCGCCGGAGTCATGGGGCACATCCCTTCCTCCATGCGGCTGCTTCCCAACACCTCCGGCGCGCGCAACGCCGACGAGGCCGTGCGTCTCGCCCGTCTCGCCCGCGCCGCGGGCTGCGGCAACTGGATAAAGATCGAAGTCATATCCGACACCCGTCACCTTCTGCCCGACGGCTACGAAACCGCGAAGGCCACCGAAATTCTGGCGAAGGAAGGCTTCACCGTTCTGCCCTACATCAATCCCGACCTCTATGTGGCCCGCGCCTGCGTGAACGCCGGTGCCGCGGCCGTCATGCCGCTCGGCGCTCCCAGCGGTACCAACAGGGGC
>NZ_CALUWV010000018.1 GCF_944324575.1 uncultured Mailhella sp. | reverse complement strand
GCGATCATGTCGTTGCCTGCGGGGCCAGGATGTACGCCGTCGGCAAGATCGTTGACATAGCCGATTTTCAGAACCGGGTGGAAGATATCCACGAAGGGCACGTCGATGGCGGAACAGATGGCCGCATAGGCCGTGCACAGCGCATCGAGGCGCTGGCAATGTTCCTTGCCGGCAACGGGCGGGGCGCTGACAAGCGCCGTGGCACCGAAGGTTTTCGCCTTCAGCAGGATGTCACGGGCATTTGCGGCCGATTCTCCCACGGGGATGTTGGGAAAGCCCTTCGGCGCAGCCATGTCCACGGTACCGAAACAGAACAGCAGATAGGAAGGGACGCCTTCCATGGTTCTGGCCTTGAACTCAGCTTCGAAGCGGTCCAGTATCATGCGGCTGGAGTTTCTGCGGACGCCCATGTTGTAGAAGGTATCCGGCGGGACGGAAAGACCGGCCTGAGCGGCCTTGCCCGCCAGACGGGAGACCCAGCCGCCTGCAGGGGCGTCGTTGACGCCGAGGGTGACGGAGTCGCCGAAGAAGTGAAAGATTTTCATGGAATGGTCCTTTTATGGTTGTATGGTGTCACTACGTGTGAAAGTCTGGGAACGCGCTTTCTGTATGTCTGTGGCATGGTATGAAATCGGGCTTCGGTGTGCGGATGTGCCGAAGGACGTGTTGCCTGTGCCGACAAGCGGTGGGGAAGGGGCGTGGATCCTGTTGCCGAGGCATTTTTTACCATGTTCCTCCGGCTCTGCCAAGTCGAGAGGGCATGGCGAGGCGCCTGCTTTTTTAAGGGAAGAGCGGGACTGAACGCTGAAAACGTCGACCTGTCCGGACGATTGCTGTCAGAGACTGACTTGAAATGCGTTGCGCTTGCTGCTACGTTGCTTGTTTTCAAATGATGTGGAAAAGGCAGGAGGTACGCTATGGAAGGCGGCAGCGACAAGGATCTGCTCAAGGAACTCGCTGACTATAGAAACGGACTTCAAAATATGCTTGCCTCGGAGGCGGTGAAGGCCGGATTTCTGAAGGATTCGGTGCGCAGCATTTCCGAGCTCTCCGGGCTTGTGCGTACATTTTTCGAGCACTGCATACGGGAGTATCACTCTTTGTATGATCATGTGGAGCCGCTGGCTGTTCTGGGCTCATGCTGCTTTGCCGGCGCGGCGGCAGCCAATCTGTGGGACGCTGTTGAGGATGAGCTTCTCAAGAGCAATCTGTTCGTGCTGCTTTCCCGTGAACGGGGCATGAAGTATCTTGACGATACGGCTTTAGAGCTCGCGGGAATGCCTGGCGGGACGCCCGAGGGCGATCGTCTTGCCGCGTGCATTAAGGGAAACTGGAGCATCATGGCGCTGGCTACGTGGAGTGGTACCATCAAGGGGCGCTCCGCAGAGGAAGCCATGCTTTTTCTTCAGTCCACGGCTCAGGTGCTCTTCATTCTTGGAGAAGCCATCGTTCTTGCCAGAAAGGAGAAGTAGCATGATGAAGGATTCTGCCGCAGCGCTGCTTCGCGCCGGGGTAAACAGGCTTTTGAAGAGCGATGCCGTCATGTCCGCACTGCAGCGTCATGCGGGACGATATGTCGATATCCTGGACCTTGGGTGCGCCACGGGAAGCGGCATAACGCTGGTGGTACGCCCTCTGGGATTTTCCGAAGACGTGTGCATAGTGCTGAGTCGCGCCGAAGTGGATGAAAACGGTGCATGGATACGCCCTACGGAAATTTCTGCGGACAGAGAGAGCGTTGATGCGCTGCTCCGGGACTTCGTGCAGGGAAAAAAGTTTGCGTTGCCTGCCATGGCACGGCCTTTTGCCGGAATGCTGGGAAAGCTTCTTGCCGTCTGACCAAGGATGGGATTTCTGCAAAATCCGACAGACACAGGCATTGTATATCCGGATGCTGCCCCCAGGCTGGGCTGCTCAGCGTATGACGATGGCTATGGTTCGGGGATCTTCCTGCCTGACTTCGCAATGTTGCGGCTCTCCGGCGAGCGGAAAGGTGAGGATGGTGTCGTCATCTTTGGAGACGATACGCATTTCCTTGATAAGACTGTTGTCCGGGGGTTTGTCGTAGACTTTCCATCGTCCGGGCATGGTGACTTCATAGCGCAGCGGATCGCGCAGCAATCTGCCTTCGGCCGTGAGTGCCGGGCCTTCTCCGGCGATGCGGAGCACCATGGAGTCTTTTGTTCTGGCAAGGGAAGCCCACGTCTTTTTCAGGCGTTTGTCCGACACCGCAGCGGTCTTGATTGACGGTGTGTCTGCGGAGGCGGTCTGCCTGCTTTCGGAAAGAACTTCCCCGGCCGACGGCGTTTCGGTGATGATGTCTTTTTCCTTTTCAGAAGGCGGTGTTGCCCCTTCGGCTGTTTTTTGTGGTTCCGGCGAGGTTATGTCCGCCTTTCCGATCACCGGATTTACTGCAGAAGCAGGAGGTTCTTCTGCTTCCAAACGGGTCAGTTCAGTCCTGCTCGTGTTCGCGTGAGATGCCTGTGAAGACGTCGTCGATGCGTCATTGGGGCGATTGTCGTTTTTTTCGGCGGGGACGGGCAGGCTTCGGGTCAGATGGGCGATGTCCGCCATGGCCCCGCTCACGCTTCCGCCCGGCTGATCGTCCACATTGCAGAGAGCTTCGGCAGGGTATTCACAGAAGTTTTCAATGCGGATACGCGAGGCTTCCAGAGAGGCCTTGAGCTCCTCATTCTGACGTTCAAGTCTTTTTCCTTCTTCCCAGGATTGCAGAAACAGCCATGAGCCGCAGCCGACGGCAAGAACGAGAGCGGTAACGCTTATTCCTACAAGGGTAATGAAGAGCTTGTTCATGATGGATTTCCGTTGATCTTTCAAGAAGAAAAAATGTTTTTTTCAGGCGGTCGTGCCGGGAGATGCCGGATCAGGGAGCGGCTGCGTTGTTTTTTTGTTCTGCGTTTCTGTGGGCGGCTACCTGTTTCAGATATTCCCGGGTTTCGGGAAAGGGCGGAATGCCGCCGTACTTGATTACGTTGGCCGGGCCGGCATTGTAGGCAGCGAGTGCCAGATCCAGAGAGCCGAAGCGGTCGAGCTGACGGCGCAGATAGGCGCTGCCTGCCATGACGTTGGCCTCGGCGTCGTAGGGGTTTTCCAGCCCGAGTTCCTTCTGGGTTTCCGGCATGATCTGCATGGCTCCGCGCGCACCTTTGGGGGATACGGCGTTGGCCTGAAAGGACGACTCCGTGCGTATGACGGCCGCAATGAGCGATTCCGGCAGGCGATAGGTTTCAGAGGCCTTACGGATGATGCGCTTCCATTCTTCCGGGGCCGTGTACGATCTTCCGTCATGCATGGCCCCGGCAAGTTCCGGTGTAATCATGGGACGGGGCATGGCAAGAAATCTGGCGGACGGAGAAAGGCTGGAAACGTCCATGCTGTCGATGAGAAATTCGTGTGTCTGCCGTCTTTCCAGAATGCTGGTTTCCGTGACGCTGACTTCCTCGGACAGAATGCGTCCGGCATGCGCGTGTTCCGATAGAAGCGATACCATCAGCACGCCGAGGAGAACGGACATTGCCCGAAGCGGCGGAATGTTATTTCTGAATCGACCGGCAGGCACGGACTCATTCCTGTTCGGGGATGGAAAAATAGACGTCGATGCGGTTGGTATCGTCCTCGCGGGAATAGGCCTGATGTCTGGTGACGCTGCGGATGAGGTAGATGCCCAGGCCGCCGATGGGACGGCTTTCCGCATCAAGGGAGATATCCGGATCGGGAACTTCGGCAAAGGGATTGAAAGGCGCGCCCCAGTCTCTGACGGAGAAGCACAGCATGTCCTCGCCGTCGAAGAACACTTCGCGCAGCGCTATTTCGGCATTGCCGGTAGTGCCTTCCGGATAGGCGTAGCTGAACACGTTGACCAGCAGCTCTTCCGTCACGAGCTCCACGTTGAGCAGGGCGGGAAGAAAGCGGGGAGGAATGTTTTCGGAAAGAAAACTGTTGACAGCGGCGAGCTGTTCCAGTCGTGCAGGAACATGAAGCTGTGGCATGGAAGCCTCCTGCGGCATGGAGAGAGACGACGCTCGGGGCGCGGTCGGTCTCCGTTTTGACAAGCGTGGAATGTTGCGACAAGGCGGGAGTTGCGTTCGACAGGCTCCGCCATGTTTTTCAGCGCATGCCGGCAAGAGCCTCGTCAAGGCTGGGATAGACCTTGAGAATGGACGTGAAGCCGGAGAGCTTGAACATATCGGCCACCATGGCCTGCATGGAACAGAAGGCCAGCGTGGTTCCGGCGGACTTGCAGGCCTTGCCCATGGTGAGTATGCCGCGCAGACCGGCGGAGCTGATGTATTCGAGCCCTTCAAGGTCGATGATGATGCGGCCGGAACCGGATTTCAGAAGATTCTGGCACTCTTCATTGAACTCGGAAACCGTAGTGGCGTCCATGCGGCCGGATATGCGGGTGACGGATATGCCGTCTTTGAGAGTGGTGCTGATCTGCACGGTAAACCTCCGTCTTGTTACTGATAGCTGAGCATCAGTCCCTGACTGATTTTCAGCCAGCCGTCGAGCGTGACGAAAAGCAGCAGCTTGAACGGCAGCGATATGGTGGTGGGAGAAACCATCATCATGCCCATGGCGAGCAGAATGTTGGATATGATGAGATCTATGGCTACGAAAGCCAGATAGAGCACGAAGCCTATCTGGAAGGCTTTGGTGAGTTCGGAAATGGTAAAGGCCGGGATCATGATGAGCAGGTTGTCCTTGCTTATCATGTTGTGGCGCTCCGCCGGCCAGATGCGTCTGGCCGTACCCATGAACATGTTGGTTACCTTTTCGTCGGAATTGGCGGAAAGAAAGCGGCGGAGCGGAGGCGAGGCCTTGTCGGCAACGTTGAGTATGTCCGAAAATCCCGGCTGTGTAGGAAGGGTGATGTTCCTGACGATGTCTGCGGTGTCCATGGCCACGGGAGCCATGATGAACACGCTGAGAATGATGGCCAGCCCGTTCATGACCATGGCGGGCGGTACCTGCTGCACGCCGAGCGCATTGCGCACCAGAGAGGTGACCACCACGATTTTGACGTAGGAGGTGACCATCATGAGAAAGAAGGGGGCGAGTCCGAGCAGGGACAGCCCGGCCATGAGGTACAGAGGATTGATGTCGGACATGAAACGCGGCTCCGGAGCGCGCTACAGCGTTTCGGCGATCTGCACGCCCAGGGTTCCGCCCATGTCCACCAGACGTCCTCGGGCTATGGCCTTGCCGTTGGCCCGTATGGTTACAGGGGAGGCGAGATCGCCGTTCAGGGAAAACGTATAGCCGGGCGTGAGCGCCTCGAGCTCTCCTACCGTAATGACGCGACGGTCGAGCTCGAAGCTCAGGCGTATGTCTATGTCTTTGATTTCAGAGCTGTCCATGGAGGGGTCCGGTTCTTCGGATAAGGGTGTGGCAAGCGTGGCCTGCGTTCCGTCCACGGTGCAGGACGCCGCCAGGCTTGCGGCGCTTTCGCGGCGAACACGCAGAATCAGCGTTTCCGGGGCCGTCCAGACCTCGGGCAGAAGCACGTCTTCCGGTGCGAGCGCGGCGGCCTCTTCAGGCGTGATTCGAAGATAGCCCGATTCAAACGCGACTTCAAGAGGAACGGTTTTCAGCACCTTGCTCAGCGGGCCGCCGCAGCGCACGGGGAGAGACCTGAGCGCCTCGACAAGAACGTATCCGCTTTCAGCGTTCATGGGAGAAAGACGCAGAAAGGCCGTCAGTTCCGGCAGACCGTTGCAGGCGGAAAGAGATGCCTTGAATCCTGTGGAAAAGGGACGTGCGGCATCAGGGGTATGGAACTGAACGTTCTGCACGGCAAATGGCAGGTTGAGCAGAGTCTGCAGAGAGGAGAGCAGAGGAGCGAGCAGAGATTCCAGCAGGGCGCGACGCACTTCTTCAGGCAGCGCACGCTCATCGAAGACGGGAGCCTGTCCTCCGTCGTCAAAGGCTTCATGTCGAAGCAGCAGCGCCGTGTCGTCGAGTTCAAGCTGCCAGCTCGTTCCGTTGATGTCGAGGTCGAGAACGCAGGCGGGTGAAAACTCGGGAGTATTCGTCAGAGGCGAGAGACTCAGTTCTCCTGAGCCGAAGGGAGCGCTCCACGGTTCGGGGCGAAGCAGGAGCGAGTTTTGAAGAAGTGCCTTTTCCCGGGCGAGAAAAGGAGGTCTGAAGGTGGGATAATATGCGTGTTCCGCCATGGTGTCGTTCCGTGTAAAGAGCGTTTGTTCGCTTCCCTCCGATGTAATGATCGGGAAGCGTTGTTTTTTGAGGAAGGCGTTCCTTCATCTGATTCGGCGTTATTCAGGGAAAAGCTGATCTTCCGTCATGTAGGTGCGCGACCGTCTGCCGGAATCGTTATCCTCACGACCGGAATCTTTTGTGACCTCAACTCGCACGCTGCTTCCCTCCAGCTTTTCCAGCATGGATTTGAGAGAATCCTGCGCGGATACCAGCGTCTGGAAGGACGAAGCATCGGAACTTGAGAGCATGACGGAAAGCATGCCGGTCATGTCCCGGTGAAGCGTTATTTCCGTACCGGGCAGAGCATGGCTTCCCAGAGAGAGCCTGACCTCATGTCCGCCCTGTTCGGGGGTGGACACAAGAATGCGTTCCACCAGTTTTTCCAGCTCCGCCTGATCCGGCCCCTGAGCGGCGGGATCTGCCGGGGCGACTCCTTCCATGCGACCGGAAAAAAGACTTTCAAGAGGATTCGTCATGCCGGCAAGGGAGGCGGAAGCGTCGGGCGTTGGAGATGTTTCCTCCTTTTTCGTCCCGCCGCTTTCCAGGTCATGTCTGCCGGGTCTCTCTTCTTCCAGCGACTTCATGAAAAGGTCGGCGCTTTCCCTGTCGCAGGGAGGAGGAGAGCTTTGACCTCGCTCCTGACGAGGCGTTTTTTCCGCGGATGCAGGCTCGGAAAAACGGATGTTCATGCTGCTCATGATGATGCGCTCCTTCATGTCAGGCGTCTTCGCCCTCGGCTTCGGCACCCTTGCGTGATATGGGATGAAATTCCTCAAGTTCCAGATCTTCCCTGCGTTCCTCTTCCTTTTTGGCGTCTTCCTTCCACAGATCTCTGTGTGCTTCTATTTTGGAAGTGTTTTTGCTGGCGGTTTTTGCGGCCGTTTTCGCTCCTTCAAGTTCAACTCGGCGCTGTTCCACCTCTTTTTGAGCCGAAATCACGGCCTGTTCCCGAGAGTGTTCCTCGTCGGCGAGTCTTGCGAGTCCGGCCTTGAACAGCTCCAGTTTTTCAAGACTCACAGGGACGTTCATGATGGCCTCGTAGCGCCGGTCTTCTTCCTGCTTTCGCCACACGCGGAATTCGTCCAGCTCCCGTCGTGTCTTCTCCACGTTTTCTTCTGCTTCCCGAACGGCGACTTCCGCGCTGCGCACACGCCGTTTGGCGCTTTCTTCCCGGTACCGGCGCACGGTGAGCATTGCGGCGAGGGGATAGGCTTCCACGATCAGTGCACCGCCTCGAACAGCCCTTCCAGTGTCTGCTCGAACGTGCTTTTTTCGCCGAGCCCCTGCTTGAGAAAGGCGTTCACTTTGTCTATGTGCGCGAGCGCGTCGTCGGCTTCCTTGTCCGCTCCCTTCTTGTACTCACCTATCTGCACGAGAAGTTCTACTTCCGCATATTTTGCCAGAATCTGCCGCAGTCTCTGGGCGGCCTTCTTGTGTTCCTTGCTGACGATGGCATTCATCACGCGGCTGACGCTCGCCTGAACATCGATGGCAGGGTAATGGTTGCGCGCGGCGAGCTTGCGCGAAAGGACGATGTGTCCGTCGAGAATGGAACGTGTTTCGTCGGCAATGGGTTCGGTCATGTCGTCGCCTTCCACAAGCACGGTGTAAAGCGCCGTAATGGATCCCTTGTCGGAGTTGCCCGCCCTTTCCATGAGCTTGGGGAGCTCGGAAAACACCGACGGAGGAAAGCCTCGTCTGGTGGGAGGCTCTCCCGCGGCAAGGCCGATTTCTCGCTGAGCACGGCCGAAACGGGTGACGGAATCCATCATGAGCAGAACGCTTCGGCCCTGATCCCGAAAGTATTCGGCAATGGCCGTGGAGGTATAGGCCGCCTTGAGGCGCTCCATGGAAGAACGGTCCGAGGTGGAGACGACGAGCACGGCCTTTTTCCGTCCTTCCTCGCCGAGGTCGTTTTCAATGAATTCCCGGACTTCTCTTCCTCGTTCGCCGATAAGCGCCAGCACGCACACCTCGGCGGAGCAGCCCTTGATGATGCTTGAAAGCAGCGTGGATTTGCCGCCGCCTGCCGCGGCGAAGATGCCCATTCGCTGGCCTTCTCCGCAGGTGAGCATGCCGTCGAGGGCGCGCAGGCCGAGCGAGAGCGGACGACTGATGATTTTGCGCGTCATGGGGTTTGGCGCTTCGGCAAAAACCGGATAGTGCTGACGGGTCCTGAGTGCGGGGCCCCCGTCGATGGGCTGGCCGAGCCCGTCGAGCACGCGACCGAGCAGCTCTTCGCCCACGGGAACGGAAAGGATTTCTCCCGTGGGTATGACCTCCGTGGCCGGAGATACCCCCTGACAGCTCCCGAGGGGGGAAAGCAGGGCCACGTTGCGGACAAAACCCACGACTTCGGCCTTCAGCGTGAAATTTTCCCAGGGATTGCTGAGTATGCAGAGCTCTCCCACCTTCACGCCGGGGACGACGGCACGAATGATGGTTCCCACGACCTGTTCCACGCGACCGCGCACGTCCACGGGCGTTGTCGTCTGCACCGCTTCTTCAAGAAGAGCTCCTATGTACTCAAATGCCATGGCTGCGCTCCGCGGACGTTACTGACGTATTTTGCTGTGAAAGGCGTGTTCCAGCGCCTTGAGCTGGGTTTCGAGACTGGCGTCAACGACGCCGAGTTCGCTTTCCAGAATGCACGAGTCCCGGGAAAGGCGTGCGTCGGCAACAATGGTAAGAAATCCGCTGCCGGAAGAGCCGGCGGTCATGGCGGCAAGGGCCTGCGTCACGGCCTCCTCGTCGGCGGGCGCCACGCGCACCGTCACTTTCTGCTGGCCCCGGACATTGTTCAGGGCCGTGCGGACGATGCGGACGATGCGCTCCTTGCTGTCCATTTCTCCGATGATTTTTCGTATGGCCTGATTGACCACACTGACCAGCGTGTCTTCGATGCCTTCGATGAACTCCACGGAACTCAGGATGGTTTCCATCATTTTTTCCGCGTGCTCCAGCTTGCCTTCCTCCATGCCGTCGCGGTAGCCTTCCTCCTTTTTTCGCTCATAAGCTTTTTCTGCCTGAGCTTCCATGGCAGCGGCCTTTTCACGTGCGGCGTCCAGCAGGGAGGCTGCTTCCAGATAGAGTCCTTACTCGTCCACCTTGCTGCTTTTCGTTTCTGCGGCGGGACGTACGGAACTTTCGCCTAGTCGAAACATGGAGCCCATTCCGGTGCGACCTCCCTGAGAAGAAGTTTTTTCATGGTGAACCACAAAGCCCTGCGCTGCTCCCTGCGAAGTTGCGGGAGCGGCGATCCTTCCGAAGATGGTGACGAGTCGACGTGCGGAAGCCTGCTGGCCGCAAGTGCTTTGAGCGGCTTGGGCCAGTCCGAGCTTATGACGGCAAGCACCGTTGCCGCAAGCGTTCGAACTCTCCCGGGCAGATCACTCGGAACGCCGGGCGCAAGCAGAAGTGCTCGCAGAGTGCCTACCTGATAGCGTCCCCGCTTGAGCGCGTAGGAAAGCACGTCGGCCCCGAGCTCCCGCCGCAGGGTCAGCACCTGTTCGCGGGCGATGACGTGCGAAATCTCTTCGGCGTGCACGGCGGCGCTGAAAAAAAGACCGACCCGTTTGAGCGTGTCGGCATCGAGCAGCGCCAGTCTCTGTGATTCTTCGGAAAAGTTCCAGTAACCGGTCTGCTGTGTCGACGGCCTCCAGGCTCTCCTGAAGTCCTGCCGGTTCCAGAGCTCTGCAAACGATCCGCCAAGCGAGGAAAGCTCTGCGGGAACCGGAGCGGCAAACTCGCGGTTGAATGCGAGCATCGCCTGGAAAAGCCGGGGCTTTTGAGTGATGACTTCGGCAAGAAATCGGTAATCCATGAGTTACTGAACCTTGTTCCTGCGGCTGCGTACATAGATGACGGCGGCTGCGGCCAGTCCGATGCAGGCCAGCGTCAGAAGACCGGCCAGTCCGGCCAGAAGATAGATTCTGCTGTTGTCCATTCCGGCAGCAGTACCGGATTCCGAGGGCATGGGAACGCTGACCGTTTCGCGCACGGGCACGAGCATGACGGAAACCTTGTCCTGCATGAGACCGGGAACGGCGTTGGCGGCAAGCTCGCGGATGTAGGGAATGAGCCTTGTCACCTGAGATTCGGGGGTGTGACGCAAAAAGACGGCGGCACTCGGCGGGGTGACGTTGCCGGTTCCGAGATCGGTCTGACCGAGCACGACGTGCACTCTTGCAGTAAGCACACCGTCGATGCGCGAAAACGTGTCGGAAAGCTCCTGGGAGAGCGCATATGCCAGCCGTGCCTGTTCTTCCGTAGTCGAGGATATCATGCCCTGAGCGGAGAACACCTGACCGAGATTCTGAAAGTCCTCACGGGGCAGACTGTTTTCTTTCAGAATTTCCAGAGCCTGAACGATCTGCCTTTCTTCTACGGCAATGCTGAAATCGTTCTTGGCCGCGATTTTTTCCGCGGAAATGCCGTGACGGAGCAGAACGGACAGCATGGTGTTGGCCTGATTTTCGCTGAGTCCCTGATAGATTTCAGTCTTGCAGCCGGCAAGCAGAAGAACGGTCGCAGCAAGGACGAGGCAAAGAAGTCGGCGGGAGGCGGAAAGACAGTGGGAGCGGAAAAACGACATGACGGCATTTCCTTGTCAGGACTGGTTGCGGAGCAGGGAGTCCAGGCCCTGCGTGGTCTTCTGAGTGACCTGATAGCCGGAGTCGGCCTGAAACCGGAGCATGGCCACCTGAAACTGAAGGTGATAGAGTTCGGAAGGGGAGAGAAGCGGCGCTTCGGACGCCCCGGTAACGGCAGAGCGATCTGCTGAGACGTTTTCTGCGACACTGTCCTTGGAGGTCACATCCCGTGCGGAGGGCGAGACGTTCTGGACTTCCGGCTGCCCGGCCGTTCCGGCGGAAGCGGGCCGGGCATCGGACTGTTCCAGAAGCTGTTCAAAGGCACGGGAGAGCGCATCCGGTACGGGAGACGGGCCGGAACTGACGAGGCCCTCTCCCTGCGGAATGCTCATGCGTTCGAACGCTTCGAGAAGACGACTCGATGAATCCAAAGATATGGCGTCCATGGATGAGCGCTCCGTCAGCCGGCAGGGTTATTCCCGGTCTATCTGTTCCATGAGAGAACAGGCCAGTTCCGAGGCGCTGCCGTCCTTTTCGGTGAGAGGACGGAGCGCTTCGCGGGCTTCGTCCTTTCTGTCGGCCAGACAGAGACAGAGTCCGAGCATGGCACGTGCGTCAGTGTCTTCGGGGTGTTCGGACAGAATGTCGTCGCGAAGCAGCTTCTCGGCTTCTTCATATTCTCCTATGACGATATGGCTGAGAGCCTGTCCGATCAGCGCCGGAACGTGACCGGGACGGACGGCCAGAACGCCGTCATAGATGGTGCGGGCTCCAAGAACCATGCCCTTGTGGCATCCGGCGTTGGCAATGTCGAGAAGGCGGGCGATCTGGGAATCGGTAAGCATGATGTCTCCATGCGGTCGACAGTCTTCAACAGGCTGTCATTGGGGTGAAATGACGGTCAGAGGTTTTCGGCGACAGTCTCTTTTTCCGGCCTCATGCCGACGAGACGGTCCTGTTGAGTCCCCACCGTAGTCCTTCGTGCACCGTTCGGGCGAACGACATGAGCCCATGGTCTCAGCTGGAGCGCTGCGCCAGGCTCTTCATCATGTCGGTCATGCTCTTGGTTACGGTGGAAAGCGCTTCCATCATGGTGTTGTACTGGCCGACTTCAAACTGCAGGGAAATCATCTGTTCGTTGCTGAGTTCTTCTCCGTTGGCAAGTTCCGCCATCTTGGCGTTGAGATCGGAACCTTTGGAGCTGATGCCCTGAAGGGTGTTTTCAAACATCTGGGAAATATTGAGTCCGCTGATGGAATCCATGGAATGCTCCTGTATCAGACAAAAAGCTTGTCAAGAATGACGGCGGCGGCCTGTGCGGCGGCCCTTGCAGCCTGCGCCTTTTTCATGTCATCCGGGGTCAGCCCCCTGTCCATGACGCGTCGCAGCTCGGCGTCCATGGCGGCAATTTCATCCCGCATGGCGGTCTGCGCTCCGTAGGGGGCGTTCTCCATAATGTCGAGGACGGAAACGAAATCACTCATGAGAACCTCTCAGAGGGTAGGTGGTTGTTTGATTGTTTCTGCTCAGGGTAAGCGCGTCGACGGAAATGTTCTCCAGTCTGTAGCCGCCCGGAAGCCCGCCTCCCTCAAACACGCGCGCGCCTCCGGCAAGGGTGATGAACCTGAGCCCACCCATGGAAACGGAGGTGACGCGGAAGGTTGCGGCATCGCGTTTGTCTGCGGAGTTTGCGGACTGAACTGCGGGGCGTCGTTCTTCCTCCCTGGCGTAGATGTTGTCGTTCTTGGCGGGCTGGAGCGTTTCGGAGTCGTTGACGATGTCGAAGCGTACCGGTACGCCGAGCTTTTCCTGAACTTCAGCCGCAGTTTTTTCCAGAGCGGCCTTCGTCTGAGGCGTGAAGGCCCCGTGCAGAACGATTTTTCCGGGCAGATACTCCGTTTTTACCGTGTCGAGTCCAGCTGCAGCAAGCGCGGGAAGCAGCAGCATCTGAACGTCTGCCTTATGCCGGATGTCACGGAAAAGTGCGAGTCTGGGCTTTCCGGTGGCGGGGGATTTCTGCAGATCCGGCACGTTGCGGATGGCTTCGGTAAGCGCCTGCTCCTCCAGAACGCCGTTTTTAATGTACCCTCTGACCAGCAGCCCCGGATGTGCGGAAGGCGGCAGTTCCGTGACTTCCGGGAAGAGACCGAGCGTATTGAACGAGGCTCGTACCGCATCTGCGGAGTCGGAACGCACGGTCACGTCCAGATATACGGGAAAATGCAAAAACTGTGCCAGTCTGAGCAGACGTCCGCGCTCTTTGTCGGAAGCGATGCGCCCCGTGATGGTCACGCCGTTTTCCGAGCCGGTGACGCCGAGCTTTTCATAGCCGGCCTCTCTGAGCAGTTCTCGGACGCGTTCTTCCTGTGATGTTTCCGTATTGCCGTCGTTCCAGGTAAACGAAAGCAGGCCGAGAAGCGCCACGGCAAGCAGAGCACCCGCTCTGCCGAGATTTTTGAAAGAACGTCGCGGAGCGGACGGAGCGGAGGCAGATTTCTGCTCCGCACTCTCAAGAGAAAGATCCGGCTGGCGTACGGTCCCGTCATTTTTTTCTGCATCGGGTGCATCCGATGCCAACGTTGTTGCCTGTGATGTCGCCTGCTCCTGAGTATCGGACGGCGCAGGCGTTGTTGCGTGAGAAAGATGGTCTTCCACCTCCTGCCATGCAGAGCTTCCAGCCGAAGCGTCATCCGTCCATGCCAGAGTCACGAGACCGATCTGAAAGGGACGACGGGGCGGCACGGACTGTTCCTGCTGAAGAGGAGAACCGGCAAACGATACGGGGCCGTCCAGGGGCTCCAGAGAAAGCTGAGTGCCGTTCGGCGCTTCCGATACGCGGAGTACGGCATGGCGGGCCACCAGAGAGGAGTCTTCAAAAATAAGGTCGCAGGAATCGTCGGTGCCGAGAACATAGGCCCCCGGCGTCAGCGCTATTTCCGCGCCGAGATGGATGCCTGAGAAGACTCTGAGCGTCACGCCGTTCATTTACAGAGCCCTTTCCGAACCGGAGATTGTGGAGACCCTGGGCTCGCTGGAAGAGCGGGAGCATCCTGCTCCGCGGGGCTGGGCGGGAATGCGAGGCTCATAGTCAGCCTGCGTGGCGGCACGGTGGAAGGTAGGGTCCTCCACCTGCGAGGGGACGTTGTTGTCGTTGAGCTCAACGATACGGGGCGTGATGAGAATGAGGCGCTCCATGCGTTTGCTCTGTTTCGCCTTGGTCTTGAAGAGATTGCCGATGACGGGAATGTGCATGAGCACGGGAACACCGCTTTCATCCTCGCCCTTCTGTTCGTAGTAGTAGCCGCCTATGAGCAGACTCTGTCCGGCATTGACGATGGCCTGCGTATTGATTTTCGTCTGCTTGATGGGGGGGACGCCGCTGTTCGTGGTTACGCTGCTGCTGTTGTCCTGGTCGTCCTGCACGTTGACGGCAAGCTTGATGGAAGTTTCGCCGTTTTCCCGGATGATGTGCGGAGTGACGCGAAGAACGGTTCCGGCTTCGACCTTGTAGAGATCCACGGCCTGATAGCCTTCCACTTCCACATAATAGGTGGTGGTGTTTTCCAGCGTTGCCTGAATGTTGTCCACCGTGAGCACCGAGGGACGCCCCAGCACGCGGGCTTCGTTGTTTTCTTCCAGCGCCTGGATGCGGGCAAGGAAAAAGTCGCTGCCGTGAGTGTAAATGGTGGAGAGCGTCATTCCGGCGCTGTCGATGACGCCGGGCGAGGGCATGCCTGTGCCGCCCGTGGGGGAACCGGAAATGGTTCCGCCGCCGCTCCAGCCGTCGCTGTTGTTGCCCGAGCCTTGAAAGGCGATGCCGAGCTCCCTCTTGAAGTCTGTGTCGATGTCCACGATGGCGGCATGGATTTCCACAAGTTCCACGGGCTTGTCCAGATCCTTGATGACCTGGGCGTAGTAGGGCATGCGGTAGGCGGCGTCGCTTACAAGAACGGCGTTGACGCGCGGGTCGGCCATGATGCTGATGCTGCCGGTACTTACGGGCGTGGCCGCGGCTTCCGGCTGGGGAATCGTGCTTTCCACGTTGCCGAGGGCGGACAGTCCCTTGCCGCCGAGCTTTTCCACGGTGGCCTTTTCCTGCGTGACGCGTGTGCCCGAAACGGGAGAACCCATGACCATGGCCCGGAGTATGGACGCGATGCCGGGAATGGTAACGGTCTTGTCCATGCTGCTTACGGTCATGTCTTCGGCCCAGGCGTGTTTAAGAGGAAAGACCCGCATGACGATCTGCTCAGTCTGCGAGGCTTCAAAGGCGGCTACGGCGCTGCGTATCTGATCAAGGTATTCCGGAGGGCCGGACACGGAAATGACGTCTCCTGCCGTTCCCAGAGCAGGCGGAAGCTGCGGGGAGAACACCGAGGAATTTTTGAGCGCGTTGTAAAGCTGTTGTGCCGTACCTGTGCGGGGAGAGATGAAGGTTCTCGTGCTCTCCCTTGCAGCATAGAAATGCAGCGTGCGGCCCAGAGTATACCAGTTCACGTCAAAGGCGTTCTGCATTCCCGCAAGAAAGGTCATGGGGTCCACATTCTGGAATTTGCCGCTCAGGGTCCCCTTGACGGCGGGAGAAATGGAGGCGGTGTATCCTTCGGCCTGAGCGAAGCTCATGAGAACCGTGCCGAGTTCCTGATGATCGGCATAGTAGGAAAATGGGTATCGGAACGGTCCGGCTCCCAGCGCTGAGGCGCAGAAACACAGAAGGCACAGGCAGGCCAGACCGATCCGTCTGAGCGAGCGGGAAAAAGAGCGCCGGAAGGCGGGAGCATGAGAGAATGGCCGCATAGTCAACCCTGAAATGATCCGTCGGAAAAGAAACCGTCGAAGGAAAAACTGAACGGAGACGTCCGTTGCGGGCTGGAGGCGGTGGAAGGCGCGGCAAGCTGCTTTTTCCACCACGCCAGATCGTTGAGAAAGTCGCGCACCTCGGCAGTAAGGGTGCTTTCCGAAATGTCCGCAAGGCGGAAGGTGCGGTACAGCTCAAAGCCTCTTTCGCCGATGCTGAACACGGAACGGCGTGTTTTCAGGCTGCCGGCCGCAAGAGCGGCCATCCGACGGATGACGTCTTCCGCCTGTTCGTCGTTTTGTGCGGGGAAGCTCTCAAGCACGGCAAACAGTATGCCGGTGCTGTTTTCCGGCGAAAACAGCTCGAAGTCCAGGCCGTCTTCCAGAGAAAAACGGAAAGTTCCATCGTTGTCGGGAACTGCCTGTTTCCATCCCGCAGCCCGGGTGATGAGGTCGGCGGTCGGCTGAAGAGGCGACGTCATGGCATTCTCCTGAATTTTTTCCACTCTAGTGACTTTTGCCGATGGCTGTCAAATGCGTTGTACGCCGGTCCGTGCGGGCGAAGTCGGGAGGCATTCTTGTCCGTAGTCCGGAGAGAGTTGCCCCTCTCCGGCAAGTTGTCCTCAGCCCAGAATTTTTGTTCTGGTCTGGTTTATGTTCTGCTGAATGGCATCCTGAGAACTGAGGGCCTTCTGTATGAGAGTCTTGAGAGCCTCGTCCAGACTTTCCAGATTCTGCTGCTGGGCGCGGATACGCTCCACGTCGGCTTCCGACTCCTTGAGGGCAGCGTCATACATGGTGCTTACGCACTGACCTATGCTGCCGAGAATACTGCTTGTGCCGCTCATGGAGGAGTTGAAGGCCTGGATTCGGGAGGTGAGCGTCATGTCGGCCTGCTGTCTGGCCAGGGTAGAGGCGTTTTGAGCTTTTTCCAGCGTGGCGTTCATGGCCTCTTCACCGACGATGGCTTTTGTTCCCCCGCCCGTGGAGGTCTCGATGGAGGAGTTGTAGGCATTCTTGGCGGCTTGTTCGCTGCTTGCGATGCCCTTGGCCGTGATTCCTATGGATGCCGCGCCCTGGGCTATGCTCAAAGCTCCGGTAACGACGCCCGTGACCAGTTGAACTACGGCCTTTTCGCGTATGGTGTCAGCCTGATCCTTTATTTTGGAAACCATTTCCTCCGTCTGAAGGGCGCGCATGTCGGCATTTCTGCGACGTTCTTCCGAGCTCATTTCCGTAATCAGGGCAAGGTAGGTGCTGCCGAAGGAGGGCAGTGCCACGGCCCCGGCACAGGAGGATGCCGTGCCGAGCGGCTCCGGCAGCAGAGCGCGGATCTCGTCCACGGTCTCCATGAAGGTGAGCTTGCCGTTCTGTGAGGTGGCAAGAACAAGCTGTTCAAAGTCGCTGTCGGTCTTGCCCGTGGCCTTTGTGTAGGCTGTCTTCAGAATATCGTACAGAGGCTGGTCGAATCCGACGAGATTGTTTACGCTGTCTATGGGCATGGAATCATCCTTTTTTCTGACCGTTCCGGTCAGGCCATGGCGGGAGAAGCACCCAGAATGACGCTCTGGGTTTCCGCGCATTCCCCGACGATTTCTCTGACTTTAGACATGAGGTCGTTGGCTCTCTCCATTTCCGCTTCCACAAGATCGCGATCCATCTTGATAGATTCGCGCAGGCGTTCCAGAATGGCTTCAAGCTCCTTGCTGTCGGCCTGGCTCTGCGAGATGTTGTAGTCGAACACGGCGCCGGCTATGGTGGCGGAGCCTGAGCCTATGCTCACCGCGCCTGAGGCGATGTTGGAAACTTTGGAAGCCATGCTCGTTATCTGGGCCGGCTTCTGCGCCGTCTGCCCGGCAACGTCGGCACTGCTGCCTGCACTGGAGGCAAATCCCGCGCCGAAGCTGACGGCTATGGAACCTACCATGAGGGCCATGTTCACGCCGAAGCCGAACCACTGGGCCTCTTCGTCGCTCATGCCCATCTTCTTGCCGAGTTCCGTGAAGCCTGCGGCAAGGCTGTATTTTCCGTCGGAGGCGAGAGAGACCACGCTGTCTACGGTCATGGCCATGCCCACGACGCCTGCGGCAACGAGAAGAGGATTGCCCGTAAGCGCACCTGCCACGATGCTGGCAGCGGAGGCAATGGCTCCCACGATGGCCCCGATGATCTTGAAGGCCTTGAGAAACGCGTTGGCCACGGACTTCTTTTTCATTTCTTCCAGGCGATCAACGATTTCCTGCAGTTCCTTCTCGTTGATTTCCGCCTGCCGCTCGCCCTTGAGTTCCAGACTGGTCACGCCGTCCCGGCAGGCCTGGCGGCGGACGTCGTCGCCTATGGCACTGAGAAGCGTGTCGAGGGAAAGAGCGCTGGAGGAAATGGGAAGATCGGGTATGCCGAGCTCGGACAGCAGCGCCTGAAGCTCCTGTTCCGTGGAATCGGGAACTGCGGAGTTTGCGGAGGCACCGGAGCCGGCCTTGGCGGTTCCGTCCGTCGTGGTGTACAAGCTTGTCCTGTTTGTAGTTCCTATGGTATTGAAATCAACCATGATTTACTCGCTTGCATTGAGCATGGTAAGCAGCGCACGGGCTTTCCTGTGACAGTCGGCGTGCTGAGGATTCGTTTCCTCGCCCAGAGTGAGCAGTCCCTTGAGAGCGCCGATGGCGTTTTCTTTGTCGCCGAGCTGAATGTAGCACTTGGCGGCGAAGAGGAACGGCAGGGGATTGCGCAGAAGATCCACGGTTCCTGCCATGGCATAGGCGTCGATGGCCCCTTTCAGATCTCCCTGCGCCTGGCGGCACCCGGCAAGACCGAGCCAGAAACGGTCTTCTTTGTGCCTGTAGAGGCACAGCGCCTGAAACACGGTGCCGGCATCGGCAAAGTTGCCGGAGGTGTAGAGGTTGTAGGCAAGTGCATAGAGGCCTTCTATCTGCTCGTCCGTTACGTTGCACACGTCGCCGATGCTGGCGCCCTTGTTCAGCGCATTGATGATGGCGGCAATGTCGTTGTCACTGAGAGGCGTAGATTCTGCCATGATATTCCCATCCTGAGAAATGAAGTGTTTTTTAGGAACGAACAAAGGCTGCCGACGGTCTACTGCCCGCGGGCGAGATTCGTGAGCGTCTGGTTGGCGTTGGCAATCTGCGTATTCGCGCCCTGCAGGTAGGAGTTGTACTGACCGATGAAGTCCTGCAGGTAGACCATGAGCGTCTGCGTCTTGTTGCCCACGGTTTCCTGATAGTTGGTCAGACTTTTCAACGCGTGGTCCCATTCATCCTTGCCGAGGATATAGTCCTTGTCGCTGTTGGGAAAGCTGAGCCCGCGCTCGTTCATGAAGTCGACCAGCTCCTGCGACATGGGGTAGCAGTCCTTGCCGGTGGCTTTTGTGCCGCTGATGCTTTCTTTTCCCACGCCCTTGCCGTCTTCCCCCAGCTGCTGACAGTTGCGGGCCTCCTCAATCATTTTTGCACACAATTCCTGTTCTTCCTGAATGTCTTCGATCTGCTTCATGTAGTCCTCGGCCTGAGCCTTGCAGATTTCGGACTGGGCAAGCTGGAGTTTGGCGAACATCATCTGCACGCTGCCCGTGGGGCCGAGATCAATGGTGTCCATGATGGCTGAGAGGGAAGTATCGTTATTGACCAGAGACATGGAAGGATCCTTTTATGCAAAAAAACGAGGCAGGGAGGTTTGGAAGAGATGGCTGCGGGGCTTGCGCATTACTGGCCGCGGGCGAGGTTGGTAAGGGTCTGGTTGGCGTTGGCGATCTGCGTGTTCGCGCCCTGGAGATAGGAGTTGTACTGTCCGATGAAATCCTGAAGATAGACCATGAGGGTCTGGGTCTTGTTGCCGATGTTTTCCTGATAGGTGGTCAACGACTTGATATTAACGTCCCATTCTTCCTTGTAATGCTTATGATCACCGCCGGCAGTACTTTCAGTAAGGCCGTGTTCTTCAAAGTATTTTACCATCTCCGCAGGCATTTCAGTAGTTTTTTTGTTTGAGGAGGCGTCCTGAGAGCTGGCTTCTTCCTGAAGTTTTCTGGCCATTTCAATCATCTCGGCACACTTT
Source organism: uncultured Mailhella sp. (assembly GCF_944324575.1). Lineage (GTDB taxonomy): Bacteria > Desulfobacterota > Desulfovibrionia > Desulfovibrionales > Desulfovibrionaceae > Mailhella. The sequence goes on along the minus strand of NZ_CALUWV010000018.1, from coordinate 17,477 downwards.
TTCTGTTCTTCCTGAATGTCTTCAATCTGCTTCATATAGTCTTCGGCCTGTGCCTTGCAGATTTCGGACTGGGCAAGCTGGAGCTTGGCGAACATCATCTGTACGCTGCCGGTGGGACCGAGGTCGATGAGGTCCATAATTTCGGAAAGAGAGCTGGTATTGGAAACCTGAGACATGGTAATACTTCCTTAGAATTTGAAAAGATTGCTGGTTGAGGAGGGGAAGCTTCAGATGCGCATGGCACCGCGGCGGGAACGGCCTCCCGTGGAGGAGGGACCGGCGGAGAGCTTTGCTTGAGATGCTCTGGCCTCGCCTTCGCGCTTTGCCCTTTCCGTGGCGTCGGCCATGGCGTTTCTGAGTTCGGGCGTCACTTCCGATTCGGCCACGGTGACGGTTTCAGTTTCGGGAATGCCGAGAGCCTTCTTTTGTTCGGCAAAAACGCTGTTGAGTCGGGAAAGTTCGTCGGCAAGACGGGCAATTTCCTCTTTCTGATTTTTGAGATCCTGTTCGGTGAATGCCATGTTCAATCTCCTTCAAAGTGGATGGGGGAAGGCAGAACGGTTGCCGCAATGCGGCATTTGCCATACATTATGCAAGAAGCGTGCCAACAACGAATGTCCGTATTTTTCAGGACAGAAAAGGAAAATGTCGGACGCTATCCATGTCCAATGTGCCAACTTTTTTGGCCTGTATGGGAATCGTGTTGCCATGACTTTTTCTTTTGGTCATACTACCAGAGCCGTCTGGGGCTTGCAACGGTAAAAGCTCATGACGCAGCAGAGCATGTCTGCTATGGCACATTTTTTGCATGCATTGCGTGATATAGAGGAGCTCATACCATGGCTATAGATTCCATATCCGGTTCGTTCCAGGCGGGAGGCGTCATTCATCAGGCGGAAAGCTCGGCTGTCCGCGGCAGTTTCATGGGAAATACCGTGGTTCAGGCTCCCTCGCCGGAATCCCTGCTTGCCGATGCCGCCGAGGAACTTTCCTTTTCCGCTGACACCACCGATGACTTCGAGCTTGAGGAACGCCGGGAGCGCGACAAGATGAAGAAGTCGGAAGAGGAGCGCGTAAAGCTCTATCAGGAGCTCATGCACGAGGCAGGCAAGAGCGAACAGCTTGGCAGTCTGCGCGACAGTCTGCGCAGTCGTGCCGACTCGCGGCGCGCGCTGGACAAGGCAAGGGAGTACTTCCCCGATCCTTCCGATGCATGGGCGGCGCTCATGCAGATGCGGGATGAGCTTCGTGCGGAGGGGGCTGACAAGGCTCTTCTCGGCGATGTGGAGGCCGCGCTTGCCGAGATGGACGAGAAGGAAGGTCCCGCGGTACGCGCAGGCATTCAGGGGGCACTTGCCGCCGCCGGTTTCGCTGAGCTCGGCGGCAGTGATGAAATGCGAGACTTCTACCGCCGGACGATCTGCGAGTTTTCTTCGGTAAACGACGTGTTCGCCCAAGTCATGGAGAAGTACGGCGGCGACTTCGACAGAGCCATGGATTTTCTCTTTTCGGCCATCAGTGCCGACATGGCCGCCGATGTGCCCAGCATGGGGCTGCGACATCTGGAAAGCGTGCATGATGCGCTCGGCAAGGTTCGTCTGACGCAGAGCGCCTACCGTCTGTGCGAGGACATGATGGACCGCTGGAGCCGCGTGCATGGAGTGAAGCCTCGGGAGGGAGGTCTTACGGCCCTTGCGCTGCTCGGTGACATGGTGGGATTACGGGAAAAGCGTTTCGTGGGGGCTTCGCAGATAGACGGCATTCTTGCCAAGGCCGGAGCGCCTGATATAGAAAGAGAGGTGCTTTTTCTTCAGGAACTTCTGAACACGGCAAGAAAGTTTCCCGTGGCTCTTTTCGATGACGAGCAGGGCCGCATGAAGATTCTCGATGCCGTTCAGGAGTCCGTGGACCGGGCCATAGAGCGCGAAGACGAATACCTGGCGAGTCAGGAAGGATAATGGCCATGCTGGATTACGAAATTGAGGCCTTCGGACGCAGGCTCGGACTGGATTCCCTTGCGTTTTCTCCGCAGGGGGTTGTCTGTCTGAACATAGAAAACGTTGGCAGTCTTTATTTGGAAAAAGCGGAAGAGCGCGGACGAAGTGAGCTGCTTGTCTATATTGCAGCGCCTCTGCCCGTACCTGACGGCGGCGCGACGAGGCGTCTTCTTGAACTGTGCGACTACAGGCACGGTCATGCGATGCCTGTCTTTGCCGGAGCTTTTTCTGGCCGTGCCGTGCTGCTTACGCGCATGGAGGAGACCTCGGTTACGGCTGCGGGCATTGAAAATGCGCTCCGCATGCTGGCGGATCTGCTGCGCGGTGTACTCTGATGCCGGACGGGGGCCTTTGGCAGGCTTTTGCCGAAAACGTTTTCAGGAGCATGAATGATGCCTTCTCCCATTAATCTTCTCGATGCTTCCCTGGGCATTCAGAATGTCATGGACATGCCCGATTCCGGCAATTTGCCCCGGGCGCGGGAGCTCGCCTCAAACGCTTTGAACGAGCCAGGTCTTGAAGAGCTGTATGCTCCGAACAATGCATGGCAGATCATGGAGCGTGCTCTTTGTCCCGATGTCGGGGACGGGTCCATGCTGAGTCCGGAAGTGTTTTCCGAAACGCTGCAGTCCTGCGTGAGCGCTCTGGAAGACAGCGCCGATCCGGTCGTGCAGGACATGGTTTCCCGGGAGCTCCGGCCTCTTCTGCAGAACGGCCAGCTTCTTCAGGCCTATCTCGGTCTCATGATAGGAGGGTGACATGGCGGCTCTCAGGGAAAGTCAGAGACGTGCGCTTCATGTGCTCGCATACATGATGCTGCGCATGGGACAGGAGGATAGGGCAGCACGGATTTATGCCGCGCTTGCGAGTCTTGCGACTCCAGAGAATCCCGACAGACTGGCGCTTGCGGGGACGGCGGCTGTGGCCATCAGCGAGGGCAGGGGGGCGAAGGCTCTGGAGGCTCTTCGAGGGGCCATGGGCGGAGCGCCGCTTTCTTCCCGTCAGGCCGTGCTGCATCTCATGAAGGCGCAGGCGTTCTGGCTGGAGGGCAGAAAGGAAGAGGCCCGAGCGGCTCTGGATGAATATCTGTTTCTTGTCGGGGGAGGAAAGAGCGCATGAGTCTGATGGAAAAGGCGTCGCTCGGTGTCAGGTTGATGACCCGTCACAACGACATAACCATGGTCATGCTGCTGGTCGTCGTTGTGGCGCTCATGATCGTGCCTCTTCCTACGCCGCTTGTGGATACGCTCATTGGCGTGAACATGACGCTGTCGTTTCTCATGCTCATGATGTCCATGTACGTGAAGACGGCGCTGGACTTCTCTTCTTTTCCCACCATGCTGCTGTTCACCACGCTTTTTCGCGTGGGGCTGAACATTACGACGACGAGGCTTATTCTGCTGCAGGCCGATGCCGGTGAAATCATCTTCACGTTCGGTGATTTCGCGCTGGGCGGAAACTTTGTCGTGGGCGCGGTGGTCTTCATCATTCTGACCATCGTGCAGTTTCTCGTCATCGCCAAGGGCGCGGAGCGCGTGGCCGAAGTGGGGGCTCGCTTTACCCTGGATGCCATGCCCGGCAAGCAGATGTCCATAGATGCCGACATGCGTGCCGGCGTCATCGACATGGAGGAGGCGCAGAACCGGCGCAACCGCGTTCAGCTTGAAAGTCAGATGTACGGTGCCATGGACGGCGCCATGAAGTTCGTCAAGGGCGACAGCATCGCCGGCATGATCATTGCCGTGATCAACATTGTGGGCGGCACCATCATCGGCATCACGCAGCACGGCATGACGGCCGGCGAGGCCATGCACACCTACGGCATCCTCACCATCGGTGACGGACTGGTTTCGCAGATTCCGTCTCTTCTGGTTTCCATTTCGGCCGGCATTCTCATCACCCGTTCCGGCGACAGCGACGACAACGTGGGGACGCAGATAGGGCAGCAGTTCTTCGGCCAGCCCAAGGCATTGCAGATGGCAGGCGCCCTCATTTTTCTTTTTGCCCTCATTCCCGGCTTTCCCAAGCCGCAACTGTTCACGCTGGCCTTTGCCGTGGGCGGTTTCGGCTATGTGCTGGAGCGTCTGGCTTCGGCCCCCGAAAAGCCGGACGGCAAGGCGGAGCTTTCCCGCTCCCTTGCCCCTGCCGCGGAGAAAAGAAAGCCTCGTTCCGCCTCAGGACCGCAGGACGATTTTTCGCCAACTGTGCCCATCATTCTGGACATCGCTCCCGACATCGGCGAGTCCATGGATTACGATTCGCTCAACGACGAACTCTCCCGACTGCGCCGGGCCCTGTACTTCGACCTCGGCGTGCCTTTCCCCGGCATCAATATCAGACCGAACGCCTCGCTTCCCTCGCTCGGTTATGTGCTCAATCTCAACGAAATTCCCATGGCCCGCGGCAAGATGGAAAAGGGCATGGTCATCGTGAGGGAGAAGAAGGTCAATCTTGATCTGCTCGGCGTGACCTATCTGGAAGGGGAACCGTTTCTGCCGGATGTTGAGCCTTTGTGGGTGCATGAATCAGACATGGAACGACTGGAGCAGGCCGGCATAAGCTGCATGCCGCATGCCCGTATTCTGGCCTATCATCTCTCTCTGCTGCTTTCCCGTCATGCCTCGAGTTTTCTCGGCATGCAGGAGAGCAAGTACCTGCTCGACCGCATGGAAGAACGGGCGCCTGATCTTGTGCGCGAGGTGACGCGGCTTCTGCCCGTGCAGCGTATTGCGGAAATCTTCCAGCGCCTGGTCCAGGAGCAGATTTCCATTCGCGATCTGCGCAGCATTCTCGAGGCTCTCATCGAGTGGAGTCCCAAGGAAAAGGACGTCGTCATGCTCACGGAATACGTGCGAAGCTCCCTGAAACGTCAGATAAGCTACATGTACTCCCGCGGGCAGAACATGCTTCCCGCCATTCTCATGGATCCTTCTCTGGAGGAGACCATTCGCAAGGCCATACGACAGACTTCCGCCGGAGCCTTTCTGTCGCTTGATCCCGACACTTCCCAGCGCATCGTGAAGGCTGTCGGCGAAGCGGCGGGCAAGTACCGGGGCAGCACGCAGAAGCCCGTGCTCATGGCCTCCATGGACATACGTCGCTATGTGCGCCGTCTCATCGAGTCCAAGTACTATGAGCTGCCCGTCATGGCCTATCAGGAAGTGACGCCGGAAATTTCCGTACAGCCCGTCAGTCGCATCCGGATATAAGGGGGAGGCATGAACAGCATTGCCATGGACTATGCTTCTCAGGCCCTTTATCTGGTGCTTGTGATTTCTTTGCCGCCCATTGTCATCGCCTCCGTCATAGGTATAGTTCTCAGCCTTGTGCAGGCGGTGACGCAGTTGCAGGAGCAGACGCTTTCCTTCGGCGTAAAGCTTATTGCCGTGGTGCTCACCCTGTTCTTGCTGGGAGGCTGGATGTCGGGGGAAATACTGCGTTACGCCGATGAAATCTTTACTCGTTTCTATCTGCTCTGAGAGGTCCTGGCGGGCGAAAGAAGCGTATCGGCGGGAGGGTGCTGAATTTTGGATACCGGTTTGTTCTGGGGATTTTCGCCGCAGCAGCATCTGCTGGCGTTTCTTCTGGGAACGCCGCGACTGTTCATGCTGATGCAGACGGCGCCGTTCATGGGCGGCACGCTGGTGACCGGACAGCTTCGCTTCACCATCGTGCTGGCCTGTTATCTGGTGCTGCACCCCATGATTCTCGGGCAGCTTCCTGCATGGGAGGGACTCACGCTCGCATCCGGTCTGCACGTCGGCGTACTCATTGCCAAGGAAGTCTTTCTCGGTATGCTCATGGGCTTTCTTGCCGGCATGATGTTCTGGACGCTTCAGTGTGCAGGCTTTTTCATCGACAACCAGCGCGGTGCGGGGCAGGCCTCGGAAACCGATCCTCTGGCCGGGGAGCAGACATCTCCTACGGGCTCCTTCTTTTTTCAGAGCGCCGTGTACGTGTTTTTTTCCACGGGCGCGTTTCTTACCTTTCTCGGCATGATTTATGCCGGCTACGAATTCTGGCCGGTGACGGGCATGCTGCCTGCGGCTTTTTTCAAGAATCCATCGCTGCCCCTGTTTTTTGCGCAGAAGGTGAGCGACCTTGCGCTGGACATGATGCTTCTGTCCGCTCCCGTGGTGGTTGCCTGTCTGCTGACGGATATTTCTCTCGGACTCATCAACCGCTTTGCCTCTCAGCTCAACGTGTACATTCTGGCCATGCCCGTAAAGAGCGGGCTGGCGTCTCTGCTGCTCATTTTCTATTTCAGCATGCTCATGACCGGAGCGGTGAGCATGTTTGATTCCTTCGGCTCGGATTTGCGCTATCTGCAGGTATTTTTGCCATGAGCGACGAAAAGACGGAACAGCCTACACCAAAACGACTGCGCGAAGCCAGGGAAAAGGGCGACGTATGTCGAAGTCAGGACATTGCGCCTGCGCTTACTACGCTGGCCGTGGGGGTGTATCTTGCCGCCAACGCCCAAAACATTTTTACACTGCTCCGTGACATGGTGTCGCTGCCCATGGACTTCATGACGCTGCCCTTTGAGGAAGCCATGGCCAAAGTCGTGCCCCTGGTCATTCAGTCTTCGGTCATGCTGGTTGCGCCTGTAGTCGGTCTGGTCATGGGAGTGGCGTTTGTGGGCACGCTTGCTCAGACGGGAGTTCTGTTCGCCGTAAAGGCCGCCATGCCGAAGCTGGAGAATCTGGATCCCAAGAAGTGGTTTCAGAAAGTGTTTTCCATGAAGAATCTGTTCGAGCTCGTCAAGAATCTCGTCAAGGTCGGTGTGCTCGGGGGCGTGGTGTTCTTCATTCTCAGAACCTATCTTCCTCAGCTTTTCCGTGTGCCGGAAGGCGGTATCGGCGCCATGTGGAGTGTGACTGGAGAGGCCGTGAACGACCTTGTCGTCACTGCCGCCGGGGCGTTTTGCGTCATTGCGGCGCTGGATTATCTGTATCAGCGGCACAAGTACAATCAGAATCATATGATGAGCAAGGATGAAGTGAAGCGGGAATACAAGGAGAGCGAGGGCGATCCGCACATCAAGAGCAAGCGCAAGCAACTGCACAAGGAAATGATTGCTCAGAATTCCCTTGACAACGTAAGAAAGGCAAAGGTGCTCGTGACCAATCCTACACACTATGCCGTAGCCCTGGATTATGAAAAGGGCAGAACTCCCCTGCCGGTCATTCTTGCCAAGGGAGAGGGACTGCTTGCAAAGCGCATGATGGACGTGGCAAAACAGGAGGGCATTCCCATCATGCGCAATGTTCCGCTGGCACGGGCGCTGTTCCGTGACGGAACGGAAAACGCCTATATTCCCCAGGACCTCATAGGTCCCGTGGCGGAAGTTCTGCGCTGGGTGCAGAGTCTGGAAAGAAAGTAAGGAGAGTGTGGCATGGAAAACAGGGGAATGGACAGTCTGCTGCCGCTGCTGACGGATCTTTGCGGCGCGCTGGCGCTGGGAAAGCATGCCGACACGGACAGGCTTTTTGACCTCACTCGTACGGGCGCAGCTCCGGACGAACTGGTTCGCCTTGCCGAGGCCTTCGGCATGATGCTGGTTCGAGTGGAAGCCAGAGAGTTTCAGAACTCCCAGCTCATTCAGCAGCTCCGGGCAAAAAATGCCGAGCTTGAGGCTCTGCACAGGGTGCTCGTGCAGAAAAACGACGAGCTTCAGAAAAGCGTGGAGGCGCTGTATACTCCGGGAAACGGCATCATAGGTCAGAGCGAACCCATGCGCCGGGTTTTCGATCTTGCGCGTTCCATTGCCAGACGGCCCATCAATACGCTCATTCTCGGGCCGACGGGCACGGGCAAGGAAGTGCTGGCCCGTTATCTTCATCACCAGTCTCCGCGCAGTCGAGGGCCCTTCATTGCCGTGAACTGTACGGCCATACCGGACACGCTGTTTGAAAGCGCCATGTTCGGCATAGAGAAGGGCGTGGCCACGGGAGTTTCTTCCCGGAAGGGGCTTGTGGAAGAGGCGAGCGGAGGCACGCTTTTTCTGGACGAGCTTGCCGAAATGAGCCTTGCCAACCAGGCCAAGCTTCTGCGAGTGCTGGAACAGCGCGAAGTAGTACGCGTGGGAAGCGCCCATCCCGTGCCGGTGGATATTCTTCTGGTTTCCGCCACCAACGTCAATCTTGAGGAAGCCGTGAAGGAAGGACGTTTTCGCGAGGATCTTTTCTATCGCGTCAACGTGGTTGAACTCAGATTGCCGCCCCTGTGTGAACGCGGGGATGACATACTGCTGCTGGCGCAGTCGTTTCTTGAACGTTTCTGCGCTGAAATGGGTCGTGAAAGGCTTTCGCTTTCCGAGGCCGTGCAGGGGCTTCTGCTGCGCTATGCGTGGCCCGGCAACGTACGCGAGCTGAACAACGAAATGAAGAGGGCCGCGGCACTGACCCCCGGCAACGTGGTGGAGCTCAGGAATCTTTCTTCCCGCATTCTGGAGTCGGAAGCCGGTCGTGAATATCTGTGCCATCATGAAGAACCCTCGGAAAGTGATCTGACTTCCATGCCGCTCAATCTCCAGAAGGCGGAGGCCATGCTTATTCGTCGCGCGCTGGAACAGTCCGGAGGCCGCAAGGTGAAGGCCGCGGAACTTCTCGGCATCACGCGCGAGGGGCTGCGCAAGAAGCTTCAGCGCATGACGGAGGAGAACGAATGAACTTTTCTCTGCGGAGCAAGCTTTTTCTGCTTGTCGGCGCGGCCATCAGTCTGGCGGCTGTTCCCATCATTTTTTTCAGCCGGGCAAGCCTCATGGAGAGTGGCATGGAAAGGGAGCGGGAAGCCTTCGTCAACACCGTCATGCTTGTGGAAGACAGCCTGAGCGTCAGATATCTCAATCTGCTGACTTCCGAGGTGGAGTCGGTGCTGCAGCTGAAGAAGGATCTCCGGCAGTACGCCGCCATGATGCGTGACATGCTGATTCTGGAGAGCGGCAGGCAGGCGGAGGACAGCCTTGAACGCTGGAAAAGCGTGCTGGATGCCGAAGCCCTTCACCTGGCTTTTTACGATCTTGAAGGGAGTCCCGTACTTTCGGGCAGTCTGACGGATCGTATCATGGATGAAGGCCGGCAGGACTTCAAGGGGCAGTCCATGCACTCCATGCTGAGTCATCGCGATTCACTGAACGACGGTCAGTTCGCTGTGGTTCGTGTTCCTGTCGGCAATGGGCAGGATATGCCCGTGCTGGTCTGTTTCATGCCGGTAAGAACCCGCGGTACGCTGGTTCTGGCCGCTCTCGTGGCAGATGCCGAAAGGAGTCGGTCCCGGCTGGAAAGTCGCATGGCACTCGGCATTCAGGAACGTCTGGACACCTTGGAGCTGAGTCGGGGAGCCTCCATATCCGTCATTTCCGCCGACGGTCGAGTGCTTGCCGGCAAGGGAACGCATATGCCTTTGTCTTCCGTCCCGCCGGACGTGCTTCAACGTGTGCGCAAAGGGGAGGCGCTGGAAGGCAATACGGTGGACTCGGAGAATCCCGTTTTGTACCGGCTGGCCTATTTCAAGGCCATGGACTGGTATGTAACGGCGTCCATACCGTTGAGCGCCATTACCGGCCCTGCGGAAAAGCTGACAGGCCATCTCGTGGTTGTAGCAGCCGCGCTTCTTGGCGCAAGCCTTCTCATCATGCTGGTGCTCACCATGCGCATTATCGCTCCGCTGCGTCTTCTTACCCGCAGGGCTCGGGAAATCGCAAAGGAAGACTTCAGCTCCGAACGCGGCGTGGGATTTGCGGACGACATTGTCGATGATCTGCCCGTGGACAGAAAGGATGAAGTAGGGCAGCTTGCAGGAGCGTTTGCCCACATGGTGAAGGCACTGGATGAAAACATTCGCCGCCTTGTAGACACGCTGGCCGTTCGTCAGCGGATGCAGGGTGAGTTGAATGCCGCAAGGGACATTCAGATGGGGATATTGCCTCCCCCGGATGGCGCGCCGAAGAGCCTCGGCTATTCCGCGGCGGCGTTTCTGGAACCTGCCAAGGAAGTAGGCGGCGATCTGTACGACTTTTTTACCGCCCCCGACGGCAGGCAGGCCGTCGTCATCGGTGACGTTTCGGACAAGGGGGTTTCCGCCGCGCTGTTCATGTCCATGACGGTCACGCTGGTTCGCTATGCGCTGGCCGAAGGACTTTCCTGCTCGGAAGCCATGCTTCGCATCAATGAACGTCTGGCGGAAAACAATCCCAGCTGCATGTTCGTTACGCTGTTCATCGGGCTTTTTGATCCCGCAACGGGACGTCTTGACTACGCGAGCGGTGCGCATTGTCCGCCATTTGTGGTAAGTCAGGATAAAAATGTCCCGATTCGTATGCTCACGGATACCAGCGGTCCCCTGGTAGGAGCCATGCAGGGACTTGATTACGAGGCGTGCCACGCCGAAATTGCTCCCGGGGAATACTGTCTGCTGTATACCGATGGAGTGTCCGAGGCCATGAACGACAAGCTTGAGCTTTTCGGCGAAGAGCGCATAGCTGCGGTTTTGGAAAATCTGCGCGGCGCTTCTCCGGACGAAGTACTGCACGGCGTCATGCAGGCCATCAAGGCATACAGAAAGGACGCTCCTCAGTCTGATGACATTACCATGCTCTGTTTTCGTCGGGCGTCGGCATAGCGCATCATCATGCACGCCCTGAGGCGCGGCGGCGAGAGCTGCGTTCAAACGCTTTGAACACCGCGGGAAGCAGTGCGGTTCTTGTTTTGAATCGAGGGGGGCGCTAGGGGAAAACTGCGCAGGACTGAGGGAACGGAGTTCGGATGATATTCTCTGGAACCGTCTTTCAGGCGGGGTCGGGACGTGGTGATAACGCCCCCGACCTCTCATGACGATGCCGTGAAAGACAGGCGGTGCTGGGCGGAACGCTGCGCTTGTGCATCAGGACTTGAGAACCGGCCTGTATTCCACCAGAAATTCCTGTTGATTCGGCTGGGGGCGGACAGCCACCCCGGCCATGCCTGCGCTCAGTTGCACGCAGTGTCCGTTCAGATCCATGGCGCGTACGAAGACGGGAGCCGCATTGCTTGCCACAGCGTCTCCGTCCATGAGGATGAACCGGGGCTTGCCGCCGTATTTTAAGGCAAAGGCGCGTATGCGCAGACCGAGATTAAGATGCAGTTTCAGGCTGGCGGCGTTTCCCGGCCATACTGTAGCCATGGACAGCGTTCGACCGCATCCTTGCGTGAGACGCATGTTTTCGCGCACGAGGCGTTCCGCCAGTCGTTTTCCCCGGATGTCGGGGCGGACAAAGACGGATTCAAGATGTCGGACGGTCGCCAGTCGTTCCGGGGGCAGAGAGAGCGAAAGCCCGAGATTTTCCGGGTCGTCTGTCGCGGGAAAGCGTATGACGCTCGCTCCGGCCAGCTTTTCGTTGGTATCAAACGCCAGCAGAATGTGCCCCTTTCCTCGCACGATGGGTTCATAGAACTCCCTTTCGTCCGTGGCGAACATATCCCGACAGGGGAGTGCCTGTTCCACCTCGTGTTCCAGAACAACGAGTCCGTCAAGGTCATCCGGTCCGGCAGAGCGCAGAATAAAATCAGTCATGCTTCCTCCAGGGTAATGGGAAGTGCCTGAGAGAAAAGAGCTCGTGAAAGGGCGTGATAGTCCGGTATGAAGGAAAGCGTCAGTCCTTCGCGCAGCGATTCCGGACAGTTTGTCACATCGAAGGACGTGTAGGCGGAGGAGGCTCCGGAGAAAATCATGCCGGGCAGGGGTGTCCGAAGGCACTCCGGTGCGGTATGGAACGTTCCCATGTCGAGAAGCACCATGCGGCGGCCGTTTTTTATTCGGCTTTCCAGAATTTGCGCTTCCAGTTGAAAAGCATCCTGTCTGGTTCCGGGAATGGGGCGTCCGGAGAGCGGATATACGCCGAGCGTTATGCCGGTGCCGCAGCGGATTTCCGCGATGGCGGGCGGAATGGAGGACTGGGCAGCAAGTTCCAGCATGTCGGTACCGCCTGCGGAAATATCGGCTCCTGCCGTACAGCAGTCGCGTATGCCGCGCAGAGCCTGAATGGCATCCTGCAGTCGCCGGATTGTGGGAGCTTCCCTGCTCAGGCAGGCAAAGTTCACCGTAAGGCCGCGGATGGAAAGGCCGAGACTGCGCGCGTGCTCACTCAGCTCCGGCAGCTCCTCGGCCGGTGCCCCGTCTCTTCCGTCGCCGGCTTCCAGACAGAGGCGTATTTGCGGAGTGTTTCCGTTTCTGCAGAGGGCAAGGGTCCGCAGAGTGAACAGAGAGTCTATGTATACGCACGAACAGGCTGCGGCCTGTCGGGCAAGCATGGAAGACGGCGCATAGATATGGTGTATTTGTATGTCGGCAATGTCGGGAATGCCGTGTCCCGGCCAGGCGACAACTCCGAGACGTCTGACGGGAGAACCTTTCATGATGTCGGCCGTGAGACGGGGATGAAGCGGAGCCTCCTTGAAGACGAACATGCAGATGGCTCCTGCCCGACGGCACAGCTCATGAATGACGGCGAGGTTGCGGCGCAGCACGTCGGTTTTTATGACAAGACGGGGCATCAGGATTCCTGGGAACGTGAGCTGCGGGTGAGACTGAAAGCGATGAAAAGAAGCGCACAGCATGCAGTGCCGGCGGCCAGAATGGTGAGGCCCGTGCGCGTGTCCCATACGGACATCATGATGCCGAGACTCAGCGGGCCGAGTACCTGTCCTATGCGCATGGCCACATTGTAGAAGCCCATGGTGCGTGCTCGGCCGAAACGGGTGGCTGCAGGAAGAGAAAGCGCGTATGGCCCCTGTCCGTTGGCGGCTATGGAGGTGTTGACGGCAAGAAGCGCCACGCTCAGCATGGCGGCGACAAGGCCGTCAAAGACGAGAAGGGCGGTGACGCTGAGTGAAACAATGATCATGGAAAGAAAAAGAGGCCGTTCCATGTGTTTTGTTTTGTCGAGCAGAGAGCCGAAGGCCGGTCCGGCAAACATGACGATGACGCAGTACAAAAGGAATACCCGACCTATGGTGGCAGGGGAGGTCCCGGCCTGACTCAGGGAAAGCGGCATGAAGAACTGAAACAGGCATACCGTAATGAGCGCATTGGGAATGATGAAAAAGAGCAGAAGCGTTCCCATCCGTCTGTCAACGAAGAACTCCAGCGCTTCGCGAAAGGTGAGCCGGGAGGAAGTTTCTTCTTCATTTTGCCACGGCTCCCTGGGCAGCAGACGGAAGAGAACCGTGACGGCAATCGCAAGCATGGCCGCGGACGCCGGAAATACGGCATGGTATCCCAGTCTGTCGGCAATGAGTCCGCCCATGGTGCTGCCGCACAGCGTACCGGCGTAGAGTCCTGCAAACATGAAGGCAAGATTGCGGGCTCTGCTGTTTTCAGAAGAATGGGCAATGACGAAGACCTGCGCGGAAAGATTGATGAAGCCGTATCCGAGTCCGGACATTCCGCGGGCCAGAATGAAGGGAAGCGCCGAGGGGGAGAGCCAGCTCGCGCATGAGCCGAGACAGGCCAGCGCAAGTCCGGTAAGAAGCATGGGTCTCCAGCCGGCCTTCTGGCTCCAAAATCCGCCTGCGAACATGGCAAGACCAGCCGTGAACAGTTCGCAGGAGACGGGAAGGCCGGACACCACATCCGGTGGAAGTCCGAAAAGGTCAAGGCCCAGTTCCCCTATGCGGATGGGAACGTAAGACATGGACATTTCCGTAGCAAAGAGACAGGCAAAAATAAGGGGACGCATGAACTCCGGGGACCGGGACATGGCGGTTGCTCCCTTACGGCTCATGAGCAGCAGAAACAGAAGTTCCGAGAGAAACAGGGCCGCCACCACCGTCATGGTCAGGTTGTCCAGCATGACGGATTGCAGGTTGTTTCCCGCCGTGGCGGGGTTCATGATGACTTTTATGGTGCCGACGGGAGTGCCGTCGGCCGGATGGCTCATGTCCAGCGTTACCGGTGTCGTCGAAGCGCAGCGTCCCTGCCAGTCCTGTTCTGAGAGTTTTCCCGAGGCATCCGCAGCGGCATGCAGCTTTCCTGTAACGTCGAAAACCGCCATGCCCAGCGTGGAAACATGCTGCTGTCTCGCGGTCATCCAGTCTTCCATGCCGTGTATGCCGCTTACCGGCAGTCCCATGCCAGCGAGTCGCTCGAGATCCCATGACATCTGTCTCGCAAGCTGTGAGCCAGTATGCATCATTTCTTCAGCATACAGGCGGGAGAGTGGAGCCTGGAGCATGCAGAGAATGAAAATCTGCCCGACTATGAGGGGAAGCATGAAGCAGATGCGCAGGCGGAGGGAAAAGTTTTTGGGTGAGGCATGCTGATGCGGAAACGCAAAAATCTGCAGAAGCAGAGCCAGAAGAGCGCACTCGGCCAGTGTCACCCCGCAGAAAAGCAGTATTTGTCCCCGTGCGGCCTCTGCCAGCAGGGCTGAAATACGTTTTTTGTCGAGGGTCATGAAAACATGACCGGCAATGAGGCCCTGCCTGCCAGTGATGGGGCAGACTGTCCAGAAACTGTCATCCGTGGAAAACTTCTGTACCTGACCGAAAACGGGTTTCGCATCAGGGGGCATGGCAATGCGGCGTTCATCGTTTTTCTTCCATTGATAAATAACGTTACCGTCGGTGTCGGTAACGGCGATGTTCTCCGCTTCCGTTCTTATGTAATACTGAGAGAGAAAACGTTCCAGTGTCAGAGGCCGCAGACTCTTGCCTACGCGTACGAGAAGACCGAGATGTTCGGCAATGTCCTGACAGACGAGCCCGTTTATCTGAAATACCGGCTCCTGATATTGCTTATAGAGGGCGGAAAGCATGAGCGTTCCGTACAAAAGTTGTGCACAGAGCAGCGCAAGAATGCCGCCGATGAAAAGTCTGCGAAGGGGAAGCTGGTGCATTAACGCACCGCCGGAATCTGCTGATAGATCTCGTCCACGGCGGCAAGAATTTCCAGCGGGGGATTCCAGCCTATGCGCATGGCTGTCTTCAGGTTGATTGCCAGTCCCAGTTCCGGTTCAAAAATCTGATTGACCTCACGGGGTTTTTTGCCGTGAATGACGGCCGCCATGGCGTCCGCCTCGAACTGGCCGATGTCGGCAAAGCTTGCCTGCGCGAGACTCATAAGCACACCGTATTCCACCAGCTGCGGGCCTGCCTGAGCAAAAGAAGGTAAGCCGGCCTCAATGATGGGGGTCATGAGCTCGGGGATTTTTTCCATGGGCGTCGAGGTATAGGTCAGATAGATGGCGTCGGATTCTTTGGACAGTTCTTCCACGCATTGCTTGAGATTGCGAAATGCCTGGTCGGCATCGGGCAGGTCGAGAGGGGCGGAACGCAGTACAAGTTCTATGCCCAGGTCTGCCGCAGTCTGCTCAATTTCTTCCATGGCGGCGGTATTGCGTCCTTCGGGAGTGTCTTCAAAGGGAACACCGAGCTTTTTGAAGTGGAATATCTCATGAAACATGGAAATCTGACGACGGAATCGTCCGGGTTCAAGCTGAGCATGGACGTTGTTTTTGCCCGAATCCTCGGCAGATTTTACGATGCCTGCGGAGACTGCGTCGGTCACGCTCATGGAAAAGACTGGAATTCCCAGATCTTCTGAGCTCATGTCGAGCCCGCTCCATGTCCCCATGGCAATGATCATGTCCACGTCCTTGCGGTTGCGGACACGGTCTATGACAGCTTCTTTTATGTGCTGTCTGGCAGAGGTGTCCCAGTCTGCGGAGTAATGGCCGTCGCGAAGAAATTTTATACGTCCATCAGCATTGTCTGCCAGCCATTGCCACATGGCGGCGGTCGATTCCGTGTCGGCAGGAACGGCTACCTGACCATTGTCAATGAGCCCCAGTTCTTCGAGCCCTCGAGCCGTCTGGGCAAGAGTCTGCTGGTAGTTGGAAAAAGGCCCGCCTTCCACATACAGAACCCGCCATGTTTTTTCTTCGGCATGGGCATGTCCGCAGCCGGCCATGAGAATAGCGACGAAAACAAGCAGAAAAAAGCGTACATTGCGGGAAATTTCAGACATGGAAGACCTCGTACGATATGGGGGAAATATACGCAATCACCAAGGAAAATACAATGTTTGCATACATAAAAAATGTGTAGAACCGGCGTGAATGTTATTTTCTTTTTGGAAGAAGTGTTGATATTGTATATTGTTTGAAATATTCTAGCGAAAAGGAATATTTCCTGAATATGAATATGTATAATTTAAAATATTTATGTTTTAAAAAGATAAATATATATGTATATATAATTAAAATACAATTTTTATATTGTTTTATTATAAAATAAACTGCATATTAATATACAAGTTATTTGTATTTATTAAAATAATGATACAAAATTGTGTATGATGATTACTCTTGACATGTGTGATTTTTCTTTGAAAAATACATATAATGTTTTTATGATTTGAGGAGCAGATTTTTGCATGACTAAGAACAAGGCAGGCTCTATATCTGCTCTTCCGGGGTACAAATGGGTTTAATATTTTTTTAATATTTGGAGGGATTATGCCTATAGATTCCATTAATGAACGAAATGTTACTGAAATTTCTCTCAATAACGAGAACTTGCATAGTAATAATCTGTTAATTAATGATGTAGCTAAAAACATTTCAAAGAATATATCAAAAGCGATTAATAGAGCTGGAGCAGATGTTGTTAAAACTGATGCAAATGGAGCAAAGTATACATTTACACCATATTATGGAGATGGTGGTAAAAAGATGGTTATGATTCAGGTATATTCATCAAGCACAACGTCAATGTTCTCTAGCAAGAAGAGCATTGAATTTACCAATCTGAAAAAATATTGTACACGTTACAATATAAGCATCCCCGATTTAAAATATGAAGGTAACCCTACTATTTGAATTATGAATGTTTTATTTATGTTATATATTCATAATTTATCGTTTTTTGTAATTTTATAGTTATGTTAAATATAGTCGTTATTGACGAATGTACGATGTAGACCCAGACAAAGGTGTGTTCATGATTAAAAACAGTGAACAGCAGGATCGGTTTTTAGAAGAGTTGTGTCGATATTCTGAAGAAGTTTCGCTGTTGATGGAGAAACTTGAACGGGAAGGAAGAAGAGCTGAGGATTTGACAGAATCGGAGTCAAGACGTCTGCTTGAAATAGATAAGGCGGTGACTACTATCGGTCTTCAGCTCGACGAAAGTCTGAAGGAGCAGAGTCTTACCACAGAAACTATGGACACAGAGCTTTTGCTGCACGGACTTCGTGTGTGATGCGGTCATGTCGGAAGCAGGTCCTTTCTGAAATGACGACTGAAGTATCAGGGGCCGCTGCGTCTTTGTTACAGAACTGAAGAGGTACCTTTTTCCTCAATGAGGGAAAAGGTACCTCAGATAGAGTTTCGCTTTTATCAGAAAGCACTATCTGTCAGAACTTAACAGAAAAGGGAGTTACGAAACATATCGTAACTCCCTGAAATTCTGGTCGGGATGACTAGATTTGAACTAGCGA
>NZ_CALUWV010000017.1 GCF_944324575.1 uncultured Mailhella sp. | reverse complement strand
GGCAGCATGCCGAGAAGCGCCACGGCCATGATGAGGTTCCATTCCGGCACGGCGTCGGGAATGTTCACCATGCGCTGTATGCCCATGACCACGGTATACATGCCTTCCTGATTGGTCACGAGCAGGGGCCAGAGGTACTGGTTCCAGCCGTAGATGAACAGCACCACGAAGAGGGCGGCGGTGTTCGTGCGGGAGAGCGGGAGCACCACGTCCACAAAGAAGCGCCAGGGTCCGGCGCCGTCGATGCGCGCGGCCTCAAGCAGTTCCTGCGGTATGGTCATGAACATCTGCCGGTACAGGAACGTGGCTGTGGCCGAGGCTATGAGCGGCAGTATGAGTCCGGCGTAGCTGTCGATGAAGTTCAGGTTTGCGGCCACCTGGAAGGTGGGCACTATGCGCACTTCCACGGGCATCATGAGCGTGATGAAGATGAGCACGAAGCACAGCTCGCGGCCGCGGAAGCGGAAGAACACGATGGCGTAGGCCGCAGTGATGGAAATGGCGATTTTGCCGAGGGCTATGCCGAGCGCCATGATGAGGCTGTTGCCCATCATGACCCACACGGGAATGCCGCCGGCGGCCTTGAGGCCCTGGGTGAGCACGGTGGTGAAGTTCTTGATGAGCTCCTGACCGAACCACAGCGGCGTGGTGCCTATGAGCACGTCGTAACTGTGGGATGTGGCCACGAGCGCCACGTACAGGGGAAAGAGAACGATGGCCGCGCCGAACAGGAGAACGGCGTGGCTGAGCGCTCTTCCGAGTCCTTTTTTTTCTACCATGACGAGTCTTCTCCTGTGGCGGCTAGTAGTTGACCTTGCGTTCGACGTAGCGGAACTGCAGGAAGGTCAGAATCATGACGATGAACATGAGCACCACGGACTGTGCGGAGGAACCGCCGAAGTCGAGCCCGATGAAGCCGTCGTTGAAGACCTTGTAGATGAGCGTTTCCGTGGCCCGGGAGGGGCCGCCCTGCGTGACCGCGTGCACGATGCCGAAGGTCTCGAACAGCGTGTAGATGGTGTTGACCACGAGCAGGAAGAAGGTCGTGGGCGAAAGCAGGGGGAAGATGATGTTGCGGAAGCGCTGCCAGGGGCTCGCGCCGTCGATGGCGGCGGCTTCTATGAGCGAGCGGGGAATGGCCTGAAGTCCGGCAAGGAAGAAGAGGAAGTTATAGGAAATCTGCTTCCATGAGGCAGATATGATGAGCAGCAGCAGGGCCTGATTGCCGTTGAGCTTGTGGTTCCAGGTGTAGCCCAGGCTGTCGAGCAGCGTGGAGAGCACACCTACGGAGGGGTTGAACAGAAAGAGCCAGAGCACGCCGGCAAGAGGCGGCGCGACGGCGTAGGGAATGATGAGCATCGACTTGTAGAGCGTGCCGCCGACGTGCACCTGATCGGCGACCACGGCCATGAGCAGGGAAACCGTCATGGTGAGCGTGATGGTGGCGATGCTGAAAATGAAGGTGAGATACAGCGTTTCAAGATAGCTGGGATCGGAGAAAAGGACTGCGAAGTTGTCCAGTCCGACGAACTCTCTGGAAAGGCCGAACGAGTCTTCCATATAGACCGACCCGAGCAGGGCCTCACCGGCGGGGTAGAAGAAGAACACCACCGTGATCACAAGCTGGGGCAGCAGGAAGAGGATGGGCAGCAGCAGATGCTTTTTGCCCCGGAACGCGTAGCGTTCATCCTGCATGAGAACTCCTTTGTCGGCTGCGGTTGAAAAAAGGGGAGAGGGCATCCTCTCCCCTTTCAGGTGAGCGTATCAGCTGTTGGCCCTTTCAAAGCGGCGCAGTTCCACGTTGCCGCGCTTCACGGCGGAGTCGAGGGCGTCCTTGGCGGTCTTCTTGCCGGACCAGACGGCTTCGAGTTCTTCGTCGATGATGTTGCGGATCTGGACGAAGTTGCCGAGGCGCAGGCCGAGGGTGTTGATGGTGGGCTTCTTGTCGGAGAGAGCCTTCACGGCCACGTCGGTGCCGGGGTTCTTTTCATAGAAGCCCTGCTGCTTGGTGAGCTCGTAACCGGCGAGGGTGACGGGCACGTAGCCGGTGGCCTGATGGAAGGCCGCCTGCACTTCGGGCTGCAGCACGTAGTTCAGGAAGGCGGCCACGCCGTTTTCGGAATCCTTGGAATGACCGGCCATGGCCCACACGGCGGCGCCGCCGATCACGGTGTTCTGGGGAGCGCCTTCCACGTCGGGCCAGTAAGGCAGAACCATGACGCCCCAGTTGAACTTGGCGCCGGCCTTCACGGCGGCGTAGGAACCGGAGGAGTTCATGAGAATGCCGGCTTCACCGGCAGTGAAGGTGTTGATGGCTTCGGACTTGCGGCCCACGTACACGGAAACGCCTTCCTTGTTGAGCTGGGAGAGGAAGTCGATGTGCTTGACCTGCAGGGGACCGTTGAACTGAAGTTCGGTGTCAAGGCCGTCGAAGCCGTTGTGGTTGGAGGCAAAGGGAACGTTGTGCCAGGCGGAGAAGCTTTCAAGCTGCACCCAGGACTGCCAGCCGCTCGTCATGCCGTACTTGCACGCGCCGGATTCCTTGATCTTGCGGGCGAGGTCCGCCACTTCGGGCCAGGTACGGGGGAAGTTTTCGGGGTCGCCGCCGGCCTTCTTCACGGCGTCCTTGTTGTAGTAGAGAACCGTGGTGGAGGCGTTGAAGGGCATGGCGATGAGCTTGCCGTCGCTCGTGGAGTAGTAGCTCGTCACGGAAGGCAGGAACTTGGACATGTCGAGGGGCGTGCCCGCGGCTTCCATGATTTCCCAGATGGGACGGATGGCACCCTTGGCGGCCATCATGCTGGCGGTGCCCACTTCGAAGATCTGAATGATGTTCGGATGCTGCTTGGCGCGGAAGGCGGCAATGGCGGCGGTCATGGCTTCGTCGTAGTTGCCCTTGTACACGCCCTTGACTTCGTACTTGTCCTGAGAAGCGTTGAAGTCCTTGATGATGTTGTCGGTGATCTCACCGAGTTCACCGCCCATGCCGTGCCAGAAGGTAATGGTGGTCTTGGCCTGCACGGGAGCAGCAAGAAGCATCAGAGAGACGGCCAGAAGGGCCACTGATCGGAGTGAACGCATAAGTTCTCCTGCCTTTGCGGACGTTTGTCCGGTTGGAGTCTCCGGGAAAATCCCGGATGGAACTATGTTTCACGCGCCGCCCCGGAGAAGAGGGGGAAGGTTCTTCCCCCCTCAGGGAGCGCGTTTGTGACGGTTCAGTCTCTGCCCAGAGCGACCCGGCACGCGGCCGGGAAGTCGGTGATGATGCCGCTCGCCCCGTCTTCCACCAGCTTTTTCGCCTCATCCATGTCGTTGACGGTCCACACGTTGACGGCAAAGCCTGCGTCGCGGAGCGCGGCAAGGTCGCCGGGCGCGAGAATCAGCCTGTCGGGGTGATAGGCATTCACGCCGAGGCTGCGGCACAGCTCGACAGGGTTTTCAGGACGGGTATTCTCCACGAGAGCGCCTGTGGCGATTTCGGGGCAGAGATCGTGACACTCCAGCAGATAGCGGTGCTGGAACGAGGAAATGATGACCTGCTCAACCATATCGAAGCGGCGGATCATCTCTAACACATCTTTTGTTACAGTATCATGACCGATGAGATGGGCGTGATTTTTTATTTCCACATTCACGGCCCAGTCGAAGCGCTTCGTGAGTTCGAGCGCCTGTTCCAGCGTGGGAATGCGCAGCCCCCTGAAGGAGGCGAGGGTTCCGGCGCTCAGTTCTCCGGCGGCCACGCGGCCGAACTGGTCGCGGCCTTCATACCAGGATCCGGCGTCCAGCCTGCCGAGTTCCTCCAGCGTGAAGTCGCATACGCGGTAGGAGGGGCGCCCGGGATACACCTCTTCCACGTTCGTGGTGCGCACGAGCGTATCGTCGTGCACGACCACGAGCTTGTAATCCCTGGTATAGTTGACGTCCAGCTCCCAGAGATCGGCCTTTACCTCGTAGCCGAGCGAGGCTGAGGTCAGCGTGTTTTCCGGAGCGTGCCCCCTTGCGCCGCGATGGGCGATGACCAGGGGCATGGGAGCGCGGGAATGGAGTTCAACGTTGTTTTTCATGGCATATGTCCTGTCCATGTAGGGTTTTCCGCGACGGAACGTCGCGGATTCAGGCGGAACGAACGTCGTTCTTTCTGAAAAGATGCTTGCGGAGCATCGCCGGAGCCGTGCCGTACGGCGGGTATCCCGAAAGGGCCCTTATCAGTAAAACACATTTCTGATACGGCATTTATAGTTCTCCTGTGTATCTTAAATCATCTGTTTTATCAAGCATGTTCCTTCATTCTCGTTGCTTCGTTTTTTTGTAACGTTCGTTTTCTTATTATCGTGAAAAAAGATACATGACAGAGGGAGCCTGTTTTGCAGAAAAAACGAAGAAGCGTGTGCGTATTCCGGCAATGCGGTCGGTCATTGCGTAGGGGAGAAGAAAATTTGCGCGGAAGCCTTTTCGTTGTTGCGCGCCTTCGCAGAAGGGGCGAGAGGGCGCTGCGTTTCATGGACATCATGCGTCCTTTTTCCGGCTATCGCCTGCACTCGTCGCCGCAGAAAGAAAAAGGAGAAGGGGAGACGTCTCATCTTTTAAAGTCCGGGACCGGAAAAAGGATGCGTGGTCAGGGAGGAACGAAAGGCGGGATGTTCCGGTCGAACGGAAGCTGTGCTTTTTCAGACAGCGCGGCAGCGGGGCTGAAAGCTCTGTCGCTCTACGCGAAGACGAGAGAAAGGAACGTTCCGAAAAAAGGTGTCGGAGACAAACGGCGTTTTGAAAAAATTCGATGGGCCGGGTAGCTCCGGCCGGGAGCCGGGGTGTCGTTTTTTCCGCGCTTGTGAAGCGGGAGAGACGCTTTACAGCGACGAGATGCAGGCGGGCAACGGTTACGGCTGAGCGCCTTTGCGCCGGGCAAAAGGAAAAGGCTCGCCGGCAAAACCGGTCGGGCCCTTTCAAGGAGGGAATGTGCTGCAGAAGAGCGCTTCGCGCTAGGCGGCGTCGCCGATGTTGCGCGCAGCCCGGGAGCGGCGACGCTTCTGGATGTTGCGGACAACGCACGAGAGCGTGAAGTTGATGGCAAAGTAGATGAGCGCCGCGAAACCGAAAATGACGGCGACCTGGGCGATGCCCACGGTCTGGCCGGTGTAGCGCGGCAGCAGGGCGAGGGCGTTGCGGGACCGGAACATGAGTTCGGCCACGGCCACCATGGAAAGGAACGAGGTGTCCTTGACCACGGTGATCACCTGACTGAGCAGCGTGGGAACGATGTTCTGGAAGCACTGCGGCAGGATGATGTAGATAAGGGTCTGCACGAAGTTGAAGCCCTGGGAGGCCGCGGCCTCGAACTGTCCTCTGGGAATGGAGTTCAGACCGCCGCGGATGATTTCCGCAATGGTGGCCGAAGTGAACAGCACGAACGCGAAGGTGCAGCGCAGAAAGGCCGTGGGCAGAGGCGCGTACACGTAGCAGATGAGCACCCACATGAGGTTGGGGGTGTTGCGGAAAATTTCGATGTAGATGCCTGCGAGTCTGCCGAGGATGAACTTGTCGTAGCTGCGCAGGAGCGCCAGAATGAGCCCGAAGAAGATGCTGCATATCACGATGACGACGGAAAGCTCGATGACGAGCCAGGCGCCGCCCAGAAGGTAGGTGAGTATCTCGGGCGTGAAGGTGCGGGTGATGACCTCTATCACGACAGTTCTTCCTCTATTTTTTTCAGTTCCTGTCCGGCGCGGCTGTCCTTTCTCTTCAGGCGTTCTTCATAGCGGCGTCCCCAGGTGGAAAGGGGGAAGCACAGCAGAAAGTACAGAACGCCGCACACGAGGAAGGGCGGGCCGTAGATGCTGGCTCCGCTGGTGGCCCAGTCGTTGGTCCGGTTCATGAGATCCGTGCCGCCTATGAGGGCGATGACGGAGGTGTTCTTGATGAGGTTCACCATCTGGTTGACCAGCGGGGGCAGGATGATCTTCACCGTCTGGGGCAGGATGACCCAGCGCATGGTCTGCACGTAGGTGAAGCCCTGAGAAGCCGCCGCTTCCGCCTGACCGCGCGGAATGGACTGGATGCCTGCGCGCACCACTTCGGCAATGTAGGCGCCGTGATAGATGCCCACGGCGAAGATGCCCACGG
Organism: uncultured Mailhella sp.; assembly: GCF_944324575.1. Classification (GTDB taxonomy): domain Bacteria; phylum Desulfobacterota; class Desulfovibrionia; order Desulfovibrionales; family Desulfovibrionaceae; genus Mailhella. The sequence goes on along the minus strand of NZ_CALUWV010000017.1, from coordinate 31,380 downwards.
AAATCTGGCCCATCATGACCCCGATGTAGGGAAGGGCGAGATAGAACACATAGGCCTGAAGGACCAGCGGCGTATTCTGTATGGCTTCCACATAGGCACGGGCGATGCTTCTGGGCACGGCGAAATGCGAGGTGGACATGACGCCGAACACCACGCCGAGCGCCAGCGCGAGGGCCAGCGCGGCGATGGAGACCATGACGGTCACACCGAAGGCCTGCAGAAACAGGGTCCAGTCGGCCAGAAACACCATCCAGCATGCGGGTGACAGTATTTGTTCAATCACGTTTCAAACCTGTTTTCTGCGGCGCGGCCGAAGCCGCGCCGCCCTGAAGGAATGTTATTTCTTGAAGGAAGGCGTGACGCCGTTCTTGGCAATGATCTTGTCTATGGTGCCGTCCTTGAGCCAGGCGGAAATGTTTTCTTCCACGAAGCCGGCAAGCCCCTTGTTGGAAAGCTTGGTGGCCACGCCGTAGTCCTGCGGGGCGAAGCGCACGGTGGTCAGAATTTCGGTGCTCGGGTCAAGGTAGCCGGAAAGAATGGAGCCGTCCACGCAGAAGGCCTGAACCTGACCGGCGTCGAGGGCGGCCTTGATGGAAGGATAGTCGGGGAAGGTCTGGATGTTGGCGGTGTCGGTCAGGGTGACGCCGTTTTCGGCGGCAGCCTTGATGAGGGCGTCCTTGGAGGTGGAGCCTTCAGCCACGCCGATGCGCTTGTTCACAAGGTCGGCGTAACCGGAAATGCCGGAGTTCTTCTTCACCAGAAGGGAGACGGCGTCGGTGTAGTAGGGGGTGGAGAAGTTCCAGATGTTCTTGCGTTCGGCCGTGATGGTGAAGGTGGCGAGCACCATGTCGATGTCGCCGGTGTCGAGAAGCTGGCCGCGGGTCTTGGCGGTCACGGCCGTGAAGGAAACCTTGTCGGCCTTGAGGCCCATGGCTTCGGCAAGCTTCTTGGCCAGATCCACTTCCATGCCGGCGTAGTTGCCGGAAAGATCCTGCATGCTGAAGCCCGGAACGTCGGACTTGACGCCCACGTGCAGCTCGCCGCGCTTGACGATGGCCTGGACATCGTCCGGCAGAGTTGCGGCCGAAGCGCTCGTGGCAAAGCTCAGAGCGGCAAGGGCGGAGAGAAGAAGGACTCCCATGCGGTGAAGTTTTTTCATTGTGATGCCTCCTGGTGTGCCGGCTGGCATTAGGGGTTCTGCCTTGCGCGGGGGGAACGCGAGGCACATGACAAAAGCCGGAAAATCCGGCGGACGGACGAAAAAAAGGCGTGCAGGAGGAACCCGCAGCTTTGCAGGCGTGAGAGTGTCTAGTGAAGAATCTTGCCCAGGAACTGCTTGGTGCGTTCGTGGGTGGGGTTCACGAAGAAGTGTTCGGGAGTTCCTTCCTCCAGAATGGTGCCGTCCTCCATGAAGATGACGCGGTCGGCCACTTCGCGGGCAAAGCCCATTTCGTGGGTCACGATGACCATGGTGATGTTCTTTTCGCCGGCCAGCTTCACCATGACGTTCAGCACTTCCTGCACGGTTTCGGGGTCGAGGGCGGAGGTGGGCTCGTCGAAGAGTATGATCTTGGTCTGACTGCACAGGGCGCGGGCGATGGCCACGCGCTGCTGCTGGCCGCCGGAAAGGGTGGCGGGGTAGGCGTTGGCCTTTTCTTCAAGACCCACCACAGAAAGATAGTGGCGCGCGAGCTCCTGCGCTTCCTTCCTGCTCTTGCCGAACAGCTTGATGGGCGCGAGCGTGAGATTTCCCATCACGGTGAGGTGAGGGTACAGGTTGAACTGCTGAAACACCATGGAGGACGTGCTTCTCACAAGCGAGATGCGGTTCTGCCTGGTAAGTTCGGTGTTGTCTATGTAGACATGGCCGGACGTGGGCGTTTCCAGACCGTTCATGCAGCGCACGGTGGTGGATTTGCCGGAACCGGAAGGCCCGATGATGACGAGCTTTTCTCCTTCCTTCACGTCCAGATTGACGCCTTTGAGTACCTCGTGTGAACCAAAGGACTTATGAATGTCGGAAAGCCTGATCACGTTTTTTCTCCTGCAGGCGGGCAAAGCCTTCAGCCTGCTGTTTTTTCCTGTGTTTTTCCGGCGTTCCCGGAAACTATATTTTACAATAATGTAAAATACCAGAGTGAGCAATTTTTGTCAATATTGTTAATGTTTTTCGTATTTCTTGTAATTTATGAAATAAATACGATGATTACGTTGCAATGATCTGTCATTTCATGACCTGGTTTCTTTTGTTTTTCTTCCGTTGCATACGGCTTTGACATCACAACAGAGGAGGAAGCCGTTTTCCCCGAGAGCTGATTTTGTAAAATATTGGAAGTTATTCTTTATAGTTAATGAATAATTTGTAAAAATGACGACCAGTGAAGGTGTCCGAAACTGCAGAGGACGAAGGCTGTTCAGAAGCTCAATGACAGTGAAGGGATGCCGGAGACCGGGCCGTCTCGTCAGAAGTGCCGCTGCTCCTGCCTGGGTGTTCCGAGTGGTCGGCAGTCAGGCGCACTCTTCTGTCGTCAGAGGGGAGGGCGGCCGCCGGCTGACGCTCCGGGCGGATCGGAAGGGGGGAAATGACGAGTTCGGGAGAGGGGCAGGAAAAGCCTTGCGGGAATGGGAGGATAAGGGGCGGAAACGTTCCTCGGGCGAAGAGCGCGGTATGGCGGGAACGAAGAAACGGGGAACGCGGAGAGTGAGGTCGTGGACGGAGCGTGCCGCGTCACTTGCGGCGGAACATGAAAAGGATGGTACAAAATTGATTTATGTCCGCTACTTGACAAAAATGTCCGCTCAGGCCTGTATAAGAAGCAGGCCGGTGTTTTTGCAGAATTGTCATTCTGTTTCCTCGTTCACCTCAAGCCAAGGAGTGTTCCCGTGCTTCTCCGTCTGTTTGCCTGCGCCGCCCTGGCGCTGCAGCTCGCCTTTTCCACTGTTTCCGTGTTTTCGCCCGCAATTGCCGCCGAGCAGAGCGTCCGCGCCTACGACTATGCCGTGCTTCCTCTGGAGCGCAACGGATACAAGCTTCACTTCGACTGCATGAAGCGTGCGGGCACGACGCCGAAGAAGAACATTCTGCTTGTGCACGGTCTGACATACTCTTCCCATGAGTTCGACGTGAACTACGGCGACTACAGTCTGGTTCGCTTCCTGGCCGATCAGGGCTATGCGGTGTGGCGTCTGGATGTAGCGGGCTATGGCCAGTCTCAGGCCGTGGAAGACGGCTTCATGCCCAATTCCGACTATGCCGCCGAAGACGTGGCCGCTGCGGCTGCGGCCGTGGTGAAGGCGAGCGGGCAGAAGCAGATCGACGTGCTCGGCTGGAGCTGGGGCACGGTGACGAGCAGCCGTTTTGTGGCGAAGCATCCCGACATGGTGCGCCGTCTTGTTCTGTACGCTCCCATTCTGGGCGGTCTCGGCGCGGGCAACGTCACCTCTCCCTTCAACAATAATACCTGGGTGCACGCGGCCGGCGACTTTCAGATGACCGACAAGGGCGACATCGACTACAGCATCGTGGAACCTGCCGTAGTGGCGGAATTTCAGTCCAACTGCTGGCGCTACGACGGCAGCTCCAGCCCCAACGGCGGCCGCCGCGATCTCGTCTCCTCGCCTTCCAACCTTCTCATTTTCCCCGAACAGCTCAAGGTTCCCACCTTCGTCATAGCCGGCGACAAGGATCCCTACATCAACAAGGATCTGTTCCATGCTCTTGAACCCAAGCTGCCCGCCGGCTCCAGGGTTGTGGAAATCAAGGGTGCGGCTCATGCCATGATGATGGAAAAGCCCTTCTACAAGGATTTCCGCAACAAGGTCATGGAATTCCTCAACGAAAAGTAGCGGCACGAGCCTGCCGGTCCGCAGAGCCGGCAGGCCGTGCGACATAAAAAAGCCCCGACGAACGCCGGGGCTTTTTTATGCGCCGCATAGGGGACTGTCTGAATGCGGGCAACGTGCGTCTGGCCATGCGCAGCGCGCTGGAGGCGGCCTTTGCTCTGTGAGGCGCGTCGTCGAAGCTGCGGTTGCAGGAATCGACCGAAGCCGGAGCAGCGCCGGAAAAGGACGCGGAGCTTTTCTCCGTGCCGGTAAGCGTGCGGCAACAGAAACGGGAGGCGTGTCCGGAGCGCCTCCCGTTTCATGCATGGGGAATGTCGTTCTGCTGCCGCTGAAGGCGGATTTATTGCAGATTCATCATGGCGTGCACGCGCTGCTGAACGTCATGAATGCGTTTTTTGAGCGCGGCCTTGTAGATCTCGGGCTCATGCACGGTTCGGGCGGCAACGCCGCTTTCCATGGCGGCTTTTGCCACGGCAGGGGCTATCCGTTCCATGAGCCGGGGGTCGAAGGGCTTGGGAAGAAGGTATTCCTTGCCGAAGGAAAAGTGCCGGCCTCCGTATGCTGCGGTCACCTCTTCCGGAACTGACTCCCGGGCGAGCATGGCTATGGCATGGGCGGCGGCAAGTTCCATGGACGTGGTGATGGAGCTTGCCTGTATGTCGAGCACGCCGCGCATGAGAAAGGGAAAGGCGGACACGTTGTTTATCTGATTGGGCAGATCGGAGCGACCGGTTCCCATGATGGCGTCCGGTCGCGCGGTCATTGCTTCCTCGGCGCTTACTTCCGGTTCAGGATTGGCACAGGCAAAAATCACGGGAGAGGGAGCCATGGTTTTCAGCATGTCTCCGGTGACGATGTTGCCCGTAGCCATGCCGAGAAAAACGTCGGCTCCGTTCAGGGCTTCGGGAAGCGACATGTCGCCTGGCTGCGCAAAGGCCGCCTTGTAGGGGTTCAGATCTTCTCTTCCCGCGTGCACGCAGCCCTTCGAGTCGAACATCCGCATGTTGCTTTTGCGTATGCCGAGTCCGGAAAAGAGTCTGGCGCAGGCAATGCCTGCGGCTCCGGCCCCCGCAATGACCACGACGGTTTCCTCCGGTTTTCTGCCGGTAAGATGCAGGGCGTTGATGAGCGCCGCTCCCGTGACGATGGCCGTCCCGTGCTGATCGTCGTGATAGACGGGAATGTTCATGCGGGATCTGAGCGTTTCCTCGATGTAGAAGCACTCGGGCGCCTTGATGTCCTCGAGATGGATGCCGCCGAAGGTGGGGGCAAGCGCCGTTACGGTTTCTATGAACTTGTCGGGATCTCTGATGTCGAGCTCGAGGTCGTAGACGTTGATGTCGGCAAAGAACTTGTAGAGCATGCTCTTGCCTTCCATGACCGGCTTGCCCGCCAGCGGCCCGATGTTCCCGAGACCGAGGATGGCGCTTCCGTTGGTGATCATGGCCAGAAGATTGCTGCGGCCGGTATAGTCCGAAGCATGGTCGGGGTGGTCGAGAATGTCTTTGCAGGCGCAGGCGACGCCCGGGGTATAGGCCAGGGAAAGAGACTGCTGAGAAAAGCACGGCTTGGTAGGGAATACTTCCAGCTTTCCCGGAACGGGCATGCGGTGGTAGGCAAGCGCTTTTTCCGCCAGAGAGGGAGACATGGTTCATCCTCCAGTACTGTTGAGGAAAGAGCTCAGAGAGCGAGCAGGTCGGTTATGCAGGAAAGATTGTCCAGTTCGTCCAGATGCTTCAGCGCCCGGTAGAGCGCTTCTCCCTTTTCCGATGCAACATGAGCGGAGAACGCCAGGTTGCGCATGAATTTTTCCTTCTTCTCCTCTTCGGTGAGCGGCGGGCCTATGAGCTCGTGCCCGCGGGGAAAGCGGGATGCGGCCTGCAGATGTTTTCCGTCTCTGGTTTCCACGTCGAGAAAGGAGGAAAGCTTGGGATCGCCGTCGTGAAGGGGCCATCCTTCCGAGGTTATGCGGATGCGCTTTGTGAGCTCCATGACGTCGGGTGAGGTGATGAAGGGAAGCGTGTAGTGTTCCAGAAGGCAGTCGCCGCGCAAAAGCGCGTTCGCCACGGCATACTGGAGGGAAAATATGGCGTCGGCATGGGGATTTGCCCGCAGGGCAAAGGGTCTGCCCACAAGATGGGCGCACGTCCAGGGCGAAACATGAATGGTGACGGACTCCACGTTGTCGGCGGTCAGCCCCTCGTGAAGAAGCTCCAGTGTGCACTCTATGGAGGAGTGCGTGGCCCGGCAGCAGGGGTAGCGCTTGAACGACACGCTGGTATGGAAGACGGTTCCCAGCCCTTCAAGAAACGTGTGCCCGTCGAAGCCGGAGGAAAAGACGCTCAGAAGCGTTTTGCCTTCGGCCACGGGGTCGTCGACGCCCTGAATGCCCTGGCGTGCCAGCTCTGCGGCGGTAATTCCCGTCATGGCGGAAAATCCCTGTCCGAGATTGAACTGCGTGCCCTGCCTGACGCCTCCCACCTGATGAGCGGCGATGAACAGGGCATGCCCGAACTGTTCGGACGTCAGTCCCAGCAGCTTGCCTGCGGTCACCGTCGCGCCGAGCGTGTTGACGGTTCCCCGGCAGTCCAGCGGCGCCGTGAAGCTCAGACTTGCGGCAAGGCGCCCCGCAAAGTCTTCGCCCGTGACGAGCGCAACAAGCACCTCCTTTCCGCTGGCTCCGGTTTTTTCTCCTACGGCGAGAGCCGCGGGAACCAGCGTTTCGCTGATGTGCACGGGCGGCTTTTTCTGGGACAGGGCCGAGGAACCGCCGACGCCGAAATCAAAGGCCCGTGCGGCCACGGCATTGGCAAAGGCCGCGCTGCGGGCGGGTACTTTCCGAGGGCTGCCCGGCATGGAGCTTTCGGGCGTTCCGCCCCATGATGCGGCGAGATTGCGGATGACTTCAGAAGACGGGTCCGCGTGTCCGCTGAGCATGCAGCCCAGAATGTCGATGACGATGTCCTTGGCGCGTTCCACGCTGAGGGGCGGAATGCTGTCGAATGAGCTGCAACTGAAGTGGTCGGTAACGGTTCGGAAGGCGTCGCATGGCATCATGCCCGCGTTGACAGACTGGAGATTCATGGTGTTCCCCATGGGGTTGAGGGAAAAAACAGCCCCTGCTCCGTACCGGAAAAGTCCGGTACGGAGTTTGTTTTTGGGCGGATTGTACGGGGAGGAAAAAGACGCTACTTGAGAGGACAGTAGGTGTTGAGGAGAGTTTCGATGGAATTGATGTCGAGGGAGAAACAGTCGGCAATGAATTTGTCCAGGTCCTGACCGAGCAGGAAACCGGGGCCGGTGCGGTTGATCTTGCTGACGGCCTCACGGAAGGCCGGGAGCTGTTCGATGCGGGCAAAGGCTTCACGGACATACTTCACGCGTTCGGGATCCACGCCTTCACGCATGGCGGCCATGCGCACGGACGTGCTCATGAAGGACATCTCGTCGAAGATCTTGCGCTGTTCCGGGGTCATGTCGACAAATTCCGTCAGGACCGGCATGTCGGGTTCTGCCGGATCGCGCTTGTCCAGCATGAGGAACCAGGGCTGGGGAACGATGCCCTGACTGGCCTGCTGCATGGCCAGCGTAAGGGGCGTGACCACAAGGTCGAGCTCTCCCTTGCCGACGGCAAGAATGGCTTCGGCCATGCTCTGATAGCCGGTGACGATGGTTCCCTGAAGATTAAGAACGGACAGGAGGGCAAGAGAGCTGAACACGCCAGAGGAGTTCCGTGACATGCCGCCGAGACGCAGCTTTTTGGCTTTTTTGAGATCATCGAGGGTCTTGAACTTTTCGTTGACCACCACGGCCCAGGGCTCGATATAGCATCCGGCGATGTAGTTCAGCTTCGTGGAATCGTAGCGGCTGGCGGGGTTCTTGGTGAGATACGACATGAGATAGCAGTCGCCGAACATCTGCATGAACATGGTGAGACCGTCCGCCTTGGCGGAGTTCGTCACATAGTTCAGCCCCACGATGCCGCTCGCGCCGGACATGTTCTTGATGAGCATCTCGCCGCCCGTCACGTCGTTCCAGAACTTGGCGATCAGACGGCCGCCTATGTCGGAACCGCCGCCGGGCTTGGAGCCCACCACAAGCGTTATCTTGTTTTTCTTGTAGAATTCCGCAGGACTTTCCGCAGCGGCCAGTGAGGACGTTGCCATGGCGAGGACGCAGGCGAAGGCCAGAGCGACTGAAAGAAGTTTTTTCATGAGTCTCTCCCTGTTATGGTTTTCAGGCACCCTGAATGAGATTCCAGAGCAGCCCCTGTTCCAGATCCAGCTTCAGAAGAACGTTGAAAAGCAGATAGATGAAGGCGGGCGCGCACAGCGAGCAGAGAAGAGTTTCCTTCAGGCTGCCGCCGTTCAGTCGGACATAAAGGGCCACGAAGAGGAAGGGCGCCAGATAGAATCCGAGCAGACGGCATCCTATGGCCAGACCGACCAGGGGCAGCAGCCACAGAAACATGGTGTTGGATCTGCCCGGTGCCGGTTTAGTCTGTTCCGTTTTTTTCCTGCACAGCTCGCGGATGATGCCGAGAACGGCAAGGGCGGCCATGAAGGTGTTGACGACCTGGGGAAGTATTCGGCTGTTCATGAGCTGCAGCTGGGAAGTCAGATAGAATATCCAGCCGGAGACGAGCAGAATGACGGCATAGGAAATAATGTTGACGGTTCTCTTGTCCATTAGGCAGTCCTTTTCTGACGGAGTTTTTTGCTGACGAAAGGCGCAACCAGGAAGATCATGGTGCAGATGAGGATGACGATGGGGCCGGGATTCATGAAGAACGTCCAGCCGTTGGCCTGAAGACTGATGAAGAGATAGGTTTCAAACAGGTCTCCGAGAATGAAGCCGAGAAGCATGCTGCCGGTGTTGAAGTTGAAGCGGTTCAGCAGCAGTCCGAGGCAGGAGAAGAAAAGGAGAATGTAGACGTCGGCCATGAGTCCCCGGGTGGCGTAGGCGCCGAGAACGATGATGACGAGAACCAGCGGAACAAGAATTCGCCCGGGAATGAGAGAGATGCGCGCAAGATAGGAGACGACGGGCAGGCAGCATATAAAGCCGATGACGTTGGCCGTGGCCAGAGTGCCGAAGACGCAGATGGTCAGATCGAGGTGATCGGTGAACATGCTGGGGCCGGGCATGATGCCGAGAAGAACCAGCGCGCCGAGGCCCACCGCGCCCGTGGCGCTGCCGGGAATGCCGAGCGCGAGGGTCGTCAGCCAGGAACCGGATTCCTTGGCGTTGTTGCAGCTTTCCGGGGCGATGACGCCCTGAACGTCGCCGGTGCCGAAGTCGTCGGGATTGGCTGCCGAGCTCTTGGCGTGACCGTAGGCCACGAACACGGCGGCCTGAGCGCCGACGCCGGGCATGACGCCGAAGAAATAGCCGATGACGGAACATTTCAGGCAGAGCCACTTGTAGCGCAGAACGTCCTTCACGCCTTCAAACGTGTCGCGGATGCTGACCTTGGCCTTGCTGTTGCTTATGGTGCCGCTGCCGCCCTTCATGGCCAGCGCGATGAGCGGCGGCACGGCAAAGAGTCCGAGCGTCACGGGGATGATGGAAAAGCCGTCGAAGAGGAACGGATTGTCGAAGGTGAAGCGGATTTCGCCAGATACGGACACGAGGCCGACGCAGGAAAGCAGAATGCCGAGACAGCCGCTGATGAGGCTCTTTATTTTTTCTCCCTTCCCGAGAAGACAGATGAAGGACAGACCGGCAAGAATGATGAAGACCATTTCCTTGGAAGTGACCAGCATGACCAGCGGCATGATGATGAACATCATGCCCATGGCCATGAACACGGCGAGGACGCCGCCCACGAGACTGCTCGTGAGCGCGGCGCCTATGGCCCGCGCGCCCTGTCCTTTCTGTGTCATGGGATAGCCGTCGAAGGTGGTTACGATGTTGGCCGCCTCTCCCGGAACGCCGAGAAGAACTGCGGTGATGGAACCGCCCGTAAAGCCCGTGGCGCTGAGGGCGGCGAGAAACGGCATGGCCTCCATCGGGTCCATCTTGAACACGAAGGGAAGACAGAGCGCCATGCCGATAAGGCTTCCCAGACCGGGAATGATGCCGAGCACCAGGCCCAGTACGGCTCCGAACGTTGTCCAGAAAAGCACCGAGGGAGTCAGACATAGTCCGAGCCCTGATAAGAGATTTTCCAACATCGGCCAAGACCTCCTTGAATGAAAATGCAGGGGATGGGAGAAAGGAAACACTGAGCAATGGACAGGAGTTAAAAGTGGTAAAGCAAAAAATATGCCATTTTGTAATATGCTGTTTTTTATGATGAAAAATGAAATGCGGCGTTTTGAGACCTGAAAATGCCGTGAAAAGTACGGATATTCGTAGTTTTTCTCGTTATTTTGTACCAAATTTCATCTCTGTTCAATGTCGTTTTTAGTTGAACGGAAAACTAACGGACAAAGGCGTGGATTTGGCGTGTCGCTGTGAAACCGGAGAGTGGAAATACTGTTGAAAAAAGAAATTTCTGTGGCGGAAGATTCAGAAAAGACGAATGGCCGTCGAAAAAAAATAGCACATATTGCAATATGATGAGAGAAATCGTGTTTTTTCCCCCAGGTACCGTCCGGCAGGCGGGGACATTGCGCCGGAAACGGCGGCATGGAGCCTGGGGCAGGCGGCAATAAAGAGCTGGGCCGCGCATCCGTCAGAAGTGCCGGTGTCTCTTCGGGCTGCTGCGCTGACAGGAGCCTCGATTGAAAACACGATATTCCGTGACGTTTTTCCGAGAAGGAGTGCAATGTCCCGGTTGTTAAAAAAAATGCGGGGAGCGCTCCACGAAACGGAGCGCTCCCCGTCAGGGGGGAGGGCGGAAGGAAATCAGACGGGGGAATTCTGTTTCTTTCCTGCAAGACTGGTCAGAATACCTCCGGCGAGCAGGAGATGCCGTTCCTCGTCGTCCACGGCGCACAGCAGGGGAATGTCTAGGCCCTGAGTGACGTCGTGCAGGACAAGGGATCCCGTTTTCAGGGCCTCATGAATGCCCGTCAGCGTGAGCTCATCGTTCAGGCGCAGGCGTTCCTTGTCGGAAGGATCGGCGAACTGAAGCGGCAGTATGCCGAAGTTGATGAGGTTGCGGCGATAGATGCGGGCGAAGGAACAGGCAATGACGGCCTTCATGCCGAGGTACAGCGGGACCATGACGGCGTGCTCCCGGCTGGAGCCCTGACCGTAGTTTTCTCCTCCGACCACGCACCAGGACTTGGGCAGGGAGTCGGTATGCTTTCCGAACTCGGGGTCGATGCGTTCAAATACATGAGGTACGGAAGCGGGAACGTTGGATCGCAGCGCCAGCATTTCCGCACCGCCGGGCAGTATGTGGTCGGTTGTGATGTTGTCGCCGGCCAGCAGCTTGACCGTCATGGCGAGGGTGTCTTCCACGGGCGAGCCCATGGGCATGGGCTGAATGTTGGGGCCCTTCTGCACGGGAAATTCAGGATCCGGGCACGGTCTTTCGGGGCGACTGCCCAGAAGGAAACGTTCCGGCATGAACACGCGGGGCATGGAACCGAAACGGCGGGGATCCGTGAGGCGTCCGTGGAGCGCGGACACGGCGGCGGTCTGCGGGCTGCAGAGATAGACACTGGCGTCGATGGTTCCCGAGCGGCCCTTGAAATTGCGGTTGAAGGTGCGCAGGGTGGTCTTGCCGGAACCGGGAGACATGCCGGCGGCGTTGCAGGGGCCGCAGCAGGATTCAAGCAGTCTGGCGCCCGACGCGATGAGCGGGGCGATTTTTCCGTCGATGGTGAGCTGTTCCAGTGTGGTGCGGGTTCCGGCGGCCACCGCGACGTCGAGGTCTCTCGGCAGCGTGCGGCCCTGCCAGATGTCGGCGGTGACGGCAATGTCCGCATAATGGGCGTTTGTGCAGCTTCCTATGCATACCTGATCGAGCTTCAGTCCCTCCATTTCGCTTACGGGAACGACATTGTCGGGACTGTGCGGGCAGGCGACCATGGGAACGATGGAGGAAAGGTCGATGACGAGTTCATCATCGTATGCGGCATGGTCATCGGCCGCGAGAGCCTTCCAGTCCTGTTCTCTGCCGAAGGCCCGGAGGAAGGCCAGCGTCTGATGATCGCTGGGGAACAGGGAGGCCGTGGCCCCCGTTTCCGCTCCCATGTTGCATATGGTGGCCCGCTCGAACACGGAAAGCGTGGCCGCGCCTTCGCCTCTGAATTCCAGAATTTTCCCTACGCCGCCCTTGACGGAGATGGTCTTCAGAAGATGCAGGGCCACGTCCTTGGCCGTGGACCATTCCGGCAGCTTTCCCACGAGCTCTATGCCCAGAACGGAAGGGCGGGAAATGCGGTACGGCGAACCGGCAAGCGCGCCGACGGCCGTCAGTCCTCCGACGCCTATGGACAGCATGCCCATGCCGCCGCAGGTCGGCGTATGGCTGTCGGCGCCGAGAAGAACGCCGCCGGGAAAGGCGAACGTTTCCAGATGAGTCTGGTGGCAGATGCCGTCGCCGGGGCGGAAGAAACAGGCGCCGAGACGCCTGGCCATGCCCTGCAGATAGACGTGATCGTCGTCGTTGCGGTAGCCTACCTGCAGGGTGTTATGATCGCAGTATATGGCCAGCAGCGGTTTGACGGACGTGATGCCCGCAGCTTCAAGCTGAAGGCAGACCGGGGTTCCCAGCGCGTCGTGAATGAGCACCTGATCCGGCAGTATGTCCAGCATGCCGTCTTTTTCCATGTTGTGGCTGAGACATATTTTTTCAAAAAGATTCAGCGGCATTTCTTCATGCTCCTTCTGTGTTGTCCGTTAGAGCGAGTAGTCCCCGTGCCTGCGGATATGTTCCAGCAGTCCTCCGTCATGGAGAATATTCTGGATTTCCCTGGGAAAGGGGTTGAAGGTCAGCAGGCTTCCGGTCGTCAGGTTGCGGATTTCGCCTCTGTCGAAATCGACTTCCAGCGCATCCTCGTCGTGAATGCCGCTCGTGTCGCATTCTATGCAGGGCAGTCCGGAATTGATGGCGTTCCGGTAGAAGAGCATGCCGAAGGAGCGGGCGAGCACGGCCCGGATTCCCACGGCCCGGATGTTGATGCTCGCGTCGACGCGGGAGGATACTGTTCCGAAGCCTTTTCCGGCAACGAGAAAGTCCCCCGGCTTCAGCGACTGCACAAAGCCGGGGCGCAGATCGCCGAACAGGTTGCGACGGATTTCTTCTACCGGTGTGCCCGCCGGCTGGTACTTGTCGGAAGCGTGTTCGTCGGTATTGATGAAGTCACCGAGCACATGGGCATATCCGTTGAAGGTCATGCAGACTGCCTCCTGCAGAAGTATGGTCTGGGGTCGGCGATGTGTCCCGTCAGGGCCGAGGCCGCAACGGTCGCGGGCGAAGCCAGATAGATGGATGCGGATTTGTTGCCGAGTCGTCCTTTGAAGTTTCTGTTGGCGGAGGATATGACGTTGTCGCCGTCGCCGGGCACGCCTATCTGCGTGAAGCTCGTGCAGGGGCCGCAGGCGGGCGGCATGACCATGGCCCCGGCTTTGACGAATATGTCGATGAGTCCTTCGGCATTGGCGTCAAGCAGCACGCGGCGCGACGCGGGCGTGACGAGCATGCGCACGGAAGGATGAATGTGTCTGTCCTTCAGCACGGCTGCCGCCGCGCGCAGGTCCTCGAGCCTTCCGTTGGTGCACGAGCCTATGATGGCAAGACTGACCGTCGTATGCTCCTTTGCGGATACCGCATGGACGTTGTCCACGGAATGCGGGCAGGAGAGCATGGGTTCGATGCTTCCGAGATCAAGCTCGATCGTCCGGCAGTAGGAGGCGTCCGGGTCGGCGTTGACCACCTGGCCGGGCGCGTTGCTTTTTTCAAGCATCCATGCCTCGGTGCGCTCGTCGCCGGGCATGATGGCCGTTTTTGCGCCTATGTCGGAAACCATGTTGCACAGCGTGAAGCGCTCGCCCATGCCGAGATTTTTCAGCGCGTCGCCGCAGAATTCCAGTACCTGATAGCTTGCGCCTTCCGTACCGATGAGCCCCATGAGGGCAAGGGCCGCATCCTTGGCGCTGACGCCGGGCGACAGGGTGCCTCGGAGCTCTACCTTTATGCTTTCCGGAACCTTGAGCCAGAGCTTTCCCGTCGCCATGGCCGTGGCAAGCTCCGTTTCGCCTATGGCGAGGCAGCAGCAGTTGACGGCCCCGAGAGACGACGCGTGCGAGTCGGCAATGCCGCCGAGCGCTCCGGGGTAAAGAAGATGATGTTCCATGAAAAGCTGAAGACTGATGCCTTCGCCGGGAAGAAACAGGCGTATCCCTTCCTTTTCTGCAAACTGCCGGAGCTTCTTTTGATTGTTGGTACGCTGGGCATTCGTGCTCGGGACAAAGTGATCCATGGCTATGGCCACCTGTTCGCGCCTGTGCAGCGGCAGTCCCAGCTCTTCAAACATGCGGACGGCTCTGGGGCATTTGGTTTCCGTGCCGGCCGTAAAGTCCAGTTCTGCAACGCAGAGATCCCCGGCGTGAAGATCCCTGCCCGCGTGCGCGCTGATGATTTTTTCGACGATGGTTTTATCGCTCACGGTACGCTCTCCTCGGACAATGGACGTGAAGTTGACGGGAAAGCCCGGCGGCACAGGGTGCCGCCGAGCTCTTTTTTAGTAGGTCAGCCCTTCAAATCCGTCTTTTTTCAGGCCGACGGCGTCAATGGCGGCATAAATGCGTTCACGCTCGGCGTCCGAAAGCGGGCAGAGCGGAGGACGCACCGTCGCGCGCTTCATGCGGCCGAGATAGACAAGCGCTTCCTTCATGCGGGTATGCATGTCCAGAAGCGGAGGCGTTCCGTAAAAAACGTCCACAATGGGGTAGAGTCTGTCGCTGATCTTGCGGGCGCGCACAAGGTCGTTGGCTTCAAAGGCGGCAAAGAGCGCCGCATGAATGTCGGCGAGCACGCTGCCGGAACCGGAAATGAGACCGTCGCAGCCGAGGGCCAGAGAGCTGAGCAGCCAGGCGGAGTGAGTGGTCAGCATGCTGACGTGACGGTCGAAGGAACGGAACATGCGCAGGTGCTTTTCATGCAGACGGGGATCACCGCACGAGTCCTTCATGCCGATGATGGTGGGAACCTCCATGCAGAGTCGGCGCACGGTTTCCACGGGATAGGTCAGGCCGCTGCCCACCTTGAACTGGAAGATGACCAGAGGAAGGCTGGACGCCGCCGCAATGGTCTTATAATGGACGAGCGCCATTTCGGGACGCAGATGACCGCCGCGATACATGAAGTGCGGCGGAAACACCAGCAGGCCGGAAGCGCCGCTGGCTTCCGCCATGGCGGCAAGCTCAGCCGCGCGCTGGCTGCCTTCGGCGTTGATGCCCACAAGAAGGGGAACCTTGCCGCCCACTTCATCGAAGGCATGTTCTATGCACTGCCGCTGTTCTTCCGGGGTGAGAGTCTGAACCTGGGCCACGTTGCCGTTGATGCAGATGGCGGTGACGCCCTTGACGTTGGCAAGATAGCTCAGATGTCTTCTGAATTCCTCGAAATCAATGGAGCAGTCTTCATGGAACGGTAAAAGAGCTGCGGGAATGACGCCTTTGGCTGTGAAGGGAAGACGGTTCATGGTAACTCCTTGCAGGTTGTGGGGACGGGTATGGGATGACCGGTTGAGAGCCGGTCAGCGTTTTCTCTTACGAGATGCGTCATGCAAGAAGCAGGCCATTATGAAGAAAAAAAATTATAACTATATAATATTTTTATATTTTTCATTCGGCGTATTCCGAAGTGCTGAACCGGAGGCCTCCCTGAAGGGGGTGAATTGCTTTTTTTTACCATTTCAGCCGTTTTCAATCACGATATTTCGTGATATTTTGCCAGCAGGAGTATATTTTTCGGTCTTCCCACGAGACGAGGTTGCCATGAAGATATTTTTCCAGTCTGATTTCAAGGAACGCTTTCAGTTTCCCGATGAAATGACAGAGGCGCTGTCGGAGCTGTTTGCTCACCATCACTCTCTTCAGGAACTGCTGGAAAAACTCTTTACCTTTTTTCGTGGTCGACTGGATTATGACTTTCTCATGTTTTCCTTTACCAATCAGGAAAAGGAAAAGAGCCGATATTACATGTTTCCCCGCAAGGACAATGGAAAGGACTCCTTTCTGCAGATAGAAACGCCCATAAAGCTGCAGGCTTCTCTTTATAATACGCCGCAGTGTGCAGTCCGCATCGGCAGTCGCGTCGACACCGTGCCGAGCATATCCATTTTGAAGAAAATGATGCCCACCGTTGATTTTTCCTCCCTGCGGTTCAGGGCCGTCAATAAATACAATATGATATGCGGACTGATGTTCATTTCAAAGAAGAAGAATTCCTTTACCCGCGAGCATGCGCACCGACTTTTCGGACTGGAAGACATTCTTACCCATTATTTCAACAACATGCCCAACTGGGACGACTCATTTTTTGACGAGAATGCCGAACAGCAGATGCTGCCTCTGACGAGTCTTCCCGGCATGAAGAGCACGGTGGATCTTATATGGAAGGTGGCAAAGCAGAACTGTCCGGTTCTGCTTCTGGGGGAAACGGGAACCGGCAAGGAAGGCGTGGCCGATGCCATATACCGGGCTTCGGAGCGCGGTTTTAATACCTACGTCAAGGTCAACTGCGGATGCATTCCAGATACGCTTATCGACAGCGAGCTTTTCGGGCATGAAAAAGGAGCCTTTACCGGCGCCATTCATACGGTGCAGGGGCGCATCGAGCAGGCGCATCTTGGTGTGCTGCTTCTCGACGAGCTGGGGGAACTGCCTCTTCCCGCTCAGACGCGTCTGCTGCGCGTCTTGCAGGAGGGCACGTTGTATCGTGTCGGCGGCAGAGAGTCCATTTCCGTCAATGTCCGCATCATTGCCGCCACGCATCGCAACATTCCGATGATGGTCAAGGAAGGAACCTTCAGGGAGGATCTGTTCTATCGGCTGAACGTGTTTCCCATACAGATTCCTCCGCTTAGGCAGCGGCCGGAAGACATACCGCTGTTGTTGAAGTTCTTCATCCAGAAGAAGGCACGGCAGCAGGATTGTCCCGTCCCGGAGCTCAGCGCTGAAAATCTGGACGCGCTTTGTTCGTATGCCTGGCCCGGAAATATCCGCGAGCTTCAGAACGCCGTGGAACGGGCATTCATCTTGTGGGGAGGAAATACGTCCGAACCCTTCGTCGTTTCGGTCGATCCTCTGGAGATGACGAGGGGCAGCACTCCGACCCGGATCAGAAGCGTGGAGGAGCCGTCCGGCAGAGAGCCGGAAAACGCTCCCTTTGATACGCTGGAGACGGCTGTTCGCAAATACATTCTGCGGGCGCTCATCAAAACGCACGGCCGCATCAGCGGGGAGGGCGGAGCGGCGGAACTTCTGGGCGTGCATCCCAATACGCTGCGCTCCAAGCTGAAAAAGCTTTCGCTCGACAGGCATCCTTCCATGCTGAAAAAGGGCGGTTCACTGGAGGACTTGTGATGGAAAATGGGAAAAGCTGTCTTTTGCCGGCGCGAGCGCGCCGGAGATGACGAAGTTTAAAATGTTTTTATTTTTCCATGAGTTGAATTATTAAAAAGGATATTTTTTTCGTATATTTTTCTTTCCTTCTTGACTTTGTCCGATTTTTCTTTTTTAAAAAGAGAAAATACATATAAGTTATTAATTCTGCCTTAAAAACGCCCCTCCTTAAAAGTCCCTTTTCTCATCCTTCCTCACTATCTTCTCTTTTCTCCCCTTCCATAACTCTTCCTGCGTGAAGAAGCGTGCGTTCCTTCTTGGAGGTATATCATGCACGGTAAAGGCTACATCGGCATTGTCGGTGGTCTTGGCCCATACGCGGGTCTTGACCTTGTTAAAAAAATTTTTCAACGAACTAAAGCAGATAGAGATCAGGAACATCTTCCGGTCATGCTTTATTCCTTTCCCGGAGAAGTGCCTATACGAACGTCCTATCTTCTCGGGCGCACAAGTCAGAATCCCGGGGAAGCTCTCGGAAGAATCATGGTGCAGCTTGCCCAGTCCGGTGCAAGGATCATCGCCATGCCGTGCAATACGGCCCATCACCCGCGCATACTGAATGTCGCTCTCAATGCCCTTCACAACTACGACAATTCTGTTCAGTTCATCAATATTATTGAAAGCAGCATTCGTCAGATAGAGAGAGCCTGCCGTCCCGGTTCCCATATCGGCATATTGGCGACAGTAGCCACTCTGGAAACGGGGCTGTATCAGGAAGAGCTCATTAAATATGGTTTTACGCCGGTTATTCTGAACGATAAGGAATGCGCGACCGTGCAGGAGGCCATCAACAGTCCTTTCTTCGGCATAAAGAAAACGACGCCTCACATATCCAACGAATCGCGAGCGATACTTCTTAACGCGGCACTTCGGCTTTCCGAAAAGGATGTTGACGCCATTTTGCTGGGATGCACGGAAATTCCCCTCGCCATCACCGAAAAGGAGCTTTTCGGCAAAAGCATCATCGATGCCACGGATGCTCTGGCCATAGAAGTGGTCAATGCTTTTGAGCCTTCAAAACTTCTTTACTGAGAAGTTATAACCTTCAAATTTTTAACGTTCTGGAGGAGCGATGAAGCTTACCAGGTTTAAACGCAGAGGCTATGTTCAGCAGCCTACGCCGGTTTGTTTTTTGCCGGGGCTTTCCCAAGCGCTCGGCGGTGAGGTTAATATCTATATAAAGCGGGACGACTTTCTTCCCGGATGCGCCGGAGGCAACAAGACCAGGAAACTTGATTTTGTTATGGCCGACGTTCTGGAGAAGAAGGCCGACTGCGTTATTACCTGCGGCGGTGTTCAGTCCAATCATTGCCGTCTGACATTGTCGTGGGCCGTTCATGAAGGGCTCGACTGCTATCTGGTTCTCGAAGAGAGAGTGAAGAACAGCTATGATCCTCGGGCTACGGGAAATAATCTGCTGTATCACCTCATGGGAGTGAAGGGAATCAAAGTCATTCCCGGTGACGCTTCTTCTCCCGAGGCCATGCAGGAGCTTGCGGACGAGCTGATCCGTGAGGGGCGACGTCCCTATATCATTCCCGGGGGAGCGTCGAATCCCATGGGGACGCTCGGTTATATGAACTGCGCGCAGGAAATTACGCAGCAGATGTTTCAGATGGATACTGATATTCAGTATGTCGTCGTTCCCAGCGGCAGCGCGGGCACGCAGGCCGGATTGCTGACGGGCTTTTATGTGGACCAGACCAATATCGAAGTCATCGGCTGCGACGTAAGCCGTCCTGCTGACGCTCAGACCGAAAAAGTTCGGAATCTGGCCTCGGATACTCTACATTATCTTGGAATTAATGAAGAATTTCCTTCTGAACGGGTGCACTGCTTCGATAAGTTTTTCTATCCGGGATATTCTCTTCCCAATGCTGGCATGGTGGAAGCTGTCAGACTCATGGCCCGCACGGAAAGCATTCTTCTTGATCCCGTGTATTCGGGGAAGGCCATGGCCGGTCTTATTGATCTGCTGCGTACCGGTTATTTTCCGAAAGGTTCCAATGTACTTTTCATTCATACGGGAGGTGTGCCGGCTCTGTATAAATACTCTTCTGCTTTTTTTGAATCCTCAGGAGGCAATGGGAAAACGTCTTTTTGACCATCATGGCAACGGATGAACACAGACATGTTGTTTAACTTCTTTTCAGGAGACTTCATATGTTCCGTAAAATTCTGGCTTTCGCATTCGCAGTTTCAACATGCTTTCTGGCTTCTCAACCTGTTTCTGCTGCTGAATATCCTTCAAAGAATATTAGAATCATCGTACCTTACAGTGCCGGTGGCGGAGTCGATGTTCCTATTCGCATGATGTCGGATCTTGCCGGACAATACATCAACGGACACAAGCTCATTGTAGAGAACATGCCTGCCGGAGGTTCCATTGCCGGGAGCACGGCCGTCTTCAAGGCTCCCGCAGACGGCTATACCGTGCTGGGGTATACGCCGACGACGGTTATTGCTTCTTTGACCAGACAGACGCCGTTCAAGACGGACTCTTTTCAGCCGGTCGCGGCTTTCTGTCAGGATCCTACCGTCGTGGTCGTACGTGCCGACTCTCCGATAAAGGACATCCATGACTTCATGGAAACAGCCAAACAGCGCAAGCTCATCATTAATATTTCGGCCCCCGGCAACATTCCGCAGCTTGGAGGCATGCTTCTCGAAAAGCAGTTCAATGTCCAGTTTTCTTATGTGGTTGCGAAGAGCGGCGGCATGCAGATCACCCAGCTTCTGGGCGGACATGTGGAAGCTGCGCTGTTGAGCCTTGGAGAGGCCTCCGTCAACCTTGAGGCCGGGAAGATCCGCTGCATAGGCATTATGTCCGATAAGAAATATGAAGGCTTTGAAAACCTTACTCCTTTTTCGAGCATCGGTTTCTTTTATGAGGGCGAGGACGGCGTGCGCTCCTCGGAATGGGGAACTACCCGCGGTCTCGCCGTAAAGGCCGGCACTCCCGATGAGGTCGTGAAAAAGCTCAATGACATTTTCGGCAGCATCATAAACAGTCCCGAGTTTCAGGCACGCATGAAGAAAGCCGGATTCCCCTGCGTATACATGGACAGCGCCGCGTTTACGCAGCAGATGGACAACATCGCCCACACCTGCAGCTATCTGCTTCAGAATCAGATCAACAGCAAATGAGGTCGGTCATGGGGATATGGAAGCAGGATTTTTTTATCTATCTGTTTTTCCTCCTTATAAGCCTAACGGTTCTTGCCGTTGCCTGGCAGTATCCTGAAGGAGACAAGGAATTTCCTCTGCTCGTCGCCGGCTGTCTTGGCGTAAGCTCTGCCTTCCTTGCAGTGAGAGCGTTCTTCAAGGAAGGGCCTGCGTTTCAGTTTTCCCTGGTGCGCTATCGCAAGATCATCATACAGGTCATTCTGATTCTCGGTTTTTTTGCGGCGCTTCCCAGAGCAGGTTTTTTCCTTGCTGCAAGTCTCCTCAGTCTTCTGACCATTTTTAATGGAGGCTATGCCCATAAACTTATTGCCGTGCTGTTCTCCCTTGTGTTTCCCGGCGTTATTTTCTTTCTTTTTCATGTTCTTTTGGAAGTGCCTTTGCCGGCGTCGTTTGAAAGCCTCGGCATTGGTCTGTAGTCATTGAGAAAGGGCAGGCGGCAAAAGCCGCCTGCCGTGGGGTGGAACCGCAGTCCCAATATTTCTGTACTAGGTAAGGAATGACCATGGAACAAATTCTTGCTGCATTTTCTACGGTTCTGAGTCCTGAATTTTTTGTCTGGCTTATACTCGGTGTTTTCCTCGGACTGGTAGTTGGCGCCATTCCCGGCATCAATGACGTCATTGCCATTGCAGTTCTTATTCCCATTACGTTTAATCTTGACCCTGCTCAGGCGCTGCTCATGCTGGCCGGTCTGTATACGGCTGCGTGCTATGGAGGATCCTTTCCCGCCATTATGTTGCGCATTCCCGGTACGGCGTCCTCGATGGTAACCGTTATGGACGGGTATCCCATGACGTTGAAGGGGCAGGGGGGCCTTGCTCTTGGCATTTCCACCATCAGTTCAATCATGGGAGGACTGTTCAGTGCGGTCTGTCTCATGTTTTTTGCTCCTACGCTTGCCGGATATGCACTGTATTTCGGGCCTGCGGAATATTTTTCTCTTGGGGTGCTGGGGCTGGCTTCCGTGGCAGGGATGGCAGGCAAGAATGCCGCAAAGACACTGGTCGCCTGTCTGCTGGGACTTCTGCTTTCCACGGTTGGTATGAGCCCGGAAAACGGTTTTCCCCGCTTCGTCGGAAACTACTTCGAGCTGCTTGACGGTATTCCGTTTGTTGCGGCTCTCATCGGTCTTTTCGGTATTTCTTCCGGTTTTCAATTGATGGAAAGACTGGGACAGAAGACAAAAATGGCGGATGACGATGATGTTTCCCGAATCAGAATCGGCAAGACTTTGCCGTCATTTTCGCTTTTCCGCAAACTTCTTCCGGTCATAGGCACGAGTTCTCTTCTGGGCACGATTATCGGCATTTTGCCCGGTGCCGGTCAGGTCATGGCCATTTACATGTCGTACGATCTGGCGAAGGCCCGCAACAAGGATAAGGAGTTCGGCACCGGTGTGCCGGAAGGCGTTGCGGCTCCGGAAGCAGCCAACAATGCGGTCGTCGGCGGTTCCATGGTGCCGCTTCTGTCCCTCGGGGTTCCCGGCAACGGAACTTCCGCTCTTTTTCTCGGAGCCCTCATGATTCACGGTCTGCGGCCCGGACCTGCCTTGTTCGCTGATCCTTCCAATATCGCATATGTAATTATTGTCGGATTTTTCCTTGCCAACTTTCTTCTCGGACCCATGGGCCTTTTTTTAGGAAGGATGATTGCAAAATTTGTTTTTTCCATTCCCGATGTCTTGCTGGGAGCCGCCATTGTGATTCTTTGCGTGACAGGGGCGTTTGCCGCAGGAAACAGCACTTTTTATATCTTAGTCGCTTTGAGCTTCGGACTGATCGGTTTTATCATGGAAAAACTCAGTATTCCCCTGGCTCCGCTTATTCTTGCCCTCATTCTTGGACCCATGATGGAAACAGGCTTTACGCAAAGTATGACAATTTCCGATCATTCGTTGTCGATTTTTGTTGAACAGCCTATTTCGCTCTGTATGCTGGTAGTTTCCCTTATCTTCTGTCTGATTCCTGTTGTAGGAGCTGTGCGTAAGCGTCATAATCGCTATTTCGACATGGGATAACTTCGATCATGGTAAGTATGATATAAATAGCTGGTTATCAATTTATCGCATATTTCATGAAAGTTTCAGGTGCGTGTTTATTGTATACTGATACAGGGAACAGATGACATTGATTACACAGAATGATCGGTGAGTTTTCTATTTTTGCAGGTACATGAAGACGCAGGTGAAAGTGGGGAAAATAGCAGCCTGTTTTCGTGAGAAATACCGGTAAGGGTGCGGAGATGCTGAGGTGAGAAGAAAGACACGTCCGCCCCTTGCCGGCCATGTTTTTCGGAAGAACATCGGGTAAATCGGGGCAGTCCGGCAGATGTCACTGATGGCTGAGCCTGAGACCGGTAGATTGTTCTTTGCAGATAAAGCATCTTTTAAGGAAAGAGGACGCATGAGATCACTCGCGTCCTCTTTCCGTGTCAGGTGTACTGGGGCTCAGGGGTTCATGCTTGTTTTTCCCCGGAGCGGCAGACGCGCACCGGAGCGCGGCAAACGCAGCTTTTGTCGGTATGCCGGCAAATCTTTCGAACGCGAATGTCTGCAACAGGCAAATGGCACGACAGAAGCCCATCAGCCAAAATCACAGGCAACATTTCTGACGGCACACGTATTTTTCAGGATGGATGAAAATTATTTTATCATGCTGTCGAGATAGGGATAGGCTCCGTGGGTGGTAAGATCACTGCAGCGGTAAATATTGGTGTCAATGCCCTGTTCATGGAGAAGGTCTTTTTCCCCATTGAAGAATATACACAGATTATTCATGTATAAGATGTTTTTTACGGTGTCCGGTGTAAGGTAGTTGGGAATCTCTCCGTTCTTGCTGGTACCCGCATAGGCGTTCAGCGCATGGGCCAGTTCCTGTTCGGACATGTTTCCGCTGAGAATGAGCTTTTGCTCCCGATAGTGTTTGCGTCGAAAGTTTTCATAAGCCTGAAAGGTACTTGCAGGAAGTTCGTTCGTCATGCGGGCAAGTTCCGCCTTGTACTGCTCCGAAGGCGGCTGGCAGAAGGCGGTACACCACTGCTGCAGAGTGTTCAGCACAGAGGCTGGCGAGGATGCGTTGTTTCCGAGGAGACGATAGTGGAAAGAATATGCCTCGGCAAACTGATTCCAGTTGCTGATAAAAGAATTATAAGACTCCATTATTCTTGGGCGTTCTTGCTGTACGACCTGTTCATGCCTTGATGCCTCGAATGGCCGCATGCAGCTGTAGAGCATTAAAAATATCATTAATAATGAAAGGACTGATCCTGCAATGAGAAGTTTTTTTAACGTATTGCGCTTCATTTTTGTCTCTCTTGCTGTAAGAAGAACGTATCAATAAGTTGTCTGTCCTTTTGGGACAGCGGCTGATCCTTTTTCACATACTGTTTCAGGCTGCTTCTTTTCCATAAGTCGCACCGGGAATCGTCCGTCTTGTCCAGCCACGTCTCAAAGGGGATGCGCTGACTGCCGCTCTGACACTGATGGCGTGCGTATATGGATGGACACAGGTAGAGACTTTCCATGAGGTCTTCTCGCGAGCACAGAGATGGCGGCTGCCGAAGCTCGACGGGCTGACGTGCTGCAGATTCTGCTTGAGCGGGGCGAGGGGGAGAGGCCTGCATTTTTCCGTCGTCGGCAGCGTTTTCATGAGACGGCATGTTTTGGGTCGGGGGTGAGGGCGGCACGTCGGAGTTTGACATGAACATGGTGAACAGCACTCCTGCGACCAAAAGCAGAAGCAGCCCCGGAATCAGGACGGCTCGTCCCCAACGGGCGCTCAGCAGCGTTTTTTCCCAGGGGAGATCAACATGTATCTCCGTTGCCGTTCGAGGCGCCTTCGCCAGTACGGGGAGTACGGCCGCGGCGCTGCGGGAAGGATTTCTGCAGTTGCGCAGAAAGGCAAAGGAGATGGGAACTATCGTTCTTCCATAGATATCCTTTCCTGGCCTGTAGTCAAAAAAAACGCAGACGGTTCCGAACGTTTTCCATGACGGTCGTTCCGTCTGGAGGCGTTCATACTGCTTTTTGATTTCTGCTTCGATTTCAGGGACGGGAAACTCAGAGGGAGACCATGTGGCGTTTTCATTGTTCTGCCAGAAATGATGGGCGACCTTGAGGAGCATGGTCATCTCCTTCTGAGGATGAGGGCGAAATCCTGACCCAGCTGTTTATGGAGTATGTTGCCGGATTTCAGCAGGGAGAAAATATCTTCCTCCGTGATATTGAGATACTGCACGGTCGAAGATTCCTTCAGCCAGTCGATGGTGTCGGTTTGAGAGATGGTGAGGGTGCCGTGACTTGGAAAAATCGTCTTTGTGCCGAAACTGAAGCGGGATTCAAAGCCGGGCATGTCGGAAGCGTTGCAGACGTAGGTGGAATCGGAAGAGCTGCCGGAGACGTCCTGACCGCTGGTGGGGGAGAACTGGAAGGTGAGTTCGTTGTTTTTTACCCAGCCGCAGCCTGCTCCCAGCGGGTTTCCTTTGCGGGCATAAATATACCAGTCAACGTCGAGGCCGAATGTCAGAGCGTTTTTATACCGTTCCGTGTCTTTCTGAAGAAGTTCCACGGTGTTGCTCAAGTCCCATGGACGCTGATAGCGGAACAGACCATAGTCGAGAGTGACGTCTGCGAGTCTTTCGTCGAGATAGTGCAGCGTTTCTTCTCTGTCTGCCAGGTCGTTCAGCGACAGGATTTCCCTGCCGATGCCTGCTATGACGGCTCTGTCGATGGCTTCCACCTTGCGCTGCATGGCATTGGAGATGCCCTGCTTGTATTCTTCGCTGAGCAGCCCCTGTTCTGCCTCCCTGCTGATGAACTCCCTGAGTTCATGAATATTTTTTTCCAGCGTCTGTTCGGAGATGCCTGAAACGCGGTGCAGGATGGCATAGTACAGTCGTTCTCCCAGGCTCTGTCTGATATTGGCGAGTCTTGTCTGAATGGTTGCTGAAGGATCGTCTGCGTACTGCATGAGCAGCTGTTTTGCCTGTTCGTAGCCGTCGTTGTCCTGCGTGGGGGAAGAGAGCTGGTCGAGTGCCTGTGCAATATCGCGTTCGCGGAGACTTTCGCTTCGTTCGTCGATGCGGGCGAGCAGGGTTTTGACTTCCTCCGAATCGGGCAGAGTTTTGATTTCAAGACGCAGTTTGTCCAGATCATACCGGGTCACCTGCGGATCCTCCACGGATGCCCGACATTGGCATATGGTCTGGCTTTGCTGGAGCAGCGTCTGTACCCGGTCGGTGAGTGCCGGTTCGATATAGGCGACATCGGACAGCAGGTGATCGGCGAGCGCAGCCCGTTCGCAGGCATCGGTCGTCGTCTGCACCTGTGCCATTTTTTGAGAGAAGTCGTCGCGCATCTTTTTTACGAGCATGTCGCGAAGGTTGCGGACCTCTGTCAGGTTGTTTCTGTAGAGGCCCAGCAGAAGCGGGTTGTTGGCGTAGGCTTTTTCGTAATCGTTGAGCAGAGCGATGGTGTCATACACGGAAGCGGTGCTGTTCATGACCGCGGAGTAGTCGGCGGCGCGCTTGTAGTGTAAATGGCCCATGTATCCGCCCAGAAGCAGAACGGCGGAAAGGCTGAGTACCCGGAAACTGAGGCGCAGACGTTTTTTGTTCTCCTGTTGCTGCAAGGCCTGTCTGATGTCGTTGATGCGCTGCTGTTGCTCGTCGCTGAAGTATTCCTGCAGACTGTGTTCGGGCGCAGCATGAAAACTGCTGTCAAATTCGCTGAGGGTGGTGCAGTGTCTTACCTTCTCGAAGAGAGCGGCAGAACTTCGGTCGAGAGCCTTCTCCAGCATGTCGGCGTAGTCAAAACCTTCACAGCGTCGCCAGAGGGGCGCACAGTACAGCAGATATTCGGCGAGTTCCACAAACTGACCGTTTGCCTCAAGTGTGGAAACACGTTCCTGAAGATTGCTGAAGAAGCGGCGGACGAGAATGAGTATTGCCTCGTCTGTGCGATACGGATGCATCTGCCCCGGTACGGGATGAGAGTCCGGTGTCTTATGGCCGTAGGCCGACATGGGCAGTATGGTGAGGTCGCTGAAGAAGTTTTTGAGCTTGTCGCTGATGACGCGATAGATTTCAACGGACTCAATATGCTCCGCAGCCGCCCTGTCTTCCTGTTCCGTCTGAAAGGCGCTGTTTTTGTCCCACTTGTTGACGGCAAGGACGACGGGTGTGGCGATGCGTTCATCCTCGTTGTATATTTCTCTCAGCAGGCTGATGAAGTAGCCGATTTCCATTCGCAGCTCTTCCATGATGGAGAGATCGTCTTCATCGGCGGAGGGAAAGAAGAAGATGAACCCGTTTGCTTCTCTGATTTTTTTGCACAACGCCGTCTTTTCCGGGCTGTCTTCCGTATCGCGGCTCAGGGTCTCGGCAAAATGTCCGTCGTAATCGGATATGAGGATGTTGACGTTGTAAGAGCATCCGTCGGCTTCGGTGCGGAAGGCCAGCTGTATGTCCTTGAGCGTTCCGGCCGTTGCCGGAGGAGTTTCCCCTTTCTGGAGAAGTTTCCAGTTGTCGTTCAGACTTGCAATGCTTTCCGGGTCTTCGACGGTAATGCTGCTGCAATTCGCCAGAGCGGTCAGAAAGATGGTTTTCCCGGAGTGCTTCGGGCCTATGAGAACGATGTTGATGTGCTGCATTATTTCCTGATCTTGCATTTGCTGCCTCTGTGCAGGTCGGCGTTGAATTTGCTGGCGTCAAAGGAGGGAGAGGCGCCTTTCTTTTTTTCTGACCGGGAGAGCCCGGAGCCTGAGTCGATTTCATGAATTTTTCTGGTGAGGCAATTGAACGGCAGGGCCAGAAGGGCCAGAATGGTGCGGCGACAAGGCTTGAAGCACACGCAGATAACAATGGCGATGAAGATGAGTATCTCGGAATGGAGATTTTTTATGGCGTCCATCAAGGGAACCGCGGCATTGTCCAGATCGGTGACACCCTTGGTCAATCCTTCAACTGTGCCTTTGACAGGCGCTGTCATCAGAGGAATGGCGTGATCTCTGAAAAAGTTGGAGATAGCTTCTTCCGCGCCGTCGGGATCAATCATATGCCAGGCCATCAGACCGAGAGCAAGGTTGCGCATATTGGGATCTGGCAGGTACTTCTTGAGCGTTTCCAGAACCTCCATGGATTTTTTCCCGCCGCGACGCAGCATGTTCATGGTCGCGTTGGCTGTGGCTTTGTAGTTCCCCAATATGTTCGAAATGTTGTTTAAGGTCTGCTGCGGCAGATTGCTCAGCGCGGGAAGCCTGCGCAGATCTCCCAGACCGCCTTTTGCCGAAGCCATGACGGTAGCGATGTCGTCGACGCGGCTCCACGTCTTTTGCATGTTTTTTTCCATGCGCATCAGACTTACGGGGTTATCCAGGGCATCCATCAGACGGGCCTGTTTAGATCCTGCTGCGGCGAAGTCCTCCACCATTTTTGCGCCCAGAATGACGTCGTCGCCTTTGGTCGCCAGATGAGGAAAGCGTTTCAGCATATTTGCCTTGTCCGCGGCATTGAGAACCTGCCCCGACTGTCTGCCCAGTTCGGCCGCCTCGTCGGCATGTCGAAGTATTCTGGTCATGATGCTGCTTGCACTGCGGGCCGCCACTCCCGGTGACGGCGCCAGGAGAAGAAGCGCGCAGAAAAGGGCTACCCAGAAGCTCCATATGCGTATTCCCTGTCTGTTTTTCATAAGTTCATCTCCTTCAGCGTATTTTCATTTTTCGTCTGGCCAGGACAAAGCAGTTGTACTTCGCTCCAGTCAGGCATGTATTTTTCCGGATCACGGCCGAATGCATTCTGCAGCATGTCATATAGTTCCATGAGTTTCAGAATGTTGTCGAGATCGAGCCCCTCGGGGGAAGAGTTCGGCTGGCGACGGGGAAGCGTACGCCCCTTGTTTCTGGCGCCTTTGGCTGCGGACGTTGCCGTTTTTCCCTGAACAAGCTGCCTTGCTCCTGCCATGGAAACTCTGCGTATGGCCAGCCGTGATCCTGCGATTTTGACGGACTTTTTTATCCCGCGGCTTATCATGGCAGTGCCGATTTTTGCCACGGCGGAGCCGGCACGTGCGGGAGGATAGACAAAGGAGCATATCTGGCAGGCTATATCAATGGCATCCAATACGTTGCTGGTATAGATGAGTGCCTTGATGGGATCTACGCCTGTAACGTTTTCCAGTTTTCCTTTGATGGTTAAGCCTGAGCGCAGCAGCGTGTCTTCCGGCAGACTGCCCCGTTCCAGCAGTGCTTTGCGGGCATCGGGACTGCCGGGAGGATTGCCTGCACAGAAGTATTGATACAGAGACGGAGAATCGCTGTCCGGGAAACCGAACTGCAGAAGACGTATTGCCACATCATATTGGCGGGAGAACTGTCTTTTTTGCATGATGGAGAAAAGGGTATCTCCCACGGAGGCGAGAAATGTCGGAGCGAGCCACACCGGTTCTTCCGGTCCGGGCAGAGAGGTCAGCAGCTGGTCAAGCAGCTTCTGCTGCTCGGGCGGCAGGGCCCGTCGTTTTACGGAAAGGCTCATCATGCTGGCAAGATAGATGTTTTCAGAAGTCGGGGTGTCACCCGTAAAGATGCCGGCAAACTTTTGAGGGCTTGTTGTTCTTGTCCAGTTGTTCAGCAGCCTGGCGAGATCGCCCTTGGCATACCAGTCAGCCAGACCGCCGAGATGTTTTTTTTCAGGTTGAGCCAGCAGAATGCCGAACAGCGTGATGTTGCTTATTTCCTGACATGGGGAAACGGAGACGATGTCGCGAAAGAAGAGACTGTCTGAGACGAGCCAGGAAAGAAATCTTCTGATGTCTTTTTCCTGCTGAAAGTCTGCCTCCATGAGTCCCTGCACCAGAGCGTCGGCAAGGGCCGCGCATACTTCTGCACCCCAGGCAGGAGAGTAGTGCCGGGCCGTTTCCCCGTAGAGCATGTGCTGTACCTGAATGTAGCGCTGCTGCATGGTGCGGAATCGCTCAGGTGTTGGATAGCTTCCGGCAGGAAAAAGATGGGCGATTTCCCGCCACGTCATGGGCGGGAGAATGCTGGTGACGGCATGTGGAGTAAGCTTGATCAGTTTCTGCATTTCCTCAATGCCCCATTCCTGAAGAAGCATCTTGTATACGTCGCAGGAGTCATTGGGGAGCGCGGCAAGCGCGGGAAGATATTGGTCATCGGACCAGGAATGGGACAATGCCAACAGCGGAATGAGGAGTTCCATTTCCTTGGGCGAAAAAGTCTTTTTTAATTTCAATGCCGAAAGGCCGGGGATCAGCAGGCGGGCAAGAAGGATGTTGGAATCCTTTTCCGGTTCGGAAAACACTGCATACTGCTGGCGGGTCATGGTTTGCAGCAGATCAATATATTGGGAAAGAGCATTGCTGTCGCCCAGGTATTGGGAAAGCGGCAGAATCAATTTGGTATTGTTGTGAAAGGCTTCTGCCAGTTCCGGTCTTTTTTTGAACAGAGCTGTCATGCTGCGCATCATATCTTCAGAGTTTTCTATGATGTCGAGCATGGCTATGCTTTCGTTTGGTTCAAAAGCGTAATATACAGGAATGACATCACATCCGTAGCTTTCAACGGCATCCTTCATACGATAGGAGAATTCTTTGACGACAGAGCGATAATTCTCTTCAGACATGGCTTCCGGGCATAGATTTTCAATGACATCATAGCTCGAGGCCGAGGAAGAACTGCCTGAAAGAATGATCGTCAACGCACACCATAGGATACATAGGATAATTTTATATGATGTATATTTATTTTTTTCAAATAAATATACAGTCATGTATGCATCAGTAAAAAATATGAAATTTGTCATAACAGCCTTCGATATAATTTAATTGATATGAACAGTATAATATATTATGACAGGTATTGATAATAAACGATATCAATAAGTATTATATTTATATGTATATGAACTGGAATGAAAGATGATAAATTTTTTTTCAATAAAATCTAAAACCAAGTTCTTGTCAAGCACATACTGAATAAAAAAAAGAATTTTTGAAGCGCCTATACGGAAATCCGGCGTGCAAAGACACAAGAATAAAAAAAAACGGTAGGTTACGGGATTGCTTTTTTGCAGATGGCGCAAGCGGAGCATGGCGGGGATTTTTTTTTGAAAAAGAGCCGCACTACCACAGAAGCGCAGGAGCTGCGCGGAGCACGGCAAGATTCTGCCGGAACGGCGGGCGGTTATCCGGTTGTTCCTGGTGCCGTCACGGACACGATAACGGCAGTTCAATGACTGGGGCCGGTATGGGGATCAATATCCTTTTCATCGGCATCATGCTCCCATGAGCCGAAGTTATTACCGCCTTCGTGGACTGGCACCGACCATGTTCCGCATTCTTCAACAAACGCTACTTGAAAAAGATGGTCATGGCGTCATCCATCAAACCGACAACTTGGCTCGCGATCGTTATTCTTGTTTTTCAGATCGCCATAAAAATTGTGAAGGATGCAGAAGGGGAAGACTGAAAGAAGGAGGGCAGTTGCCGGAGGGCCTTTTGCACGTATTTTTGCCGCTGTTTTGCCGGGGATCGGAAGAATTTTCCATCCGAAGGTCGAAAATATGATTGCAAAAAGAAAAGGGGCCATAAGCAATGCGCTTACGGCCCCTTGAAATATCTGGAGCGGGCAACGGGATTTGAACCCGCAACCTTCAGCTTGGGAAGCTGACACTCTACCGTTGAGTTATGCCCGCATACGAAAAAAGGCTTACGTAGGTAAGCCTTGATTCTTTCGTGGAGCGGGAGACGGGATTTGAACCCGCGACTTCAACCTTGGCAAGGTTGCACTCTACCACTGAGTTACTCCCGCA
>NZ_CALUWV010000016.1 GCF_944324575.1 uncultured Mailhella sp. | reverse complement strand
GGCGACAGCTTCGGCGCGGGCGATGAATTCGGCGAAGTGGAATCCATCAAGTCCGTGAACAAGCTGTTCATGCCCGTAGCCGGCGAAGTTACCGCCGTGAACGGCGACCTTGACGGCACGCCCACGCTGCTCAATGCCTCCTGCTACGACAAGGGCTGGCTCATCCGCATCAAGCCCGAAGATATGGCCGCCGTTGACGGCCTCATGTCCGCCGACGCCTACAAGGCCACGCTGTAACCTTTTTGCTCCGCAAGACGGAAAAGCCGTGTTTTCCCAAGAAAACACGGCTTTTTTCATGCTACATGTCCGCCGCATCCTGGAACTGCATCAGCCCGATCCATAAATGTTGCGCAGAACAAGTACAAGCCGTACAACAGAATTATGCTTCAACGCATACCAACATTCGCACAAAGGCACGATGCTCAGGCGCACGTTTCTTTCATGAAATGTACTCTCACGAAACATCGACCCGGTCGAAGGGGGTTCCATGCTCTCTCCCCACTCCATATATTTTCATGAGGATGACCATTTTCTCTCCGTCATCAACACAAATTCCGTACAGACGAAAACCTTTTCCCCGAAAGATACGCTTCATCTGGAAAAAAAATTCATTTATTTTATTAAAAGCGGTATCATCAAGATTTATGTCTTCAATGCTGAAGGACAGAAAAAGCTGCTGTGGATTCTCGGAAGCGGATGCATGATTCCCACCTTCAACCTGAATTTTCAGAAAAGCATCATCTGTCTGAAAACGACAAAAATCATGCGGATAGATAAATCTTACTTCATCAATTCCCTTGTGGACAATGATCTTTTCGAAGAACTCACCAATCAGATATATACAAGATATGAATCCATCATACAAAGACTCATCAACACCTCTCAGGATTCATGCCTGAGCAGGTTCATGGAGCTGCTGTTTTCCCTCTGCTATCTTGCCCGGGACAACAGTAGCGACCAGGTACAGATAGATACCTTTCTTTCCCGACAGGACATGGCCGAACTTGTCGGAACGCATGTGACCAATATAAGCAAATTCCTCCTTTCCCTTGAACATCAGGGCATCATCATTCGACGGGGAAAGCAGATCGTCATTCCCGACGTTGCCCGGCTGCAAGACGCCTGTGTCTCCTTCAGAAAGGAAAAAAACGATGACTGAACATCTTCATGCCGCATAGCTGGTATTTACCAAGTTTTTTTTCTCACATGAGAGGTAGAACTTCTGACAGATAAGACTTCAACTTTTCTTTCAGGAGTTTCCCATGTCGAACAAGCGCTTTCTCTTCCTCGGAATCGACGGAGCTGATCCCCTTCTCATGTCCCGTTTTCTGAACGAAGGATATCTGCCGAACATCAGAAAGTTCATCGACAGCGGCACGGCTGCGGAGGATCTGGGCATGCTCGGCGTCCAG
The DNA here is from genome assembly GCF_944324575.1 of uncultured Mailhella sp. Lineage (GTDB taxonomy): Bacteria > Desulfobacterota > Desulfovibrionia > Desulfovibrionales > Desulfovibrionaceae > Mailhella. The sequence goes on along the minus strand of NZ_CALUWV010000016.1, from coordinate 37,479 downwards.
CCGACCATCACGCCTCCCAACTGGGCCACTCTGGCAACCGGGGCCTATCCGGGAACTCACGGCATCACCTGCTACTGGAACCATACCTTCGGCAACAGCCTCACCCATCTGGACGTAGGCTTCAACTCCAAGCTGTGCAAAGCGGAATTTCTCTGGGACGCAGCCATCAAGGCAGGGAAAAAGGCCATCGTCTTCAACTACCCCACTTCCTGGCCTCCCACTCATGAAGACATCATCGCCGTCGACGGCACGGGCATCAACCCCAATTCCAAAGCCTACTGCGAAGGCGAGGCCTTCTATTTCGGCGACGTATCCTTCACGGAAGCAGCGTCATCCTATCACGAAAAGAACAACACCGGTGCTTCCTGCGTCGTGGAAGACGATATTGAGAATCTCGATTTCGAAGTCTGCGACTATGAGGAAAAGAAGACTGAAAAATTCGTCATCGGCGACGACAAGCGCATCGACGCCCGTACCATCAAGTTCAAGATAGACAATCACAACTGCCCTATCTTCCGCGAAGGCGAAGAATTGCGCACCGTTCTGCATATGCAGGAGGGAAGAATCAGCCGCTACGGCAGAATCCTTTCTTCCTGCAACGGAAAATACGACACCCTCGAGCTCTATCAGACGGCGAAGGACAAGACCCCCATGGTCACCGTCACCATCGGCAGTTTCAGCCCCTGGATAAAAGATTCCTTCCTGCTCAACGGTCACATCGCCACGGTGTACTACAAGATCAAGCTGCTGGAAGTCTCCGAAGACGGTTCCAGTTTCAAGCTGTACCGCAGCTATGTGCTTGACAGCTCCAACAGCAAATATTTCCATCCCTCCTCTCTCTGCGACGAACTTCTGGAACATGTCGGCCCCATGATGCATATGTCCAACTGCGGACTCGACGACATCATGCTCGAGACTCAGGCCGAAATGTATACCTGGATAGAAAATGCCGTACTCTATCTTGCCCGGAACAAGCCGTGGGACGTGTTCTACATGCACTGCCATGCGCTTGACTGCTGCAACCACAACTATCAGAACCTGATTCTTGAGGAATACAGCGGGGACAAGGCGGGGTATTATCTTGATATTGTAAGAAAATACTACGAAATCACCGACCATTTCGTCGAAAAGATGATGGAGCTGAACGACGGAAACACCGTCATCGTTCTTGCTTCCGATCACGGCGGCATGAGCAAGGAAGCCGGCTGCGAAGCTCCGCTCATGGGCGACCCGTGGGCCGTAGGCGGCAAAGTGTTTGAAGACATGGGCTACCTTTCCATCGACCGCTCCTCCGGTTCCCCCGTCATCGACTGGTCCAAGACCCGCGCCATCGGCCAGAGATCGGGCTACGTCTACCTCAACCTCAAGGGTCGCGATCCTGACGGCATCGTCGATCCCAAGGATTACGACGCTCTGGTGAAGGAAATCATTCAGAAGCTGCTCGACTACAAGGACGAACACGGACGCCGGCCCGTCTGCTTCGCCTTCAACAGGCAGGAAATGGAAGTGCTCGGACTGTACGGCGAAAACGTGGGCGACATCTATTTCGTGTTCAACCCCGAATGGACCAGAGTGCACGGTACCTCCCTCACCACGCACAGTTACAAGGGCACGTCCGTCAAGGCCTTCTTCGCCATGCTCGGTCCCGGCGTGAAGGAACACACCAGGCTCTCCCGCCGCATACGCGCCGTGGACGTGGTTCCTACCGCATGCGCCCTTACCGGACTTCCTCTTCCGGCCGACTGTGAAGGCGCCGTCATCTATCAGGCTCTGAAGTAGCACTTCTCCGGGCAGCCGGAAAACTCCGGCTGCCTTCCTGATTTTCCCCAGAAAAAAGGCAGGCCCCCATGAAACTCTTTTCCCGTTCCATGCACATAGGCGTCATGTTTCTCATCATGCTGGGAACCGGCTTTCTGCCCCCTGCAGGCAACATAACGCCCATGGGCATGAAAGTACTCGGTGTTTTCCTCGGGCTCATCTACGCATGGATGTTCGTCGGCATGCTTTGGCCAAGCTTTGCCGGACTCGTGGCACTGGGGCTAAGCGGCTACTGTTCCGTGACGCAGGCCTTCAACATCGGATTCGGCAACAGTACCTTCCTTCAAATATTTTTCTTTTTCATCATTGCCGCCTATGCGGAACATTCGGGCCTCAGCAACAAGATCGCCCTGTTCTTTCTTTCCCGGAAATTCATCGAAGGGCGGCCGTGGATGTTTGTCTTCATGCTCTTTCTGGCAGCCTACATTCTCGGCATCTTCATCATGACCTATGCCGTCATATTCTTCATGTGGACCATCCTCATCAGTATATGCGACATTACGGGATACAGGCGTCTTTCCAGAGAAGCAGGTTTTCTTTTCGTCGGCGTGCTGCAGATGGCCACACTCGGGGGAACCATCATGCCCTATCAGGTCTTCCCCAAGGTATGCATGACGGCACTTGCGGAAGCAACGGGACTGACGGTCTCTTCCGGCATTTTCATCGTGTACATGACCATTATTTCCTTTGCAGGCATGCTGCTCTACTTCGCCGGCGGCAGACTCCTGCGGATTGATCTCAGTCACTTCGGCACCCTGAAAGCAGAACATGTGCTCAAAGACAAGGAACTTACCCTCACGACGGAAGAAAAAATTGCCGGAGCAGTGCTCATAGGTTTCACTGCCATCATCCTGCTCCCCCTCGTGCTGCCGAAAGGCTCCCTCTTTCTCGACATCTACAAACACCTCGGTGATTTCGGTGCCCTTGTTTCCGCCATCTGCCTCGTATGCGCCCTGCGCTGCAACGGCAGGCCTCTGGCAGACTTCAAAAAAATGGCGCAGGAAGGGCTCAACGGGGATCTTCTGGCCCTTGTAGCCGCCACCATGGCCATAGGTAAGGCCATGCTGGCCAAGGAAACAGGCATCATCACCACCATCGTCGACACCATCATGCCCATGTTTTCCGACATGTCCGGCATCATGTTCATCCTCATCAGCTTCGTCACCATGGCGCTGCTGACACAGATAGCACACAATCTGGTTCTGGCCACCACCTTCATCCCCATTCTGGCCAATCTCGCCCTTTCCCTGGGCATGCCGGAACAGGTGGCCATCATCATCGCGGCCGGTCTCAGTCAAGTACTTCTCGCCGCCCTCGTCACTCCCGCAGCCTCAAACCGAGGCGCCCTGATCTACGGTTATGAATGGATCGGGCCGAAACGGGCCGCACACTACGGATCCCTCGCCGTGGCCGCAGCCGACCTTGCCGTCATCATCATAGGCATCCCCCTCGCATTTCTACTCTTCTGAGTCCCCACTTTCCCAATCGTCCCATCCCAAAGCCAGCCCTGTACAGGGCCTGTAGAAAAGGAGTCTCCATGGCCGCTCACGTCCGATACAGTAAAAAAGGCGACGTTCACACCTTCGACATCAACCTTCCAGGTCTGGAAAAAATCGTCATCGATCATACAGGCATCGCACCGGAACAGCGTTCCGGCGTGGCAAAAGCTCTGCTCGAGGCGGCAGCCATCGCATGCTATTCCGCATCACTGGCCGGAGCGCTCGAAGCCCGAAAGGTCGATTACAAAACCATGACGGCAGAAGCTGATATCGACTTCGGCACCAACGCCGTGGGCCAGCACCGCATTACGAGAATGAAACTTGATTTTTCCGTGGAGTTAGATCCTGACGACGCTCCCATATTCGAACGCTGCGCCAAAATCATGCGCAACGGCTGCCTCGTCACCGGTTCTCTTCATGACGGCATGGACATGGAGTATCAGCTCCGCGCCGTTTACTCCGGCGACAGGAAAGACTGAACCGAAATCCGACCCGGATCACAGTATTCGACTTCAGAAAGCTCCGTACCACGATCCACGCCCGGACAACATAGGCCTTCTGCCAGCAAAAAGCCGCGCTCTCTCAAGAAAACGCGGCTTTTTGTGCAAACAAACAAGACAGATACCGTTATGCTCCCTTATTCTCTTCAGCCTTTTCCGACTATTCCACAAGAGCCGGACGCAGCTCTCCCATGGTCTCGTAAAGCTGGGAGAGGGCAATAAGGCAGTCTGCACGGGAGGAAATTTCCGCAAGCTCAGCTTCGGAAAGCGCTGCCTGTGCGGTCAGAAGATCAAGATAGGATCCGGACTGAAGCTCATAGCGCATCTTGGCGTCCTCATAGGACTCCTCCGCGCTGACCACGCCCCGCTGGGACACCTTGACGGAACGATAGGCGTCCTGCGTGGAAAGAAGACTGGAACGGACGGCGTAGGCGCAGTTGTTGACGGAAGAACGCACGGCCGCCTCGAGCGCGGAAATCTGTCTCTGCGCCTGCTGCGTCAGATACATTCTTCTGCCGCTCGAAAACAGCGTCCAGTCAATGGAAAGGCCTATTTCTCCGTAGGAATAATCCTTCTTCGTGTATCGGCTGCCCGCTGCATCGAGATGGCTGCCCGTGGTGGACCAGCCGAGAATGGCGGAAACCTGCGGCCAGAAGGAACTTTTCGTTATGCCGAGATCCTTGAGAGCTATTTCCACCGATTTTCTGGCCATGAGAAGGTCAGGCCGATGCTCCAGAGCCTGGGCAAGACAGGCTTCGAGCGTACGTTTGAAAGGCGTGAGCTCAAGATCCCCGTAATAGTCGATGCCGGCGTCGGGCGGCAGATCAAGCAGCGTGTTCAGTCTTGTGAGCCACACGTTGCGGTCGTTCTCATAGCTGATGAGCAGCGCCTCGGTCCTGGCGAGTTCCGTTTCCGCCTGAAGGACGTCGAGTCTGGGACGCAGACCGATGTTCCATGCCGTTTTTGCCATGTCAAGCTGAGCCTGCGCCCGTTCCAGTGAACGACGGGTGCTGCTGATGCTTGCCTCGGCCTTCAGATAGGAAATAAAGGCTTCCTGCACGTCCGCCGTGATGGAAAGACGCTGCGACTCAAGCTGAAGAGCCTGCCGTTCCTCTTCCAGCGCCGCCTTCTGGTAGGTATTCAGAAGATTGAATCCGGTAAAAAGAGGCTGACTGGCCTGCACCGTCATGGTAGTCACGTTGGGCTCGTAGCGGGAAGGCCTGTCCTTGTTGTAGCGGGAATAACTGTAGCTCACGTCAAGCGAGGGGCCGAAGGAACTTCTTGCCGCCTTGCGCGCAGATTCCGCAGCCTGCACGGAGAACCTGGCGTTCTCTATGTCGGGATTCTTTTCCAGCGCCCGCAGCACGGCGCTCTCCATGGTATAGCGCTCTCCGGCTTTGACGGACGCAGGCAAAAACAGTATACAGGCAAGAGCCGCACAACAGACAGGACGCCAGAACATAGGAAACTCCTTCAAGGTCTTCCGGACTCTAGCGCAAAAGGCGGCAGTCTGTCACGCCCTCCGTCACGCGGATGGCGCAGGATTTTTCGTTGCATCCGGCGCCGCTCAAGCTTATGAACAGAGCGGTTCCTTTCCCGCGCCGATGCGGTTTCCACGTCGGCAATCTATCGGATATCTTCGGAGCACCCATGGACTACAACATTTTTTCCGTCTTTGCCAGCGCAAGTCTCGTCGCCCAGCTCATCATGGTCATCCTCATTGCGCTTTCCATCCTCAGCTGGACCGTCATCATAGGCAAGATCGTCACGCTGTCCGCCGCCGAACGCAAGGCCACGGCCGGCATCATCCGCTTCACGGACGCCCCCGACCTTCGTCAGGCCGTGCAGAGCCTCGGCGGTGATCCCACTTCTCCGCTTTACGGCGTGGCTCAGCACGGTGTGCGTGAATTCAACGACGGCAAGGAAGCCGGCGCCGATGAAAGCGTGGTTGTCGAAACCGTGCGTCGCGCGCTCAATCAGGGCGTAGGCCTTGAAATCGACCGTCTGCACAAACATCTTTCCATTCTGGCCACCGCCGCCAACACTGCGCCGTTCATCGGTCTGTTCGGTACGGTCTGGGGCATCATGACTTCGTTCCACGCCATCGGCCAGATGAAATCCGCCTCTCTTGCCACCGTGGCCCCCGGCATTTCCGAAGCCCTCATTGCCACGGCCATCGGCCTCGGCGTGGCCGTCCCCGCCACCATCGCCTACAATATGTTTCTCGGCAAGCTGGACAGCATCGAAACCCGCCTCATCAACTTCGCGGGCATTTTCCTGAACCGCGTGCAGCGTGAAGTCAACGTGCACCGTTCCCGCGGCGGCGACAGGTAGGGCGAACCATGGCCAGAAAAAAAGGCTTCGTTTCGGAAATCAACGTGACGCCCTTCGTGGACGTCATGATGGTTCTGCTCATCATTTTCATGGTCACGGCCCCCATGATGGATTCCGGCCTCGACGTCGACCTTCCGCAGGCCAAGCAAGTGGACACTCTGCCCACCGATTCCGACCACCTGGTGCTCACCGTTCGTGAAGACGGTACGCTTTATCTCGACACCTACGAAGTACCGCTCGAAGAACTGGAAGAGCGTCTCGTCACGCTCGTGAAGGAAAAGGATCGCGCGCTCTTTCTGCAGGCCGACAAGTCCGTGCCCTACGGTATTGTCGTGGACGTCATGGGCCGCATCAAGACCGCAGGCATTGAAAAGCTGGGCGTAGTCGCCATGCCCTCCACGGAAGGCGCGGCCCCCGCGCAGTCCGGCAGCACCCAGCAGCGCCGCCGCTAGACGGCATATATCACTCTCATGCGAATAAGCAGTCTTTTCATATCCATACTGCTCCATCTGGCAGTTCTGGCCTTCATTTTGTACGTGCCGCTGCGTCCTCCGCTCGACATCACGCGGCCCGTCTATCAGGTCAGTCTCGTCATGGGAGCCCCGGGCGGCGAAAAACTGCCCTCTCCCGTACTCGGAGCACGTCCCCCTATCACCGGCAAGCAGGTTGCTTCCACGGAAGCGGCGGCCCAGCCCAAGGCCGAACCCGCGCCTGCGCCGAAGCCCGAAGAGGCTCCCGCTCCCGCAGCTACGCCCGAATCGAAACCGGAACCCAAGCCCGAGCCCAGACCCGAGCCCAAGAACGATCCGGTACAGATACCGCAGCAGCCGAAGCCCGAAAAAAAACCCGAACCAAAACCGGAAAAGAACACTCAGAGCAAGGCTCAGAACAAAAAGCAGAACAGCGGCAAGGATGCCCTGGCCGACGCTCTTGCCGATGTCCGCAAGCAGGCCCGGTCCAACAGCACGGGCAAGGGCGGCGGCACTTCCGCCTCACGCGCTCTGGCCGATCTTGAAAAGCAGGTGGGCAGAACCGGCGTCGGCGGCGGTGGCGGCGAAGGCGACGGCCCGGGCGGCGGCGGCATTTACGACGTGTACGTCGCGCAGGTCATTCTGGCCGTTCAGCCCAACTGGAGCATGCCCACCTATTCCCGCAACAACATGGTGGTTCAGGTGCGCATCAAGCTCGACAAGCAGGGCAACGTGCTCGACTGCCATATCGAGCGCTCGTCCGGCAGACCTGAGTTCGACGCCTCCGCCGTGAACGCCATCATACGCACCAAGACCCTGCCTCCGCCTCCCACGCCCGCACAGCAGGATCTCGTCATCAGCTTCAACTCTCTGCAGATGATGGGTCGCTGAGGCCCGTCAGAACTCTTCTTCAAGCGCCGGTTCCGATGATGTCGGAACCGGCTCTGGAGTTTTTATGAGCAAGCATGCTTTTTCCTTCCGCGCATCGCTCGCGCGCGCCCTCTCCTCCAGAAAGGCGTCCCTTTTCCGCGCACGTCCGGGCACGACGGCTCTTGCCTGCGCCATCGCCCTTGCCGCCGGCTCCGCCCTTCCCTCCGTCTCTTCCGCCTTCAGCGCCACGGCCGACATCTCCGGCGGCTACGGCACGCAGGTGCTGAGTCAGATTCTTCGCGTGTGGCAGCAGCCCGAAGGCGCGCGGGGCATGGCTCTCGTGGAGCTGAAGATAGCGCCGTCCGGCTCCCTTGCCGGATGCTCCGTGATTCAGCCCTCGGCAACGCCCGCGGCCGACGCCTCGCTGTGCGCCGCCGCCCACAACGCCGCGCCCTACCCCTATCCTCCCTTCGGGGCCGAATCTCTGGTCTCCCTCGCCATGGCCTACGGACCGGGCAACGCGGGAACCGGCAACGCTCCTGCTCCCGTACAGAGCTATGCGGAAATGCTCAGACAGGCCATTGCGCCTCACGTCATCATGCCTAACGGACTTTCCGGCTCGTGGACGACTGTGGTAGAACTGGACATCTGGGCCGACGGCACCATGCGCGACTGCCGCATAAGTCACCCCTCCGGCAATGCCGAAGTCGACGCCGCCGTCATGGCCGCCGTCCGCACTCCCGGAGTCATTCCCCTGCCTCCGGAACATATGGAGCAGAGAGTTTCCCTTTCGTTCACCCTCAGCGCCCGCTGATGCCAGCCCGGCCCTCAGAGGACAACCATGCGACGTTTCACTATTGCCCTTCTTGCAGCGTTCTTTTTCACCATGTCCTGTCTGAACGCCGGACCTGCCGTCGTTTCAGCCTCAGCTGCCCAGAACTCGACACAGTCGTCCGACAAGAGCGCCGGCGACAACGCCCCGGATGCCAAGGAGGAAGCCGAGGCTGCAGCCAAGGCCAAGGCCGAAAGCGAAGCCAAGGCCGCCGAAGAAGCCAAGAAAGCGGAAGAAGAACGCGCCGCCGAGGCCGCCAAGAGCGTGCAGCAGGCGTGGGACGCGCTGCTCGCCACGCACAACGCCCAGCTCGCGGGCATCATCGAACATGCACAAACGCTCAAGGACGGCCTCTCCGAGCTTTCGTCCGCCACAAGCCAGAGCATTTCCCTTCTCGAGCAGGAATTCCAGAAGCTCGACGCGCTCTCACAGGCCACGGGAAGCATGCCGTCCGATCTTACCGTGCTCGTGGAACGCTTCCACCGCATCAAGGAGCGCACCCAGGCGCTCATACTGCCGCTGCAGAACACACAGGCTGAACTTGAAAAGGAAAAACAGGCGCTCACGCTTCTGGATAAATCGCTTTCCGGACAGGGAACCGAGGTCAGCGGCAAGCTCTCGGGCCGCCTCAAGGAAGCCAACAAGAACATTTCCAATCTTCAGACGAAGTACGACCGCATCATTGATCCCGCACTTGAACTCATCACGCAGGTGCAGACGCGCATCGACGAAGTCATGAAGAACATGCCCACGCTCTGGAACAACTACTACTTCCAGTCTTCGGGACATTTCTACGACGTGGTGGCCTGGGGCAGGGACATACGCAACCTGAGTTCTCTCGAGGAACTCTTCTCCCTGCGTCTGACCACGGAGCTGCCGAGCAACATGGACGCCTTCTTCTCCATGCTCGCGCGCATCGCCAGCTCCCTGCTCTTCTGCCTGCTCTTCGGACTCGCCCTGCGCCATACCGCGCGCAAGAGACTGCCGGAACAGATGCAGGCCGGGGTAGACAGAGTCATGCGCAACAGCGCCATCTGGATCGCCGTCGGCATCTCCATCCATCTCTCGGCCTGGGACGACGGCAAGCTTTATCAGATCGTGGCCACGCTCGGTACCATGTGCCTGTGCTGGGGCCAGATGCTTCTGGCCTGGGATCTCTACGAATTTGAAACCCCGAACCGGTCGCGTCTTTCCCCGCTGTGGCCCATGTTCCCGCCCCTGCTCATAGGCATGGTGCTGCTCAACTTCGATCCCTTCCCGCTGTTCATCTGCGTAGCATGGGTCATCGTGCAGGCCGTCGACCTCTGGAAGGCCCGTTCCCTGCCGCTGCCGCCTCAGCCGCTGCCGCGCACCATCATGAGGCTCTACACCATTCAGCTGTGGATAACGCTCATCATAAGCCTGCTCGGTTTCTCCCGACTGTCCATTCTCATAAGCATGTGCTTCACCTCCATCACGGTGACCATCATGCTCTGCGTGTCCCTCTTCAAGGTGGAACATCTCATAGAGTCGCATCTGCCCAAGGAAGGCACCATAGCCGTCATGGCCAGCCTTGCCATGGCCCTCATCATGCCCGTGGTGCTGCTTGTTTCCGTCATGGCCGCAGTGCTCTGGATCATGGCCTATCCCGGCGGCTGGTTCCTTTTGCAGCATATGGCAACCCTCGGCTTCAACATCGGCGACGTGTCGCTGAACGCCATGCAGATTCTCAGCATCTTCATCGCGTTCTACCTCACACGAGCGCTGCTCGCCGTGGGCAACACCTTCATGGCCGGCATGCAGGCACAGATTTCCCGCATTTCCGTTTCCCTGCTCGCCCCCATGCAGGTCATCTACAAGTGCCTGCTCTGGGCGCTGTTCGGTCTCTACGCGCTCAAGGCCCTCGGGTTTAATCTCTCCAGCCTCTCCATGATCGCCGGCGGTCTCTCCGTGGGTATCGGTATCGGTCTTCAGAACATGGTGCAGAACTTTACGAGCGGCCTTTCCGTCATCTTCGGCCAGACCATCCGTGAAGGCGACGTGGTGCAGGTCGGCACCATTACCGGCGTGGTCAAACGCATCAACATACGCTCCACCATGGTGGAAACCTACGACAACGCCATCATCTTCATACCGAATTCGAGCTTTCTGAACAGCACGTTCACGAACTGGACGCACAACAACCGCCGCGTCCGCAAGGAGATAGCTGTGGGCGTGGCCTACGGATCCGACGTGAAGCACTGCCTTGAACTCCTGCTCAAGATCGCCAAGGACCACCCCAAGGTACTCTTCTATCCCGAACCTACGTCCTACTTCGTCAACTTCGGCGCGAGTTCTCTGGACCTTATCCTGCGCTTCTGGGTACGCGAGTACAACGACGGCATGGCCATTACCTCCGACATCATGCTGAAAATCAACGATGTCTTTGCCGAGGAAGGCATAGAAATATCCTTCCCCCAGCTCGACGTGCATATGCATGATGCCGCAGAAGAAGCCCCCCGAATCATCACGGAAGTACCCGGCAGCACGATCCCCGACGAGGAAAGAAAGACCAAGGTCTGAGTTTCCTTCCCGAAAGCCGCGACTACGTCGACATGACGAAACACGGCTTACAAAGACGCGAAAAGCCCCCGCTCCTTATGGACGGGGGCTTTTTCTTACCAGGGCTTCGCTTATGAAGCGACTGCCGCCTGCAGCCAGCACGACGAGACCGGCATGAGACTTCCGTCCCTCCCCGCCTCCGGTACGAAGACAAAAAAGGCCGAATCTGTCGAGTGCCCGCCTTCAGGCGCTCCTTTACGATGCAACTCCTGCCAAAAGACCGGGAGACCTTCCACGACGAAGCCCCCCTCCAATGCATTCTACGCACACAGGCGCAGGCTACTTACCGCGGAGACTGCGCGCGTAGGCGTGTATGCCGTTGGCCAGCCCCTGCGCCAGACGCTGCCGGTGCTTGCTGCTCTTGAGCCTTCCGGCTTCCTTCTTATTGGTACAGTAGCCCACTTCCACCAGCACGCTGGGCACGGAGGATCCCACAAGAACAAAAAAAGGCGCACCCTTCACTCCGCCGTCATGCGTGGAAGCGCCGTTTTTCTTCAGATAGCTCAACGTGTTCTTCTGAATTCGATCGGCGAGACGACGCGACTCCGTAGTGCGCGCCCCTGTCAGTATTTCGGTCAGAATCTTGTCCATGTCGCCCAGTCTGCCGCTGTCGGCATTCTCCACCATGGCCAGGCGGCTTACGGAACTTGTGCGGGCAAAGTCCAGAATGTAGGTCTCAAGTCCGCTGATGCTCGTATTTTCCGAAGCGTTCACGTGGATGGAAATAAAAAGGTCGCCCTTGTTTCTGCGGCAGAAATTCACCCGTTCAGCCAGAGAAACCCAGGTATTGCCGCTCCTCGTAAGATGAACCTTGTAGCCGAGCTGCTGCAGAATGGTTCTCAGACGCTTCGCAATATCAAGATTGACGTCCTGCTCGACCACGCCGTTGTGCATGGTTCCGGGATCTCTGCCGCCGTGCCCCGGATCAATGATGATGGTACGCACCGACAGGCCTAGCTGCGCGGCCAGCATCTGAGCTCCGGCGCCGCTCGGCGGTCGACTGACCCTGATCTTTTCCTTCGATGAAGACGACGCGCCGCTTTTGCCGCCTTTGCCGTCCATCTGTTCACGGTACTCAGCGGCAATTTTTGCGTGATCAGCCCGGAAATACCGTCTTGCAATATGCTCCAGATGGACGCGGGCCTTTTTCTGATCGTTCAAAAGCTCATTGTAAACGACAGCAGCGCGAAAAAGCGCATCGTCGGCCAGAGCGCTGGACGGAAACTTGCTTGCCGACTGCTCATACACGGTAGCGGCATTTTTCGCATCCGTCTTCGACTTCGTCACCCGCGCCTTTTCTTCCAGAGCAATGCCGCATCGGAACAGCGCCGCCACGCGCAGATTCCACTTGGGATTGTTGTTGTAGACCTTGCGGAACTCATCGGCGCAGGCCTGCCAGGAATTGGGACCGGGATTTCCGGCCTGAAGCTTCGCAAGATTCGCCTTGGCCCTCTCGTAATCGGGAGGATTGGCGGCAAGCGTCAGAGCGGGCAGGCAAAGAAACAGGCAGCAGGCCAGACAGAACAGAACAAAAAAGCGGCGTTTCTGGGACATGAAATAGTTACCGAAATTTTTTTCCATTGTTCAGCACAGCTTCTCCTCTGTCAATGGAAAAACCGTTTTTGTAACAAAAAGCATGCTGTGGAAAACTTCTGGAAAAAAAATGCAGGAAATACCCGCATTTTTGATTAAAGTTTTTCCTATTTAAATGTTTTTTATTTAATTATTAGTTGACTTTCCTGGTGTATTGTGAAAAATGTGACTAGAATGTTCATTGCGCATATTCACCCAAGGAGGAACACATGCGTAAACTCGTTGCATTCCTGGCCGGCGCGGCTCTTGTCGCGGGTATGGCCACCACTCCGTCCGTGTCCGACGCCTATGAAGCCATCTGCGGTCCTCTGGGCGTCCTTCATTACCAGAAGGAAAAATCCTACGGCGGCTACGTCCTCTACACCAACCATCTGGGCGGAACCAAGACGTACCTCATCGACCTGGAAGGCAACGTGGTTCATGAATGGAATCACGGACGTCAGGCCTTCATGTCGGAGCTTCTTCCCAACGGTAATCTTCTGCGCGCCGAACAGGGACCGGGTTCTCCCGTGACCTTCGGCGGCTGGCACGGCACGCTGCGCGAATATGACTGGGACGGCAACGTGGTGTGGGAATACACCATACGCGACGAGAACAAGGTGGCTCATCACGGCTTCGACCGGCTGCCCAACGGCAACACGGCCATGCTGGTGTGGGAAAAGATGTCCTGGGACGAAATGATCGCCAAGGGACGCGATCCCAAGGATCCCACGATCTATAAGGACGGCTTCAAGTATCCCGACGGCAAGGTGCTGGAAGGCGTATGGCCCGACGCCATCATCGAAGTGGACCCCAGCGGCAACATCGTGTGGGAATTCCATGTCAAGGATCACATCGGCACGGCAAAGGACCAGTGGGATCCCAACTATCACCTGCCCTTCGGCTACATGCCCGCCTATTTTGCAGGACCGGACTGGACGCACTGGAACTCCATCCGCTACAACCCCAAGACCGACCAGTATCTCGTGAACTCCCGCGACTGGGGTGAAATGTACATCATCGACCGCAAGACCAAGAAGATGGTCTGGCGCTGGGGCAACCCCTACGCCTATGGCGGAGGCACCAAGGAACAGGGCTACGCCCGCAACGGCGATCAGATTCTGTTCGGCTCTCATGACTGCAACTGGCTGCCCAACGGCAACGTGAGCATTTTCGACAACGGCACCATGCGCCCGAACGGCAACTACAGCGCCGCCTATGAAATAGAACGTGACGGCACCTTCAACGGCGGCAAGATCGTGTGGTCTTTCAAGACCAAGGATCAGAACAGCTTCTATTCCGCCTACCAGAGCGCTGCGCAAAAGCTGCCCAACGGCAACTGGCAGATCACGGCCACCAACAACGGCCATGTGTTTGAAGTGACCCCCGAAGGCGAAGTGGTATGGGAATTTCTGAACCCCATTTCCGGCGACGAGCCCTACTGCGTGAAGAAGGACGACAACCCCTGGACGCAGATACACCGCGCTTTCCGCTACGCAGCCGATTCTCCGCAGCTCAAGGGACGCACCCTCAAGCCCATACGCAAGCTTGCCCCCGACTGCCCCGACTGGAAGACGCTGCTTGACTACAAGCCCTCACCTCACGGCAGCCGTCCTCCGAAGGTGGAAAACGCTCCCGCCTCCGACCAGAAGGGCTATGACTACGCCGTTCCGGCCAAGAAGTAACCAGTACGCTGAGTGATTTTCTGAAAGACGAAACACGTCTTTCTCCGGGCCGTCTCGCCGTTTTCGGCAGACGGCCCTCTTCTTTTCCCGGCATGAAAGAGCATTCACATCATCTGATGCCATACCTGCACTTTCGTTACTCAGGCGTCCGGCTGCGCGTACGAAACAAAGGGAATGGCACTCCTCCCCTTGTTTACGGAAGCGTCTCCGTTCCGTGACACGTCGTTCCGCTTTTATGCCTTCTCCGCCGCATGGAGAACCCTGCGGCAGATTTTCCGAAAAATCCCAGGCTCCGTCTTCGCCTGCAAGCTCTTTCCTTTTTTCCCGTTCCTCCTCTTCTTTTCCGCAAAAAAAGCAGTTCTGCACGTTTTTCCATTAAATTTTTTCTAAAAATACGATTCTCCCGCTTTTTCTATTGACAGGTGACGCCATCTTTTATAAAAGACCTCTGTTCACGCCACGCGGGAGTAACTCAGTGGTAGAGTGCAACCTTGCCAAGGTTGAAGTCGCGGGTTCAAATCCCGTCTCCCGCTCCATTATGATATAAAGAAAGCCCGTCATTGACGGGCTTTTTCTTTTAATCTTTTTCCTGCCGCCGAAAGACTCGGGCACAGCTCTCAGGTTCCGCCTCATTTCAGGGGCGACGTCCGGAAAACAACGACAAGCCCCTGCCTTTCGCCAACGGACGTCTTCCGCAGTCCCTGCCTCTTCCGAAAAAAAGATCCGTTCCTCCCTTCGCTTCGCGGAGGGCACGCTTCTTGCAACACGAAAGTCATAACCATCGTGCCGAAGCCAACAAAAAAAGCGGAGCCCGGAGACTCCGCCTTTTTCCTTTATGAAATGCCGGTCAGTCCCTGTCGCACTCGACCCGGAACTTCGCTTCCTCTTCGCGCACCAGCCGGAACAGCACGGGACTGAGCAGAAGAATGGCGATGAGGTTGGGTATGGCCATAAGGGCGTTGCAGGTATCAGCCAGCAGCCATACCAGGTCAAGCTTGGTAAGAATGCCCACGGGAATGGCGAGACAGTACACGACGCGGAAGGGAATCTGGGCCTTGTCGCCGAAGAAATAAATGGCACAGCGCTCGCCGTACACGCACCAGCTCATGGCCGTGGTGAAGGCAAACAGGGAAAGGCACACGGCCACCATGATGCTGCCTATGCCCGGCAGCACGCTTTCAAACGCCGCGGAGGTCATGGCCGCCCCCTGCTGTCCGTCGGTCCACTCTCCGGTCAGAAGAAGTGCGAAGGCGGTGAGGCTGCACACTACGATGGTGTCGATGAAGGTATCGAGCATGCCTATGGTGGCCTGCGTCATGGGCGAACTGGTGGACGCTGCGGCATGGGCCATGGGCGCCGTACCGAGACCTGCCTCGTTGGAAAAGATGCCTCGGGCCATGCCCATACGTATGGCCAGCATGATGGAAGCGCCGGCCGCGCCGCCCTGCGCCGCCGTGGGAGAGAAGGCCTCACGCAGCACCATGCCGAAAATGGCGGGCACTTCGCCTATGTGCATGACGATGACCAGAAGCGACATGCCAGCATAGCAGAGCGCCATGACGGGCACGATGCGTCCGGCAACGCCGGCAATGCGCTTCACGCCGCCGAGCAGCACCACGCTCGAAAGCACCAGCAGCACCGCAGCCGAAATTTTGGGAGACACCCCGAAGCTCGTGTCGAGCACGCCGCCTATGGCATTGCTCTGCACCATGGCGCCCGTTCCTATGCAGGCCACGATACCGAACAGGGCAAACGCGCTGCCCAGCCACATCCAGCGGGAGCCGAGCCCGTTCTTGATGAAGAACATGGCTCCGCCCACCCAGTTTCCGCCCGGCGTACGCTCACGAAAATGCACGGCAAGCAACACTTCGCTGAACTTGGTGGCCATGCCCACGAGCGCCGTCATCCACATCCAGAACAGTGCGCCGGGCCCGCCCATGTAAATGGCCGTGGCCACGCCCACGATGTTGCCCGTGCCTATGTCGCCGGCAAGTGCCGTCATCAGCGCATTGAAGGGTGAAATCTCGCCCTTTTCCGAATCGGGACGTCGCCCTGCCCAGGCATGACGCAGTCCCCGGGCAAAATTGCGGATGGTAAAAAAACGCAGCCCTATCGTAAGATACAGGCCGGTGCCGAACAGAAGCACCAGCATGCACGGCCCCCAGACGAAATTATTGACACTCGTAAGCCATTCCAACATGATGCAACCCTTTTATGATGAAACTCTAATTTACTACGATATCATATTGAAACAAAAAAGGCAAACAAAAAAACACAAGGCGTTTTTTCTCGTCTCTCTCCAGTCCTGAATTTCGATTCAACTTCGAGAATCATGGACAACGTACCATCAACGCATTTTCAATCAGTGGTCCGCATCTGCGTCAGTCCGGGGCTTTTTTTCTGTCCGCATGAGCTGAAAAACGAAAAAGCCCGTGTCTTCAGCGCATGAAAAAGCCCCTGCTGCCGAAGCAGCAGGGGCAGAACGCACCTTACGATAGGCGGCTTAATTTCTGGGCGTGAGCTTGTAGCGGTAAATCTCGTGTACTTCGGACTTATAGCCGGGATACATGCCCTTGGTCATGCCAAGAACAATGCGCGCACCGCGATTCTGATGCACCAGAAGGTCGCCGGTGGAAGGATCGACACAAAGCCCTTCGATCTCACCCTGCTTTATGGTCTCGGTAAAAGTCTTCTCCAGAATGACGGGAGCATAGCTTGCGGAAGAAATGTCCACGCGATAGAGGTGGTCGGGCTCGTTGTCGTCGGCGGTGCCGTCATCAGCAGTCAGGAACAGAGAGCCGTCGTAGTAGAACACACCCTGCACCCACTGCGGCACGGGCTGCAGATGCACCTTGCGCAGATAGTTGCCGTCAAGATCGTATTCATAAAGATAGCGGCCGGATTCCTCGCCCACCCAGGAGCACATCCAGACTGTCCCCTTCACGGGGTCGACGGTGATGCCTGAGGTCTCAAGCTGCCCGGAAGCCTCATTGAAGGGGAAGGCGCGCTTGAACTTCAGGGTGTTGGCGTCATACACGGACACCTGAATGTCCTTGCCCACGCCGTCCATGAAATTTTCCACGCCGCAGTAAATTTCGCCGTTGTAGACGTCGATGTCGCCGAGGTGGTTGACGGCCTTGGTGTAACCGGTTTCAAAGGGCTTGTCGTTCTTCAGCACAAGCTTGCCGTCCATGTCGTACTTGTACAGCGCCTTGCTGCAGCTGACGTAAATGTACTTTCCGTCGCAGGCGACGCCCTGGCGTCCGTCAACTTTCATCACGTCTTTCAGCTCATAGGTGTACTTCGGAGACATGTCGGGTTCCGGCAGGGCAAAGGCCTGTCCGGCAATGCCGAAACTCAGAATGGCGGCCGCAGCAGCAGAAAGGAAACACTTGTTCATATACCCTCCTCAGGGTCATCGGAGGAACGAACCGAAATGGAACGTTCCGATGAGGCGCATAGTAGAGCAATATTCCTTTCATGACAATGGGATGTCTCGCTGTGCAAGCAGAAGAGCTCTGCGTCGTCACTCTCGTTCTTAGGCCTGTCCTGACCTGCCGCCGCACTTTTTCAAACAAAAAAACCCCGGAAAGACCACTTCCCGGGGTTATACATTCAAACGTTGCACATCAGGCACGTTCAGCGTGAACGCCAACCTCCATACCGTTCATGAGGGAACGGGTGATCAAGCAGCTCTTCACGATTTTCAGGCAGTGCTCAAGCGTATCGGCATCCTTGTCGTCCACCTCCACACGCACGTCGATGTCAACGCGGGTCACATAGGAAAGGCCTTCACGCTCTTCCCTGACGGCACGTCCCGTGCCGACAATGCGATGATACTGCACGTCGCGGGCCAGAAGCGCGGCGTTCAGCGATCCGCAGAAGCAGTCCAGCGCAGCGCTCACCAGAAAAACTCGCGCAGTGCCGAGCCTATGATCCGGGCCCACGCTGTTATAGTCCGCATGAATGTCTCCAAGCAGAGGATGACCGGTTCTTACGGTGAACCCATCCGGAGTATGTTCAAATTCCACTACGTCGCTCATGTTCTTACTCCCTGGCAGGAAAACCCGCCGTTTTCTGTGTTGTCCCCGGGCTCAGCCCGAAATGTCTTTTGCCGCGCTCAACCCGACCAGACGCAGAATGCCCGTCAAAGCGCATCACGCGCACAGCCTGCGCAGCCTGGCAACAAATTCCGCCCTTGAAATTTCCTCGGCTCCGAAGCGGAGCATATGCGGCGTCGTCTGCTGGCAATCCACCATTTCCACGCCCCGCTCCTTCAGCCACTCCACAAGATGTACCAGGGCCGCCTTGGAAGCGTCCGGCTGAAAGTGAAACATGGACTCTCCGAAGAATGCCCTTCCTATGAGCACCCCGTACAGCCCTCCTGCAATCGCGCCGTCCTGCCACACCTCCACGGAATGAGCATGACCGAGCGCATGCAGCCTTTCATAGGCTTCCACCATGTCCGGCACTATCCACGTACCATCCTGCCCTTCTCTCGGAACGGAAGCACAGGCGCGGATGACCGTACCGAAGCACGCATCCACGCTGAAGCTGAATCGCCCGCTGTTCAGCACGCGCCGCAGGCTTCCTCCCAGATGAAGCTTTTCCGGAAAAAGCACGCAGCGAGGGTCCGGCGACCACCAGAGTATGGGCGAACCTTCCTCATACCAGGGAAAAATGCCCCGGGAGTAGGCATACAGCAGCCTTTCCGGCGAAAGATCCCCTCCCGCCATGAGCAGTCCGCCGTCCGCAGCCTGCCACAGTGGCGGAAACCACAACGGACATCCTTCGGGCAACCACGGAAGAGGCGCGGGCATCACGCTCTCTGTCCACTCACTGAGAGGGTCAGGTGCGGGGCATCGGGAGAAGCGGCGTCCACAACGACTCTGCCGCCCTTCTCAAGGCTGCCGAAGAGCAGAAGTCCGGCAAGCTGATCCTCCACCTCGGAGCGTACCACCCTCTGCAAAGGTCTTGCGCCCATGCGCGGATCAAAGCCATGCATGGACAGCCAGTTTCTCGCCGCATCGGTCAGGGTCAGCGACACGCGTCTTGCGGCAAGTCCAGGTTCGAGGGCCGCCATGGTCTTGTCCACGATGCGCCCCATGAGCTCGCGACTCAGGCTGTTGAAGGGAATCATGGCATCGAGCCTGTTGCGGAATTCAGGGCTGAAGGTCTGTTCCACCGCTCCGGCGCTGCGATCCGAGGCACTGCTCGTGGAACAGAAGCCCACAGGAGCCTGCTGCATTTCCCGCGCGCCCGCGTTGGTGGTCATGATGATCACCACGTTGCGGAAGTCCGCCTTGCGGCCGGTATTGTCGGTGAGCGTGGCGTAGTCCATTACCTGCAGAAGCACGTTGTAAATGTCGGGATGGGCCTTTTCCACCTCGTCGAGAAGCAGCACGGCATGAGGCGTCCGGCGTATGGCCTCGGTAAGAAGTCCCCCCTGCTCGAAGCCCACGTAACCGGGAGGCGAACCGATAAGGCGCGCCACCGCGTGCTTTTCCATGTATTCGCTCATGTCGAAGCGCACGAAGGCGACATCCAGAAGCTCGGCCAGCGTTTTGGCAAGCTCCGTCTTGCCCACGCCCGTGGGCCCGTGGAACAGAAAGGAGGCCGTGGGCCGGTTTTCCCGGCTGAGTCCCGCACGGGACCGCAGTATGGCGCGCACGACGGCGTCGATGGCATGGTCCTGCCCGAACACGCGGGCCTTGAGATCGTCGCCCAGACTGTGCAGACGTTCCTTTTCCCCCCGGCTCACGCTGCGGGCGGGAATGCCCGCCATGCGGGCCACCACGCGCTCGATGTCCTGCACGGACGCCACGGAACCACGACGAAATCCGGGCTTGAGGCTGGCGGCCGCTCCTGCCTCGTCCATGACGTCTATGGCCTTGTCGGGCAGCAGCCTGTCCTGAACGTGTCGGGCCGAAAGCTCCACGGCTGCCTGCACGGCTCCTTTGGAGTAACGCACGCCGTGAAACTTCTCATAACGCTCCTGAAGTCCGCGCAGAATGGCAAGGCAGTCCTCTTCCGAGGGCTCGCGCACGTCGATGCACTGAAAGCGACGGCTCAGGGCACGGTCTTTTTCAAAATGATTGCGGTATTCCTCGTGAGTGGTGGAACCTATGCAGCGCAGCTCACCTGCGGCCAGCACAGGCTTGAGCAGATTCGAGGCGTCCATGGAGCCGCCGCTCGTGGCGCCCGCACCCACGATGGTGTGAATTTCGTCGATGAAGAGAATGGCCCCGGGCTTCTGCCTGAGCTCGTTCACCACGTCCTTGATGCGCGCCTCAAAATCGCCGCGGTACTTGGACCCGGCCAGAAGGGAACCGAGGTCGAGCGCATACACGGCAATGGAGCGGAAGGCGCGGGGCACATTGCCCTGCGCGATGCGGTAGGCCAGCCCTTCAGCTATGGCCGTCTTGCCGGTCCCCGGTTCACCCACGAGCAGAGGATTGTTCTTGCGCCGTCTCGAAAGAACTTCAAAAAGCCGGGCAAGCTCGTTTTCCCGGCCCACAAGCGGATCGATTCTGCCCTGTCTGGCTTTTTCCACCAGATCTACGGCGTAACGCTCCAGCGCGGAAGCCTGAGGAGCCTCTTCCTTTTCCTCCGGCGGAGCGCTGCGGCGCTGAGAAGCCTGACGCAGAATTTCGGGCAGCTCGTGGGAAATGAACTCCAGAACGCGCAGGCGGTCTATGCCCTGCTTGCGCAGATAGAACGCGGCCCAGCAGTCCGGCTCCTCGAACATGGCCGCCAGAACGTCGCCCACGTCGGTATCCCTGCGCCCCGAGGACTGCACATGAGACACGGCGCGTTCAAGCACGCGCTCCAGCGTCTCGGTCTGCAATACCTCGCTCTCGGGAGCTGGCTGTTCCGGAGCGACGGCGGGCAGATATCGGGAAAGATATTCTTCAAGCTGATGACGAAGCGTGGGAATGTCCGCGCCGCATCCCTTGAGTATGACACGACCAAGCTGCTCGCGGGTCATGGCCAGCAGCAGATGTTCCACGGTAAGACATTCGTGGCGGCGGGAACGCATTTCCATGACGGCGAGCGCCAGCGCCTGCATCAGAGAACGTGCCATCATCGGCGGATACCTCTTCTTTCTGGAAACATTCCTTGATTGTACCTGCCTGAAACAGAGATTGCAAGCGGCTGAAGCATGACTTTTCCGTACGATGTGCGAGGCTCGAAGAAAAAGGAAATCTCCAGCGATGACGCATTGCAGGCGCCGCAGAAAAACGCTCCCGCCGTTGCAAAAGCGCAGCGTTTGCCGCCCCAGCCTCCTGCGGATGCGGCAGCGCGGCCCCACCATGAAGGACAGCTCAGCGCCCGTGCCGACGCGGCCCGTATGCAGAAACGGCGGCCGCGCCACCGCGCGACCGCCGCCTCATCTATTCCTTTTCCATGGTACAGCGCAACGGGAAGCCGGCCTGCTGGGCCCGCCCCGCCACCTGTGCCACGCGGAATTCGGCTATTTCCTTCGGATACACCCCGCACACGCCCATGCCCTTCTGGTGCACGGACATCATGATGGCCACAGACTCTTCCTGAGTCTTGTGGAACACCTCTTCCAGAATTTTTACGACGAAGTCCATGGTGGTGTAGTCGTCGTTGTGAAGAAGGACACGGTACATGTCCGGTTCCTTCAGCTCGTCTTCCAGAATGACGCCGGACTCGGTACCGGCTGCGCCTTCGGTGTAATCCTGACTCATGTCGTTATTCTCCCTTGACGTCCACTTCCGCTTTCAGGGCATCGGCCTGGGCCTGGGAAGCCAGCGCCTCTATCATATCCTCAATTTCACCTTCCATGAAGCGGTCAAGCGAATACATGGTAAGGTTGATGCGATGGTCGGTCACGCGCCCCTGCGGGAAGTTGTAGGTGCGTATGCGCTCGGAACGGTCGCCGGAGCCCACCTGGGAGCGACGTTCCGCAGCTTCGGAAGCGTGCTGCTTCTCCTGTTCAGCCTGAAGAATGCGCGAAGCAAGCACCTTCATGGCGCGGGCCTTGTTCTTGTGCTGGGAGCGTTCATCCTCGCAGGTGACCACAATGCCGGTGGGAATGTGCGTGATGCGCACGGCAGACTCGGTCTTGTTGACGTGCTGACCGCCCGCGCCGGACGCGCGGTACACGTCGATGCGCAGATCTTCGGGACGAAGATTCACGTCCACTTCCTCAGCCTCGGGCATGACGGCCACGGTGGCGGCGGAAGTGTGAATACGGCCCTGCGATTCCGTGGCGGGCACGCGCTGCACGCGGTGCGTGCCGGACTCGTAGCGCAGGCGGCTGTATACGCGCTTGCCGGAAACAAGGGCGATGACTTCCTTGTAACCGCCCGCGTCCGTGGGCATTTCGGAAATGATTTCCACCTTCCAGTGCTGGATTTCGGCATAGCGGCAATACATATGGAAAAGGTCGGCCGCAAAAAGAGCCGCTTCTTCGCCGCCGGTGCCGGCGCGCACTTCGAGCACGGTATTCTTCTCGTCCAGCGGATCAGGCGGAAGCAGCATGAGACGCAGCTTGTGCTCGCGCTCGGGCAGTTCCTTCTCGATGCGACGAATCTCTTCCTGCGCCATTTCGCGGATGTCGTGATCCTCGTCGCTCAAAAGCTCCCTGTTTTCCTCAAGCTGTTTCTGGAGGTCGCGGTATTCACGGTAGGCAAGCACCACGGGTTCCACGTCGGCGCGGGCCTTGGCTATCTTGCGGTACTGTTCAGGGTCGGACAGAACCGCGGGATCCGCCATGCTCTGTTCCAGCTCCTCGTAGCGTTTTTCCAGATTTTCCAGTTTAGCAAACATAGTCACTCCATCACGATAGGGTCGGGGGATTCAAAGCGGCCGGCATAGGGACTGTCGGGACCGAGGGCCGCACGAAGCGCCGCAACGGCGACTTCAAGCTGCCCGTCGTCGGGCTCCCTCGTGGTAAGAAGCTGAAGAAAAAGCCCCGGCGCACGCAGCAGCGTGCCCCAGAAGCCCTTTTTCAGCGTGGCCGCATAGCGAATGATTTCGTAGGCCAGCGCGCTGACCGGCGCAATCAGCAGTATCTTGAAACATACGATGCCCGCGTGGCGCACGATGGCCGAGGAAGGATCCCACACCATGAGCAGCAGCGGGACCAGAACGGCATGAAGCACAATGGCCACGGAAAGCACGAAAAGAAGAAAGGTGGTGCCGCAGCGCGGATGAAGCCGGCTGCACGCGCGGGCCGTTTCCACCGTGACCATGCCGCCCTTCTCAAAGGCGTGAATGGTCTTGTGTTCCGCGCCGTGGTACTGAAACACGCGGCGTATGTCGGGCATGAAGGAAATGGCGGCAATATAGCCGATGAACATGACGAACTTGAAAAGACCGTCCCACAAATGGAAGGACAGCCCCTTCATGCCGCCGGAAAGCCCGAGCTGCTCCATGCCGAGAGCCAGAAGATGCGGAGCGGCCACGAAAAGAACAACCGCGGCGGCAAGGGCCATGAGCAGCGTGAGCGCCACCTGCCAGCGGGACATGGGCGAGGAATCGTCGTCTCCCATGGAAAGGTCGGCCGAACGATTGAGCGCTCTCACGCCGTTGGAGAGCGTTTCCACCAGAACGGGAAAGCCGCGCAGAAAGCGCACGGAACGAATCCCCTGCGGGCCTATGGTACGCCAAAGACGGCTTTCCACGGAAATGGAGCCGGAAGGACGGCGCACGGCCAGCGCATATGACGCACCGTTGCGCATGAGCACCCCTTCCATGACGGCCTGCCCGCCCACGAGCGGCAACGCGCAGCCTTCGGAAGCGAGCGTCATGAGACGCAGAAGAGAACGAACAGCTTTCATGCCATATCCTGAAAATTTCCAGCCGGAAGAACGTCCGCGCAGCTCCCGCGCCCTTGTCGGGCACGGCGTCCTCCACAATTCTCCCGGAGAAGACGAAGGAGCGAACTCAGCTCGGGGCAAGGCCCTTCACCTCGAAAGTGCCCGTACGCACGGAGAAACGCAAACGCCGCCCCTCAGCAAATCCGCAGTAACAGCACGGTCCTTCTTCCGCCCGCTCTCCGCGCGGGAACGGTCCGCAAAAACTCCAAACTCAAAAACCTCCCCAGGAAAGCCTGGGGAGGTTCCGCTCGTTCCCGGCTCGACATGACGCCGGAACCAGCGTTACTTCGCGAATTTGGCGTACTTCTTGCGGAAGCGGTCAATACGGCCGGCGGTATCGACGAAGCGCTGCTTGCCGGTGAAGAAAGGATGGCAGGCGGAGCAGATTTCCACGTGCACGGTTTCGCCCTTGGTGGAGAGAACTTCCACGACATTGCCGCAGGCGCAGACAAGCTTGGCCTTGTAAACTTTGGGATGGATGCCTTCTTTCATGGTACACTCCTCAGATGATTTGCGGACCCACGGGTACGCCCATACCCACCTTGGTAGGCGGACAGTCGCCTAGTCGCCCGATTTACCGCAGCGTTGAAGATTCAAGTCGGAGAACCCTACTTCTTTTTTTATCGTTCGTCCAGTGTTTTCCCCATGCTTTTCGCGCAAAGGCCGTTGCGTCTCTGGACGAGATGCCCGGTAAGGGCTATACCTTGCCCATGCGTTATTATCCTCTCTTCCTCAGTCTTGCCGACATCCGCTGCCTTGTGGTGGGCGCCGGCCCCGTGGGTCGACGCAAGATTGCCGACCTTCTGTCGTGCCGCCCTGCGTCCCTTCTCGTTGTGGATCCGGATCCCGACGAAGCGGCACTCGAAAAGGCACTGACCGGACTTGACTCAAAGCCGCTCACGCTCAAAAGACGCGCCTTTTGTCCCGAAGACCTGGAAAATGTCGCACTGGCGTTTGCCGCCACGCCGTCCGCGACCGTGAATTCCGCCGTGGCAAGGCTGTGCCGTGCCTCCGGCGTGTTCTGCAACGTGGCGGGCCCTCTGGACAAGGACGCCTCCGGCAGCTTTCTCGTCCCCGCCCACGTGGAAAGCGGCCCCATCACGCTGGCGCTTTCCACGGGAGGATGCAGTCCCGCGCTGGCCAGAGCCCTGAAGGAAGATCTGAAAACATGGCTGCAGGAAGGCTATGCCGACCTTGCGCTGCTTCTCAAGGCGCTGCGGCCCCGTCTTCTGGCCCTCGGTCTCGGCAGCGACGCCGACGCGGCCATATTCCGCGCCCTGTGCGCACGCCCTCTGCGCGACAGACTCATGGACGCCCTTGCCCGCAGAGACAAGAACGCCCTTCACGCGCTGCTCGTTCCCGTTCTTCCGCAAGAACTTTCTCTTTCCGCCGAGGAGATTATCCATGACCTGGACTGAAATTCCTTCCTACCTGTGCCTCGCTCTCTACGCGCTCGCCACCGTCGCCTCTCTGGCAGGCGTGCTCGGGCGCTCCGCAAGAGTGAAAAAACTGGCCTGCCTGCTGTGTGCGGCAGGATTTGCCGTACACACGCTGTGGCTCATCATCAGCATTGCGGACGGATCATTCAGCGCCGTGTCGCGAGGTTTCTATCTTCTGCCTCTCTCCTGGTGCCTCGCGCTGGCCGGACTTCTCGTGTCCCGGCGCCAGAACATGGACATCGCCCTGCACTTCGTGGCTCCCTGGGGATTCTTTCTCGGCGCCTGCGCGCTCGGCTTTTCCGGCACTCCGGGCTCCCTGCCGCTGGCCGGTCCTCTGTTCATTCTGCACCTTGCCGCCATCTTCGTGGGCGTCGGCGTCATGGCCGTGGCTGCCGGAGCGGGAGCGCTCTTTCTGTGGCAGGAAAGCGCCATCAAGCATAAGACGCCGCTTGAAGGCTTCCGCAAGGATCTGCCCGCCCTCGGGGCGCTCGACAAAGTCAACGCCATGGCTACACTCGTAGGCTTCCCCTGCTACAGTCTCGGCATTCTGTGCGGCTTTCTCTGGGCGCGCATAAGCTGGGGCAGCTTTATGAGCGGCGACTTCAAGGAATGGATATCCCTTCTCATTCTGGCCGTGTATGCTCTGCTTTTCCATCAGCGGCAGGCGCTCGGCTGGCGCGGACGCAAGCCCGCCATTCTGGCTCTTGTCATCTTTGCCGCCTCGCTGTTCTCCATGTTCGTGGTGAACACCGTTCTTTCCACCCAGCACGGCTTCTAGCCGTCCGCTCCCGTCCACGACGGACGAACGCGCCGACACCTTCTTTTCTTTCAGGAACATCATGAACAGCACCATTCATCTCATAGGCATCAATCACCGCACCGCCGCGGTGGAAATTCGCGAAAAGTTCGCGCTCACCAACTTCTGCTCTCCCGAGACCTGGGCCATTCCCACCACAGACGGCATCAGCGAGTCGCTCATACTCTCCACCTGCAACCGCGTGGAAGTGCTCGTGGTCGGCGAAGGCGACGCTCCCAGACAGCGTGCTCTGGAATGCTGGGCCAAGGCCCGCGGCAGAACCGTGGAGGAACTTGAACCCTACCTCTATCAGTACAAGAACGACGAGGCCATACGCCACCTCTTCAACGTAGCCTCAAGTCTCGATTCCCTGGTGCTCGGAGAACCGCAGATTCTCGGTCAGCTCAAGGCCGCCTACCGCAAGGCTACGCAGAGCCACTGTGCGGGAACCATCATCAACCGGCTGCTGCACAAGGCCTTTTCCGTGGCAAAAAGAGTGCGCTCGGAAACGGGCGTGGCCTCCAGCGCCGTGTCCATAAGCTATGCCGCCGTAGAGCTTGCCAAGCAGATATTCGATGACATGAGTCGGCACAACGCACTCATCATAGGCGCGGGCGAAATGGCGGAACTTGCCGCCATGCATCTCAGGCAGGCCGGCGTGAATCGCATGCGCGTGGCCAACCGCACCTATGCCCGAGCCGAAGAGCTGGCTCACCGGCTCGGCGGCGAGGCCGTGCCCTTCGACCAGCTCTTCACCCACCTTGTCGACACCGACATCGTCATCAGCTCCACCGGTGCTCCGGATGCCATCCTTCACGCCTCCGACATGCGCGACGTTCTCAAAAAACGCAAGAACCGTCCCATGTTCCTCATCGACATCGCCATGCCCCGGGACATCGAGCCTTCGGTCAACACGCTGGACAACATCTATCTTTATGACATCGACGACCTCAAGGAAGTGGTGGAAGAACACATTGCCGAGCGTCGCAAGGAGGCCGTGCGTGCCCGCGCCATTGTGGATGAAGAAACTGCGGCCTTCCATCAGTGGATCGACTCGCTCACCCTTCAGCCCACCATCGTGGCGCTCGTGGAACGCGGCCAGCGCATCATGGAAGAAGAGCTCGCAAAAACCCTGCACCGCCTCGGCCCCGTGGACGACGCCACGCGCGAAGCGCTCGAAATCATGGCCGACTCGCTGGTGCGCCGCTTCAATCATGAACCCATATCCTTCATGAAGGACCGTTTCCACGAAGCCGCCAATCCCGAATACACCATGCAGGCCGTGGACACCGTGCGCAGAGTTTTCAACCTCAAGTGACCGTGCGCCGCTCCGGCGACTTCGACCTGCTCCTCTCTTTTGACAAAGCCCGGCGCATTTCCGTCGGGCTTTGTTCTGTGCTGAAGGTGCTTTCCTGGGTAAAGACACGCCGCATCCGCCTTTTCCCGCTCCTCCTGCGGTGACGTTTCCCGCAAGTGTCCGGGGTTCAGTTCCCCCTTCGCATCATACGATCTTCCCCTGCATGCCGAAAGCTCGCCTTTCCGTCCCATGAACGCATCACACCTGCGGCAAGAAGATCAGGCAAGTTTTCGGCAGAAAAGGCACTTCAAAAATGCGAGCGGACGCTCTACTCCTGATGATAGGAAAAACATTGTCCAGAAAACAGGAGCTGCCATGAAAAGAACATCCTTCGTCACCGCCGTGTGCTGCCTTCTCGTGTTCGGCCTTGCCGCCCTTGCCGGAGCGACCGAGGGCAAAAAACGCATCATGGTCTTCGGGGACTCCAACACCTTCGGCTATGTGGAAGACGCACAGGGCGTGGTGAGCCGCCTGCCCACAGACACGGCCTGGCCCGGCAGAATGGCGATCCTGCTCGGAAACGACTACGACGTGATCGTGGAAGGCCTTTCCGGACGCACCACGCGCATCGACAGTCCGGAAAAATCCGGTACCGGCATCATTCCCGGCGCAGGCATGAACGGCGCCGACTACCTGCCCGCCGCCCTTTCCTCCCATATGCCTCTCGACATGGTCATCATCATGCTGGGCACCAACGACCTGAGAAAAGACCGCAGCCAGAGTGCCGAGGACATCGCAAAGAGCGTGACGGAACTGGTATCCATAGTCCGTAAGGGCGAATGGCAGCAGCGCACGAAGTTCGCCGCGCCCGAGGTGCTGGTCGTCTGTCCGCCCAGACTGAATCTCGTCAAGAGTCCCTACGCATCCTTCTTTGAAGGCTCCCTCGCCAAGAGCGAGGCCCTGCCCGGCCTGCTCCGTCCCATGGTGGAAAAAGCGGGAGCCCTCTTCTTCGATGCAGCCTCTGTGGTTCCCTTTGCACAGGGCGCAGACGAGATTCATCTTACTCCGGCCAATCACGCCGTCCTGGCCGAAGCCGTGACCCGCGATGTCAAAAAAGCCTTCAACGACACCAGAACCGATGCCGAAACCGAAACTTCGGGCATCTTTGCCCGCGGCGGCGCCAACACGGCCTATGCCAGATACTTTGTGGGCAACAGCTACCTGAACATGCTCTCCACCGAAGGCGTGACCATCGGCAACGTCACCTTCGAGCCCGGATGCCGCAACAACTGGCACACCCATCACGCTGAAAAAGGCGGCGGACAGATTCTGCTCTGCACCGCTGGACGCGGATGGTATCAGGAATGGGGCAAGGAGCCCCGCGAGCTGCGCCCCGGCGACGTGGTCAACATTCCCGCCGGAGTCAAGCACTGGCACGGTGCGGCCAGGGACAGCTGGTTTGTGCATATCGCCGTGGAAGTGCCGGGAGAAAACGCCCGCAACGAATGGCAGGAACCTGTGAGCGACGCCGAGTACGACAAGCTTCCCTGAACCGTATCCGCCATGCTCCCGAAAACAGTGCCGGGCATGGTCCGAACTCCCCCTGATATCGGCCCCGGAGACGAAAGACTCATGCCCGTCTCTTCAACCGAAGGCCGGTCCGGGCTCTTTTCTGAAAAGAAGCTCCGGCTCATATGCCGCAACCATTCTTCCCCCGTGCTGCCCCCTTGTCATGCCGGAGGCGGAGCGCAAAGCTCAGCCTCCGGCATGCTGCGTTTTTTTCCGTCCTCACGGCAGCCCCCCCAAAAAAGCCCGTGGGCTTGTTTTTCCCGCAGGAACGCCCTTCTGCCGGAAGGCACGGCGGCAAGATCACACTCTTCCCCTCTCCGGCACCTGGCTCGAACGAGTGCTCTTTATATTTTTAGTATATGCTAAAAAATATAAAACTTTCTTTTTGACGATTTTTCCCGTATACTTTCTTTGAAATCTGCACAAAAAAATACGTTTAGCTCTAAAGCAAGCATTATAAAAACTTTTTTCTCTCAACCTCTCTCTTTTTTCATGGAAACTTCTATATGTCAGCAAACGCCTCCCTTTCCGAACGCCGTTGCAAGGGCCGTCCCCGCGCCTTCGACCGCACGCTGGCTCTGCGCCGTGCCCTGGAAGTCTTCTGGCGACGCGGCTATGCCCCGGCGTCGGTTTCAGAACTGTGCAAGGTCATGGAAATCAATCCCCCGAGCCTGTATGCCACGTTCGGCAACAAAGCTTCGCTCTTTCTCGAAGCCATGAACTTTTATGAGGAAACCTACTGGAAAGAGCCTGCCCGACGCTTTATGGCCGACCCGGACATTTACCGCGCCGTAAAAAACTTCTTTAATGAATCCGCACAGATATTACTCTCCCCTGAAACACCTTGCGGGTGCATGGTCGTTCTTGCCGCCGTCAACATTTCCGAAGAGGAAACGGAAATCATCGAAGCCGTCAAAGCGCTGCGCATGGAAACAAAGCAGATGTTTTCCGACAGGCTCAGACGAGCCATCAATGACGGGCAGATTCCCCCTGACACGGACGTACCCGCCCTCTCCGGCGCGCTGAACACCATGCTCGAAGGGCTCTCCATTCAGGCCAGGGACGGCCTCTTTCAGTCGGAACTGAAAGCCATTGCCGCCCATGCCGCCCGCATGCTGCCTTCCCCCCGGCCTTGACTTTGGATTCTTCCCGGCATCACTGCCGAAAAACTGCTTGACATTTTTATAGTGATTACTAAATATTTTTTCAGACAAAACAAGGCATCTTCATCAGGAGTATGACCATGACATTTACGGAACCGGCCATGCGACCGCCGCAGGAAGCTTCCTCGCTTCTTCTTCGCGCCACGCAGGGCTGTACGTACAACAAGTGTCAGTTCTGCTACGTTTCGCGCGGATATCCCTTCATGGCTGTCACGCCTATGCAGCTTGACGCGGAAGTCGCATCCCTGCAGAAACGCTTTCCCGACAACACGGCCATATACATGACCGGTTCCAATCCCTTTGCCCTGCCCTCGGACAAGCTGCGTACGTACCTGCAGATCATTGCGCGCCGCATCCCCCGCTTCGAACGCGTGAGCATGCAGAGCCGCATTGCCGACATTGCCGGAAAAAGCATGGAAGAATTGAGGGAATTCTGCGGCATGGGCCTGCGTCATCTCTACATCGGCACGGAAAGCGGCAACGACGAGGCTCTCCGGCTCATGAACAAGGGGCAGACCGCCGCCCAGTGCGTAGAACAGCTTCTCCGGCTGGATGAGGCGGGCATCACCTACACCACCTTCTACATCATCGGCATGGGAGGTCAGGGAGCCGGGAAGGTGAGCGGCGAAGCCACGGCAAGGATGTTCAATCAGGTTCACCCGAAACGCATCACCACCACGGGCATGACGGTGTTCAGGCATACGCCTCTTTCCGACATGGTCGCACGCGGCGAGTTCATTGAAGCCTCGGAACGCGAAAAGATAGAAGAGCTCCGAACGTTCCTGCAGAACCTGACCATCGACGTCTTCTATGACGGCATCCATTACCTCAATCCTCTGAACTACCGCTTTTCCAACAGCGATGCTCAGGCAAAGCGCCTCGTGCTGGACGACATCGACGACGTTCTGCGTCAGAGCACGGACGACGAGCTCGAGCTCATGGTAAGCCGCAGGCTCAAGCATTCCTTGTAGAGCACTGCCGCCCAGACGCCTTTTCACGCATGTCCGCTGCCTCCTCCCTCAGAGTCCGGCAGTTCATCATCCGCATATTTTGCACAAGGAGAAAACTCATGAGCAAGAACATCCTCATTCTGAACGGAAGCCCCCGCATGAAGGGCAATACCTCCATGCTGTGCGACGCCTTTGCCGAAGGCGCAAGAAGCGCGGGGCACAAGGTCACCCGCTTCGACCTGCAGAAAATGAACATTCACGGCTGCCTCGGCTGCGTGAAGGGCGGCAAGGATCCTTCCAGCCCCTGCGTGCAGAAGGACGACATGCTTCAGATCTATCCTGCCTACAAGGAAGCCGACATCGTGGTGCTGGCCTCGCCCATGTACTACTGGGGATTCTCCGGACAGCTCAAAATTGCCTTCGACCGTCTTTTCGCCGTGGCCGAATGCAATCCCGGCTACGCCAACCCCAAAAAGGACTGCGCGCTCATCATGGCGGCCGAAGGCAACAGCGCCGACAACTGGAAGCCTGCGCTGGACTACTATAAGGCCCTTCTCGGCTTCCTTGAATGGAAGGACCTCGGACACGTGCTGGCCGGAGGCGTGTTCGATGCCGGAGCCGTGGCCGGCACGCCCGTGATAGACGAAGCCCTCCGCTTCGGCGCCTCTCTGTAGACGGTCCCTGCCATGAGCGAATCTCACAGTGATGCCGGACGCTCCGGCAGAGGCATTCTTTCGCGCCGGGGTCTGTTCTTCGGCGCGGGAGCGGCCCTCGTGGCCGCGGCAGGCGGTCTGCTGTACAGGCACCTTTCCTCCACGTCTTCTGTGAAGGTGGAATCCTTCATGACTCCCGCTTCCGGGAGAAAGAAACGCATTCTGGTGGTGACGGGAAGCGGACGGGCGCAGGGCAACAGCGACCTTCTGGCGGAAGCCTTCACCAAAGGTGCGCGCGAAGCCGGTCACACGGTGGACATCTTTCCCGCCGGACGCGACCCCATGCGCGCGTGCATGCACTGCGAAGGCTGCTGGAGCACGGGAAGGCCCTGCGTCATGGAAGACAGCTTTGAAAGGTTCCATCCCCTGCTCGAGAAGGCCGACATGCTGGTCTTCTGCAGTCCGCTCTACTGGTACAGCGTCAGCGGCCACATCAAATGCGTCATGGACAGGCTTTATCCCTACTCCCAAAAGAAAAAGCCTTACGACATTCCGGTAAAGGAAGCCATGCTTCTCATCTGCGGCGAAAGCCTGTTTCTCCGCTCCTTTGCCGGCGCCGCGGAATCCTATCGGCAAATGCTCGGCTTCAAGGGCTGGAAGGACAGAGGAAGGCTTTTCGTCACCGGCGTCCATGAATACGGGGCGATGAAAGGCCACAAGGCGCTTGCTTCCGCTGAAGAAATGGGACGATGCGCCTGAATTCAGCATTGTTGAAACAACTCGCGACCACGCGAAAGGAGCAGTCATGAAAGCTCTTTCTCTCATTGGAGCGGCGAAGTTCACCTCGCCCAACCCGGTTTCCCTCGTATGCTCAAAGACTCCTTCCGGAGACACCAACCTCGCCACGGTCTCCTGGTGGACCTATCTGAGCCTCAATCCCGAAATCATCGGCTTTGCCATGATGAAGACCTCCTACACGGGTGAACAGGTCCGGGAAACGAAGAAGGTCGTGCTTACCATTCCCGGCGAAGCTCTCGCAAGGCAGGTCATGCAGTGCGGCAGCTCCACCGGCAGAACCAGAAACAAGGCGAAGGAATTCAGCATCGCCCTCAAGGATCTCCCCGGCTGCGACATTCAGATCCCCGAACACAGCGCAGTGGCCATCGAATGCAGCCTGCGCGAATTCATCGACGTCGGCGATCACTACCTCTACATCTGCCACGTGAAGAACGTATACGCCGATGACGGGGAAACGCCCCTCTTCGCCTGGAACGGTTATTCCGAAATAGCTCCCGCCAAACGCTGACGTCTTCTTTCCGACCGTACGAACGCCCGCCGAGCGATCACTCTCCGGTCGGAGAGTGCAGGGACGGCCCTGCGCTTTCCGGCCTTTTCCATCCATCCGTTTTTTCTGCGCTGCTTCTCGCCCGCCACCACACCGCACCTTCCCGCATCATGCGCCCTGAGCGCCTGGCAGTGACGCTCCGATATTTGCCCCGCTTCCTCCACCCGCCCGCAGCATCCACTTGGGAGCTTCCGCGTCTCCGCTTCCCCGCGACAATTCCTGCTGCGCATTATGCGCGCCGCCTATGCCGACATATTCAATCCAAGCATTTGCCCTTGCCACGCCGTCCTTTTATATTGGCTCAAACTCGGGCAGGACTCTCCATCCGCCGCCTCTGAAAACGCGACCGGAAAGCCTGAACGAAAAACAGAGGTCGTCGCGCCGGATATCTCTCTTTTTTCTGTTCACGGCGAGCTCTTCTATTCGTAATGATTCCGACGGCATGCACGCCTGGTCGGATACGAAGAATACGCAGGTCATGATCCTCCGGCCTGCCCCGAAAAAGGAGACATCATGAAGGTACTGGGCATAAACGGAAGTTCCCGCAAGGATGGAAATACCGCACTGCTGATCCGGGAAGTTTTCGGAGAGCTGGAGCAGGCAGGAATCAGCACCGAGCTCGTGCAGCTTGCCGATCTTGCCGTAGATCCGTGCCGGGCCTGCTTTGCCTGCGCAAAAACAGGCTTCTGCGCCTTTCGCCGGGACGCCTTTGCCGGCATCTTCGACAAAATGGTCGAAGCGGACGGCATTCTTCTCGGATCCCCCGTCTATTCGGCGGACGTGTCCGCCAAAATGAAGGCGCTCCTGGAACGTGCGGCAGTTCTGGCCGACATGCGGCCCGGACTGTTCCGGCACAAGGCAGGCGCGGCCGTCGCTGCCGTCCGGCGCGGCGGAGGTCTCGCAGCCGTGGACGCCATGCATCACTTTTTCCTCAATCATGAAATGTTCGTAGTCGGCTCCACATACTGGAACATGGTCTATGGAACAATGCCCGGCGACGTGAAAAACGACGAAGAGGGCATGGCCAACATGAAGAACCTCGGCAGGAACATGGCCCATCTCATGCTGCGCCTCAGCGCATGACCGGATGCCTCCGGATTGCGCTGTTCTTTCAGGTGACGGATTTCTCCGGAAATCCGCCACCTTTTTTCATGCCCCGCAGATGTGCGGACACCCTCGGGACAATGCTCCCCTTCCCCTTTCGACGCCGCTGCGCCCCGCGCATGACTCCTTTCCACAGCGTGACGCCTCCGGGCAACGGCTTGCCGCGACCTGTGCTGCGCCCGCCCCTTGCCTCATCCGCAGCCTCGGCATCCGTGATTTTTCTCTTCCAGTCTGCCTCCGGGCATGATGCCCTTTTACCGGACACGCTTCCGCCTGCTCATTCCATGCAGACATACCCCTGTATCAGGCCTGAACGCAACGGAACATACAGCATCATGGTCACAGGTTTTTTCTGTTGAAACAGCAAATGTCATAAAAAATTTCTTATTGTTATTATCACATAATATATTACTTTTCATTTATGGATTCAGATGTATGCATGAACTTTTCATTAAAAAGGAGCTGTCATGATCATTGATACCCGCATACGTCCACCTTACAAGGATTTACGGCCGGAAAAGACTCTCTTATACATAACTTTGATCACGCCACCAAATGGTCCGGAATGTTCGGAGGTCACGCCGCCCCTTCGGTAAAGACGCATTCTCTGGATGACTGCCTTGCGGAAATGGATGCGGCGGGCATCGACTTTGCCATTGCTCCCGGCCGCAAGGGACAGGATCATATGTGGGTGGACAATCAGGATGTGGTCGATCTTACCGAAGACTATCCCGACCGCTTTGCAGGCATTGCCTCCATTTTTCCCGAAGACCCCATGGAATACAATCTGGAGCAGATAAAAAAATACAGCATCGACGGCCCGCTTCTCGGCGTTTCTCTGGAAACCGGTCTGGTGGCCGACGTTGAGGGAGCCACGCCCCGCTTTGTGGACGATCACAAGTTCTGGCCCATATACGAACTGTGCGAAAAGCACGGCGTCGTGGTGAGCTTTACCCACAACGCTCCCGCCTACCCCGACACCTCGGGCAGCGATCCGGTCAGACTCAAGCACATCTATGACGATTTTCCCCGTCTGAAAACGCTGCTCGTGCACGGATGCTGGCCTCATGTCAACGAAATCGCCGCCTATCTTTTCCTCAACAAGAACGTCATGGTTCAGCCCGACTTCTACATCATGAATACCGCAGGCTGGCGGGGCTATGTGGATTCGGCCAACTACATGAACCCGGGCAACTATGTCTTTGCCTCCTCCTATCCGCTGGGAGACATGAGCGTGCTGGTCGACTACTACCTGCACTGCGGCTTTCTTGAACACATCCTGCCGAGAATCATGTACCAGAACGCGGCGGACTTCTTCCACCTCGACGCCGCAAAGCTCAAAAGACTGCCGAACTCTCCCGTGGCCGATGACTTCGAGAGTGCCTGATTTCTCCTGAACGCACAAACCGGGGTCCGGCTTCCTTCTCTGCAGGAAGCCGGGCCCCGTCGTCATCCGTGTTCCAAGACCGAAAAGAAACGCTCACGACACGCGCCGTCTTTTTCTGCAAAGCACGACGGCTCCCAGCGTCAGTACCTTTTCCGCAATGCGTACGGCTCTGTCCAGCTCTTCTCTCACCGCGCGGGCAGGTTCGATGGTAACGGCAAAGCGCCTCGTCCGGCAGTCATACCCGTACCGGCTCCCCATGCTTTTCATCTCTTCCGCCAGACGAAGCGGACAGCGCTCTCCCGCATTCTGCAACGCACGGCAGAACGGAACGGCAAGCGCCTCTCGCATCATGGAACGCGCGGCCTGCTCCGCAACGCCTGCCGAAGGCAGGTTCTCCAGCGCAAAAAGCGCGTGAACATAGGCCGCGCCGCCTCCTGCGACAACGCCGTCCCTTCGCGCGGCAAAGACCGCCCGCACGGCATCGACCGCATGAACACGGCGTTCGGAAAAAGCGTTCTCGCTCATGGCTCCCACCTTTAATACGGCTCTTCGGCCCGTCAGTCTGCGCAGGCGTTCCCGGTACGTCTCACGAACAAAGTCCGTGGCTATGTCACGCATCTGATTCCGAATCTGCCCGGCCCTGCAGGCTGTCTTTTCCGGGTCTGCAGGATCGCAGATCATCAGTGTAGAACCTTTGCCCACAACGGCCCTTCGGCACCGTCCCAGCACCTCCGGACCCAGCAGACCGGAAAAGAAAAACAGCTCCTTCGTAAGGGGCGTTCCCCCCACAAGTGCTTCCATGTCGGCAAAAAAATCCATTCTGCCCGGCCCGTGCGCCGGAATCTCCACAGCAACAAGACGGCAGCGCCGTCCGGCGTTGGCCTCGTTGACAAGTCTCAGGGCGTCGTCCGTCAGATCATCCACAAGCATGAGCACGGGCTTTTTCATCGACTGCGCAAGATGCAGCACCGGTACCATGTCTTCCCTGGTACGAAAAGCCCTGTCGGCCAGCAGTACGCCGCAGTCGTCAAGCACGCAGCGGCGTCCGCCGGGAACATCGACCATGAAAGGAGAAAGATATCCCTTTTCAAAGCTGAATCCCTGCGGGAAGTCCACGCTGTCTTCCAAGCCGTGTGCGCGCTCGACGATAACCTCCCCGGCCGACTCCACGCGAGACAGAATCTTCACTATCATGTCTCCAAGCTCATCGCTGCCGGAAACGTCGACAGCCAGCCGCCTGAATTCCTCCTCGCCCTCAGCCTCCCGGGTCATGTCCTCAAGCGCGGCGTCCACCGCAAGAGCCGCACGTCTGAGCGCCGCCGCAAGGGCCGTCGGCTCCATGCCGGACTCAAGACAGGCTTCGCCCCGGCGCAGAAGCTCCGCCGTCAGCACCATGGTACGGGCAGCGCCCGATCCCATGGCTCCGCTTTTTTCTTCCAGCTCCTTCTTCAGCAGGCAGAGTCCGACATTGCCCACCGGGTCATCCGAAAAAAACTCCCCGACAATGTCCCTGGCGTCGGAACACAGACGGGCCCTCCCCGCCCCATCGGTCAAAAGCGCCGTTCTGCCCCCATCCATCAGGGTAACTCCGGCGGCTTTCGTCAATGTCTCCATCCCTTCCAGCACCTTGCGTCTGCCTGCAGCTCCGTACACAACCCGTTCCGCCATGCGCTCTCCCATGCATAGAAAAAGTCAGGACCACCCGTAAAACGGGTGGCTTGTTCAGCCCTGTAAGGGCTTGTTACTTACTCGCGCCTTAAGGGCG
>NZ_CALUWV010000015.1 GCF_944324575.1 uncultured Mailhella sp. | reverse complement strand
GTCCACCCGCTTAGCGGGTGGTTTTCTGCTTCGGTCGCTTCCGCTCCCTCAACTGCCTGAAGGCTTAACCAAAAAAAGACGCCCGGCAGAGCCGGACGCCTTTTCAGGGGAGAGCCTTTTAGAAGGCGATGGTCATGAGCGGATAGCCTACAAAGGAGAGCAGCAGGATATTGAATACCCAGAAGTAAGTTGCATACTTGATGACCGTTCTCTGATGCACCCATTCCGTGTCGCCGTACAGAATGGCGGACGTGGTGGCCGCGGCGGGCGTGGCGATGCCGAGGGTGCAGGAAAGAATGACGCAGGAGAGAAGAGCCTGAGGATCGACGGTGCCGTTGGCCACGGCCAGCGTGTAGGCGATGGGAGCGAAGGTGGCCGCGCAGGCATTGTTGTTGGTGAGCTGCGTGCACAGGGTCGTGGTGCACACGACGATGAACACCAGCAGGTTGCCGCTGAAGCCGGCGAGCAGAGGTTCGCAGGTGTCGGCGATGAACTTGGTCACGCCGGTAGCTTCAAAGGCTCCGGTGATTCTGAGCACGGCCGCCACAAGGAAGAGCGCAGGCCAGGCCACGGACTTGTGCATGATTTCTCTCAGGCTGATGCCTTCCTTGAAGTTCAGCATGAGATAAAGGCCGATGTAGGCGAGCAGAATGCCGTTGTTGCCCATGGCCTTGAGGAACTTGGAAAGAGCCCAGCTGCCGGGAAGGATGTTGGGCAGAAGAAGAAGCACGATCAGGCCGAGGAACGACCACAGGATGGTCTTCTGATAGGGGGAAAGCTGTTCGTCGAAGTGCATGCAGTCGCGGGTTTCCAGAATGGGCGACACGTCGGCCTTGAGCACGTACTTGCAGATGAATATGACGAAGAAGATGGAAAGCAGAAGAAGCAGGCCGGTCACGCCCACATACGCGGCAAGATTGATTTCCTGGCCGCCGCTCATCTGGCCGTAAATGCCGAACACGATGGCGGGAAGGCTCTTGAAAGGCAGCATCATGTATGCGATGTCGGCAACGTACAGCATGGCAAGCAGCAGAATCATGGGGAATGTGTCGCCGGGCTTGTAGCCGTACTGCCGGCAGACTTCCTTGATGAGCGGGAACGCCACGAGCACGGCGGCTGTCATGGTCAGCATGGTCGCCA
Source organism: uncultured Mailhella sp. (assembly GCF_944324575.1). Taxonomy (GTDB): domain Bacteria; phylum Desulfobacterota; class Desulfovibrionia; order Desulfovibrionales; family Desulfovibrionaceae; genus Mailhella. The sequence continues at coordinate 38,103 of NZ_CALUWV010000015.1, read as the reverse complement.
GGGCACACATGGCGATGCAGAGCATGAACACGAGGACCCACGGCCTTCCGACGACGACGGGAACGCAGATGATGCGACGGGCCACATATTCGGCTATGCCGGCCGCATTGATGATGCTGGCCACCATGCAGAAGAAGAGCAGAAGCAGGTACGTGTTGTTGCCGAAAGCCCCGCCCAGCACGGTATCCATGGGTTGCGGCAGCGTCATGCCGAGAACGACAAGTCCCATGAAGGACGGCCAGATCATGTCGATGAAAAGCCATCCATAAAGAACGCCGAAAAAGACACCAACCACTGCAAGTCCATCAGAAGTCAGTCCTTCCGGAGGTGTAATAAACCGAAATACCACCATGATAAGAATCATGACTGCGAGATTTACATAGAATTTCGGTCCATTTTTCGTTAATGAAAAACTCATGTCCTACCTCCATCCCATTGAAAATCAAATAAAATGACCTTATCAAGCCATTTTAGATGAAAAAAATTTTATTCACATGAGGAATAGTAAAAAAAAGCAGTCCATTAATACACAATAATAAAACTGCTTCTGTAACCGTAAATGCACATATAAGAACAGCGCTCTCTTATGAATTAATATTAATAAAGAAAACTGATAAAAAGAAAAATATTAATTATCAATGGCTGGATATCAGTTTGAATTATGGGAGAGGAAATAGCCTTGCCTGAATGAGAACATACGGGTTAGGATACGACATGGAGCAGGCCTTGTCCGGCCGTCACGGCGGAATTTCAATCCGCACGGACACAGCTCCGTCAACCGTTCAGGGGAGGTAGAAATGCGCCTGGAGCAGCTGGAATATTTTGTGGCTACCGCCGACGCCGGAGCCATCAGCGCCGCCGCACAGCGTCTGGGGATCTCTCAGCCTGCCGTTTCCGCCGCCGTGCGGAGCCTGGAAAAGGAACTTGGCAGTCCTCTGCTCAAGCGCGGCAACAGCGGTGTCAGTCTCACCCCTCTCGGACGTCTCACCTATCGCGATGCCCACGCCATTCTGGAACTCGTACAGAATATACAGGCCAGGGGCAAAAGCGTGGAGGCAGGAGGCTCGCTGGCCGTATGCGCGCAGCCGTTGCTGTCGTTTCATCTGACAAGCAGCATCGTGCTTCCCTTCAAGAAGCTGCATCCCAAAATCAACGTCTTTGTCCGCAACGTGCCAAACGTCGATATCATCGCCGATCTGAAAAGCGGACGTTCCAACATTGCAGTCACGCTGGTATGCATGGGGCTTAAAATCCGTGAGCAGGCACGGGGCATGGGATGTGAAATCGTTCCGCTCTACACCGACGAACGCAAGATGTTCATAGGTTCGGGACACCCGCTGGCGAACAAGGACGAACTTGAGCCCGAAGATCTGAAAAAGCTGCACATTGCCTACTACTCCCACAGCTCGGATCATGTCTCCTCCCGCTACGCCCCGTACTTCGGCGGAGAATACCGTCTGGCCAACAGAAACGACATTCTCGATCTCGTCATACGCAACGAGGCCGTCTTCATTCAGGCCGGAACCATGTTTCAGCACGATTACCGCGTACGCAAAGGCATGATGGTGGCAAAAAGCATTCCCATAGAAGAACTCGATCACAGCGCACCCATCGTGGCCATACGCGCCCCGGAACTCTCTCTGGCAGAGCGTCTGTTCTGGGAATTTCTGGTGGAGAACTTCTCAAAGACCCTGCCTCCCGCCAGCCCCAAAGCCACTCCGCCCGACATCAACGTCAAATAAGTTCCCGGGCCAGCTTCTCATGAAAAACATAAAAAAGGACGGCAGCAAAAGCTGTCGTCCTCTTTAGTTTGCATATCGTCGTTTTCTCTACGGAACCAGAGGGGCGAAGCCGAGGCCCATTTCCACAGGAAGACCGAACATGAGATTGGCATTGGCCACGGCCTGCCCGGAAGCGCCGCGGCACAAATTGTCGATGGCCGAGGTTATGATGAGCCGGCCCGTGCGTTCATCCACGGTGACGGCGATGTCGCAGAACATGGTTCCGCGCACGTTGCGGGTCTCCGGCAGCCTTCCGGCGGGCAGCACGCGCACCCAGGGGCAGTCCTTCCAGAAGTCCTCGTACATGGCCTGAACATCGGCCTGAGAGAGCTGGCTCGTCAGTCTGGTGTAAATGGTGGCGAGAATGCCCCGGCTGATGGGCAGAAGATGCGGATTGAACGACACCGTGACGGGCATTCCCGCAGCGACGGAAAGCTCCTGCTCGATTTCCGGCGTGTGACGATGCTTTCCGCCGATGTTGTAAGGGCGGAAGGAATCAGCCACCTCGCAGAACAGAGAGCTCACCACGGCCTTGCGGCCTGCGCCGGTAGTGCCGGACTTGGCGTCAATGACAATGTCGTCGGTACGGACTATGCCGCCCTTAAGCGCAGCGTACAGACCGAGAATGGACGCCGTGGGATAGCAGCCGGGATTGGCCACGAGACGCGCCCCGCGAATCTGCTCCCCGTAGATTTCAGGAAGTCCGTACACAGCGTGCGCAAGATATTCCCTGCGGGTATGCGGCTTGTACCAGGCCTCGTACACGTCGGCGTCGCGCAGACGAAAGTCTGCTGAAAGATCAACGACCTTCACGCCGGTGTCATAGAGCGCCGCGCCTATTTCCATGGCCACACCGTGCGGCACGGCAAGAAAGACCACGTCGCAGATTCCGGCCAGCGCTTCCGCATCAGGTTCCATGAGCACGACGTCGGCGCCCGGAAGTCCCTGAAGGAAAGGATACACGGCATCCAGCCGCCGACCGGCGTCCTGCCGGGAGGTAGCAGCGGTCAGTCTGATGGAAGGATGGGAAGCCAGAATCCGGGAAAGTTCCATCCCCGTATAGCCCGTTACGCCGACCAGTCCGGCTCGAAGCATGGCAAAACTCCAGAAAAGGGCCGGAGAATCCGGCCCGCTGATGGTGAGAGGTGCGTCAGGAACGCGCCACGAACTTCACGCGCAGCTCATAGAGAACGTCGCGCATGAGCTTGCTTTCTTCGGGCGTAAGACCATTGCGCGTCTTGTCGTCAAGCATGGTAAGCACATCTATGGCATTGCGGGCAAGAGCCTCGTTGCAGGACGTGCCCCCGGTTTCCGGGTTGGGCACCTCACCAAGATGCACCAGCGCCGAAGAGGCGAGAGAAAGCACAAAGGTCGAAAACGTCACTTCCGGCAGCACTGTGGCCGAATCGTTCTTGTCTGACATGACACCCCCGAATGACCTGAACGAAAATCGTTATTCCTGATAATTGGGCTTTGCGTTGACCATGGTCGTGTCCAGAGGATACAGGTACACGGCGCAGCGGGTCTTGATGCCGGAGCCGAGGCCGGCGTAGGAGTTGACGCTCACCACGAGATCAATCTTGCCGTTGTTGTTCACGTCGGCAACGCTCACGTCGCACACCGTGCCCTTGATGCGGCGGGTCTTCCACAGAAGTTCCATGCCCATGCCGTTCCACAGCATGGCGTGAATTTCACCCTGCGGATAGGTGCGGTAATTCGAGAACAGCTTGCCTGCAGCGGTCACGGGCTTGTTGGCGATGAGCTCGTAGCGACCGTCACGGTCAAGATCCACGACGGGCATGCGCATGGGCACATAGTAAAGCACCATGTCGGAGCTCTCCCGGCTGGCGGAAAGCGCGCCTATGCCACGGTCGCCTTCCACGTAGACGGAGCTTCCGCTGTAGGTATCCTCGGTACCGGCAAGGCGATGACCACGATCGTCGAAAGTGAGCAGAGTTTCGTTTTCGGCAATGAGCGCCAGATGGTCGCCTCTTTTGCCCTTGTCCGCGGGAATCCAGGAGAAATTGAACACCGTAGCCTGCGAGGGCAGGTTGGAAAGCTTGCCGCCGCGCACCACCTCGTCTCCGCGGATGCGGCCTTCATACACGGAACCGCTCACGACCTTGCTGCGGTCGCTGTCCTGCATGATGAGCGTGGGCGCGTAGAGCGGAGGAATCTTGGCCACGTTGAGGTAGCGACGCACGTTGCGCACCACCACGTTGAACTTGCCCTGCGAGAACTGCAGAACCTGAGAGTACGCGGAAGAATCGGTCTTGTTAAACCCGGTGAGTATGACGTAGTTTTTGCCGTCCTGCTTGAAGTGACGGGCAAGCACGGGCTTCATGGAGGCGGGAAGGTCGTAGGTGCCTATCTCCACGAGCTTGTTGCCGTCCCGCCACACATATGCGTTCAGCGTATTGTCGTTGAGCAGCAGCACTTCGTTCTTGCCGTCGCCGTTGATGTCCGCCACTTCCATGCCGAGACATTCAAAGCCGAGCATCTGACTGCGAATCTGGGAACGGTCGTCCTCGGTGCCCTGATAGCGCAGGGAGGGATTGAGATACGTGCCGTTCTGTACGCGCCCGTAGGACTCGTTCATGACAAAGGCGCTGCTGGGGGCGCCGGAAGGCGCGGCGGCGGAACGGGTCACGTCGGTACGGCCGAAGACTTCCACGTTGATGCTGTCGGCCACGTTCTGCACGCCGCCGATAAGAGCATTCACAGGGCTCGTGGCGGCTTCCTTCCACACCTTGCCGTCGGGAGAGAGCGCGCTCACGTCGAGACTGGCCTGATCGCCCATGACGGTAACGCTGCCCCATATCACATAATCAGCGCTGAACTTGCGGGCCATGGCGGAGGCGGCATCCTTCGAGGCGGGGGCCTTTTCCTTCAGCGCGGCGTCCTGACGTCCGACAGGTTCAAACTTGCCCTGAAGATAAAGACGCGACGTCAGCATGGACGGCACGGCCTGTCCGAGATAGGAATATCCCTGAGCGCCGGACACCGCAAAGGGAGCCACCACATAGGTGGCCGCCATGGCGGGCACTTGCATCATCAGGAACAGAAGGGTAAATGCCCATATAGCGGGCAGAAAACGTCTGGACATACAATACTCCTTGAAGGATTTGCAAGGGACTCTACACTTTCTCGCCCCAAACGGCAACAGCGCGGCTCCGGCCTTTTTGTAACAACCGCACCAGCATCAGCCCACTTCAGAGAACATGACCACAGCACGCCGTTCCTTCCGATTCGCCTGTGCCCCCGAGGAAATTCCCGTTGCAGAGGAAATGCTCCGTCTGCAGGGGTTCCGCTTTGAACCCGACCCCTTCTTTTCGCCAGCCCGGCGTCTTGTGGAAGGACCGGGCCCGCTCGGCAACAGTCTCGCGGGCTTCTTCGGTCTCATCTACATTCAGGACAGAGCCTCCATGCTGCCGCCCATTGCGCTTGATCCGCCCAGGGGCGCGTCCGTGCTCGACATGTGCTCGAGTCCGGGCAGCAAGACCAGCGAACTTGCCTGGCTTGTGGGGCCGCACGGCATGGTGCTCGGCAACGAGCCTTCGCCCGTGCGCCTTGCCAACCTGCGCCGCAACCTGCACGTCATGGGGCTGACGCAGACCGTGACCTGCTGCCAGAGCGGAGAAAAGCTCCCCCTGCCCGACGCCTCGTGGGACTACATTCAGCTCGATCCACCCTGCTCCGGCTGGGGCACGGTGGAAAAGAATCCCCGCGTCATGGACATCTGGAAGGACGACAAGGTAGCCCCGCTCATCCGGCTGCAGAAGGATCTTCTGCGCGAGGCGGCAAGGCTGCTCAGGCCCGGCGGCGTAGTGGTGTACTCCACCTGCACCACGGACGTGGAGGAAAACGAAAAGCAGGTGCTCTTTGCCCGCGAGGAACTCGGACTCGAGCTTGAGCCTCTTGCCGACGTGCCGGGCTTCGATCTTCAGACGCCGCAGGGCTGCGAAGGGGTATGGTGCCTTTCACCGAAAATAGGCGACACCCAGGGGTTCTTCGTGGCAAGACTACGCAAAAGCGGCCGCAGCGAGGGCCCCGTGCCGTACACGGAACATCCGGTGCAGGCCGAGGTCGTCAGCGAACGCCAGCTTCGCGAACAGGGACTTGACCCGCGTCTCGTGCATGCCGAAATCGGCATGTTCGGCGCAAGTCTGCACGCACTGCCCGTATCCGCGCTCGCCATGCTGCCCGAAGAACTGCACTGGCAGGGGCTCTACATGGGCAAGGCGGGCAAGAACGGCGATCTGCGCCTTTCTCCGCGTGTGCGCATCGAAGGCCCCGGCCCTCATGTCGACCTGGAGGGTGAAGAAGGGCTGCGCATCATATCGGGTCTTCTGCAGGGACAGAGCCTGCCCGCCCCATCATCGGTTCCCGCGGGTGCGCGCACCGCGCTCCTGCGGTGGAACGGACTTCCCCTCGGCAGGCTGAACGTCAAGAACAAGCGCCTCATCTGGTCGGAACGCTAGCGAAAGCTGGCGGGGCGGGCGTTGCCCGGCAGCGCTCCGCCCCGCGTACCGGACTCATGGGGTCAGGCAACGCCGTCCACACTGTCCACGCAAAGACGGGAACGACCGTTCTTCCTCGCCATGAGCAGTACGAACGTGGCCGGAGCATCAGGCCTTGTAAACACGAAACGCAGCCTCTCCGGGCGCATTCTGGACGGAAGCGCCGCAAGAAGTTCCGCCGTGCGCTCCGCCCCGCTCACGGCGGCCAGACAACCTCCGCTCTTCAGCAGGGCATCGGCCGCCGAAAAAAAGACAGGAAACGTGCGCTCCGTGCCGAAAAGCGCCGTCCTGCGCAAAGGTGAGGGAGGCAGTCGCCCCTCGCCCTCGCGCCGCCACGGCGGATTACAGAGCACCGCGTCAAAGAGGGGAAGGCTGTCGGATGATGCGCCGCTCTGCCGTGCCAGCGCGCTTCTTGCCGCACGAAGACTGTCGGGGGAAGAGACGTCCCCTTCCAGCGCGCAGAAACGCTCCGAAAGGCCGAGCCGCGAGGCATTGCGTCCCGCAGCTCCGGCAAGACTCGGCTGCAGTTCCAGCCCCACGCCACGCCACAGCGGTCTTTTCTGCAACGCAGCCAGCGCCACCACGCCGCACCCTGTTCCGAGATCGGCAAAAAAAGCATTTTCGGGCAGGGCGAGGCCTGCGGAAAAATCAGCCAGCAGCAGCGCATCGCCGCTGAATCGAAAACTTCCTTCCGGCTGCTCCAGCCCGGCGGGAAATCTCGTCTCTTCCGGCCGCATTTCTTCCTCATTCATGCCGCTTGCTCCCCCCTGTCGTCATTGCGCAATATTTGCGTTCCCGCTATAACAATGTCCGCTGTTTCATCGTCGGACGTCCGCCGTCCGGCCCGCCTTCTTCGACCCTTTCCCGCCGCGAGTCATCCATGTTCCGAGCCGACCTGCACATACACTCCCGTTTCTCCCGCGCCACAAGTTCGCGCCTCACCGTGCCCCATCTCGCGGCATGGGCTTCCGCCAAGGGCATAGACGTTCTGGCCACGGGCGACTTCACTCATCCCGCATGGCGGCAGGAGCTGCGCGATGCTCTCGAACAGGACGAAGAAAGCGGTCTGTTCCGCCTGAAAGCCCCGCTTTCCCGCGACGACATGGCCAGAGAAATTCCGCAGCTCGCAGGACTCGAGCCGCGCGAGCCCAAATTCATGCTCGAGGCGGAAATCAGTTCTATCTACAAGAAAAACGGAGCGGTGCGCAAGATACATAGTCTGGTCTACATGCCGGATTTCGAGTCCGCCGACCGTCTCTGCGAAAAACTGGAAACCATAGGCAACCTCAAGTCGGACGGTCGTCCCATTCTCGGTCTGGACGTGAAGGATCTGCTTTCCATAGTGCTCGACATTCCCCGGGCCTTCATGATTCCCGCCCACATCTGGACGCCGTGGTTCGCCCTCTTCGGTTCCAAATCCGGCTTCAACAGCCTCGACGAGTGCTTCGAGGATCTCACGCCCCATATCTTCGCCGCGGAAACCGGTCTTTCCTCCGACCCGGACATGAACCGCTGCTGGAGCCATCTCGACAGACTGCTCATGGTGTCGAGCTCCGACGCCCATTCCGGCGAAAACCTCGCGCGCGAGGCCACGCTTTTCGACGGCGCGGCAAGCTACGACGGCATTTTTGACGCGCTGCATCAGAAAGACGGAGACACGCTCTACAAGGGTACGCTGGAATTCTTCCCCGAAGAAGGCAAGTACCATCTCGACGGACACCGCGCCTGCGGCGTGGTGCTCGAGCCTGCGGAAAGCATGAAGCTGGGCGACCTCTGCCCCGTCTGCGGCAAGCCTCTCACCGTGGGCGTGCTGCATCGCGTGCTTGAGCTGGCCGATCGCACCGAACCGCCCTGTCCCGGCAAGGACTTTCAATCGCTCATTCCCCTGCCGGAAATTCTCGGCGAAATCCTGCACTGCGGCCCGAAGACAAAGAAGGCGCAGGAAAAGTATGCCGACATGCTGAGCCGCTTCGGTTCGGAAATGACCATTCTCATGGACACGCCCGAAGACGATCTTCGTCACGCGTGGCCGGAACTCGGCGAAGCCGTGGCGCGCATGCGCGCAGGCCGTGTCATACGCCACGGCGGATACGACGGCGAATACGGTACCATACGGCTTTTTGAAGAGAGGGAAAACGCCCCCTCTCTTCTGGAACGCGTGCCTGTCGCAAGGCGCGCCCCGCTGCCGAAACGCACTGCAGGGACTCAAAAAAAAAGCCTGATGCCGGGCGAATCGAAAACAGGCACTGAACTGAGAGAGCATCCCCGAAAGAGCGACAAAGCCGCGCTGTCCCTGTCGCCGGACTCCTTCAGTCCCATGCAGAAGGAGGCGCTCAATGCCGGCCCCGGCCCTGTGCTGGTGCTGGCCGGTCCCGGTGCGGGCAAGACGAGAACGCTGGTCGGAAGGCTGGCCCGCCTGCTGAAAAGCGGTGTGAAGGCTTCGGACATCGTGGCCGTCACCTTTACAAGGCGCGCTGCGGAAGAAATGCGCGCAAGACTCGCCTCGGCGCTGCGCACCGCGGACGACGATCCGGTCGATCTGCCGGAAACCGACACGCTCCATGCCCTCGCCCTGAAGCACTGGCCCGGAGAAGCTCCCGTCGTGCTTTCCGAAGAGAGCGCGCGCAAGGCCTTTGCCTCGGCCAATCCCGGGCTCAGCGCGAAAGAAGCCTCACGCCTTTACGACCGCATGGAACTCGGGCGCGAAACGCTTTCGCTGCCCGACGATCTCACGCCTCTGGCCCAGCGCTACCGGCAGTGGAAAAAAGAGCGCAATCTTGCCGACTACACCGACCTTCCGGAAACCTGGCTGCATGAGCTCAAGAGCAGAAACTACGGCGCCGCCAAGCCATGGAAGCACATTCTTGTGGATGAGGTGCAGGATCTCTCCCCGCTGCAGAAGGCTCTTGTAGAAGCGCTCACCCCGGCTGACGGCTCGGGCTTCTTCGGCATAGGCGACCCTGATCAGTCCATCTACGGATTCCGCGGCGCGGATTCCGGCATAGAAGAGGCGCTGCGCGCCCGCTGGCCGCAGCTTCGCGTGCTGGGTCTCACCGAAAGCCACCGCTCTGCGGCCGCCATTCTGGAGGCCGGACACGACGCTCTGGCCGGTCACGGCGCCTGCGGCGAGCTCTCATCCGTTACCGGCTCCTCCGCCACCCTGCAGTGGATGGCCGCGCCGAGTGCCGAGCGTGAAGCCGCATGGATTGCCGACCGCATAGCCTATCTCATCGGCGGCACGTCCCACCAGCAGGCCGACCTGCACGAAAGTCTCGCAGGCTGTCATCTCGAGTCGGGTTCCTGCAGCCCCGGAGAAATCGCGGTGCTCTGCCGCATCAAGGCGCTCATGGCTCCCATACGCGCAGCGCTGGAACGCCGGGGCATTCCCTGTTCCGCACCCGAAACCGAGGCATTCTGGACCGATGAACGCGCGGACGCGCTGCTTCAGGCCGCCGCCCGCATACACCGCCGGGAAGAGCACACGAAGAAGGAAGCCGCCTTCCTCGACGCCAGCCGCTTTCCGCTTCTTGCGGCCATGGCTCCCGCCACGCAGGAAAACGACGACTGGAAGGAAGATGTGCTGGACAACGTGCCCGTGGAAATCTGGGAACAGGGCCCGGACGCCGTTCTGACCCGCTGCCCGGATCGCTTCGACCCGCTTTTTGCCGACTCTTCGGCCTTCAAACGCCTCCGTCTCGCATGGAAGGAGCACGGCGGCTGGCCCGGGCTTCTGGAATTCGTGTCCTTCCGGCGGGAACTGGACATGGTGAAAGGACAGGCGGAATATGTGCAGCTCATGACGCTGCACGCATCCAAGGGCCTGGAGTTCAAGGCGGTCTTCATTCCCGGCGCAGAAGACGGGCTTCTGCCCTTCCGCGGCGTGGGCACGCTTCTCCACAAGGAGGATGACTTCACCCCTCCCCCCGTGGAAGAAGAGGAAAGACTGCTCTATGTGGGCATCACAAGAGCTTCGGAAGCGGTGTTTCTTTCCTCAGCCGCCACGCGTACGCTCTACGGCCACAAGCTCTCGCTTCCACCCTCGCCGCTGCTTCCGCTCTCGCACTTTCATGCCGTAAAGCTGACGCGTCACACAAAAACCACGGCAAGCCAGCTCAGCCTGTTCTGACATGCCTTTTGCCGGAAAGATTCCTGTAGACGAACACGATGCAGTCTTCCCGCTTCCTGTTTTGAAAAGAATCCGCTCAGGAACAAACGTCTGTTCCCGAGCGGGTTCCTTCCTGCCGTACCCTTTCTCATGACGGCTGAAAATTTTGTATTATGAGGCCTCGCTGGGGTGCCGCCCCCCTGCCTCCCTGAAAACGATGAGCGGACAGTTCTGACAGATGTCCGCACCCGGGAAGGGATGGCCCGAACGTGTGAGGGAAACGCCGCCCGTCTTCTCCACCCTGGAGGCCATGCGCTGCACCAGGGCATGGATGTGGAAACCGGGAATCATGACATTGATTTCGCCGCGCTCCATCTTGCCGGAATTGTAGCTGCCCGCGCAGGCCAGCGTCATGTTGGCCTGACCGTGGATGAAGCTGAACGCCGTGCCGCCGCACACCGCGGAATTGATACTGAGAGAGGGGCGGAAAGGATGCACGCCGGAAACCGCCATCCAGTCGTCCACAAGGTGATAGGCCTGCATGTTGTCGCAGCAAAAATGCACCACGTCCGGCGCGGTCTCGCAGCAGCGAAGGGGCTGCATGAGCACGGCGAGAGGGGCTCTCTCCATGCGAGGCTTGCTTTCCACAAAGGCGCGGACCTGCTCCCTGTCCGTCCCGAAACGAAGAAGATCGTTTACCACAGTCTCGCTCACCTCGTCCACGCCGAACGAACAGCGCGCATCAAGGCACCAGAGCTTCTTCATCTCCAGAAGCACGGTGCGCCCTTCCATGCGCGCCCCGAGTTCCGCCTGACAGAAGGTAAGCGGACGCACGGGTTCACAGTATCTTCCTCGCCTCTGAACCTCGCCAAGACTTTCATCGTCAAAAAGAAAGGTCATGCCCACGGGCTCATGCATGAGGCGAAGGGAACGCATGAGCACATCATGCATGCGTGCGTAGTCGTCCATGGTTCTTCTCCCGCAAAAACGTGTTCGTTCCCGGATCATCCCTGACGGGCAGAATGCTTCCGCATTCGGACGGCGCCGCCATTTCACGGCAGAAGCTGCCTCCGGGACAGCTCCCGAAAGGCGGGCCTGAATCAGCGGGAAACCGGGAACGGCGGCCGCCCGCGCCTTTCAGCAGGAAGAATCCCGCTTCAGTTGTCGGAATCCAGAGCCCTTACTTCGACCTGACCTTCCTCATTGAAGCTCAGGGTAAATGTCCGACCGTACCTCAGCAGAAAATCGCTGTCCGCAATGAAGGTCACATCTTCCACGGTCACGCTCTGATCCTCGTCTTCATCCATTTCTTCCAGCGCAAGCCCGAGAATAATGCGGGAACGGCAGCCCCCGCCCAGCGTGTACTCGCGCAGACGGACGCAAACGCCCTCTTCCTCGTCTTCCAGCATGGAACGGAGTTTCTTCAGCATCTCTTCATTGACGGTTACTGCAAACATGGTCGTCTCTCCCGTGTTTTCAGCAGGCTCAGCCGACGGCTCCGCTGCTCATGCCGGACGCTTCCGGAATGCCGGACTCCGGTCACAAACGCCCTGATCAGGCGCCCGAAGCCGTCAGCACTACCTGCCTGTCTTCGTTGAAGCTCAGCTCGTAAGCCTTGCCGTACTTTGTCAGAAAATCCCTGTCCGCGATGAACGGAACGTCCTCGACGACGATCTTCTCGTCCTCGTCCTCATCCATTTCTTCCATGCCCAGACCGAGCACGATCTTGCAGTGTCATCCGCCGCCGACCTTGTACTCACGCAGACGAATGCAGGTTTCCTCATCTTCATCTTCCAGCATGGCGCGAAGCTTTTCCAGCATCTCTTCGCCTATGGTCACGGTAAACATGGCTGCTCCTTGGTTGTTTTATCCTGTCATGCGACAATGGTGGAAAGGCCGTGTCTCGCAAAGCGTTCCCGAACTGCCCTGAGAGCTTCCGGGGTGTACTGCTCCACCGGGGGCAACGGCTTGCCGAGGGCCTGATACTTGTTTCGTCCGAAGGCATGGCACGGCATGATTTCAATTTCGGAACGGCCGTACCTGCCGAAAAATTCCGCCATGGCGGCCAGGTTCTCGTCGGAATCGTTGAGCCCGGGCATGAGCGGCATGCGTATGTGAACTTCCCTGCCGGATCTGAGCGCCGCGTCCATATTGCGAAGGATAAGCGCGTTGTCCTGCCCGGTCAGCTTCCGGTGCACTTCGGGGTCCATCTGCTTGCAGTCGAAAAGAAAGAGATCCGCCAGAGAAAGGGCCTTGTCGAAACGCTCTTCGGGGCAGAATCCGCAGGTGTCCACGGCAACGTGCCAGCCCTCGCAGAGCGAGGCTTCCAGAAGATCGAGAAAGAACTGTCCCGCCGCCGAAGGTCACGCCCCCGCCGGAATTCTCATAAAAGAGCGCGTCCTTGCGGGCTACGGCCAGAACGTCGTCCACGCTCATGTCCCTGCCGCTCATTTCCCGCGCCCCGGAGGGGCAGACGCCCGCGCAGGCGCCGCAGGAACGGCAAGAAGCCCTGTCGAGTGCGGCAACGCCGTCTTCCATGCGTATAGCCCCGAAGGGGCAGACCTTTTCACAGGCTCCGCACCCCGTGCACAGTTCCCGGAAGAACAGAAGCTCGGGCGAGAAACTCTGGGACTCGGGATTGTTGCACCAGAGGCAGCGGAGCGGGCAGCCTTTCAGAAACACGGTGGTTCTGATGCCGGGGCCGTCCTTGGTGGACATGCGCTGAATGTTGTAGACCGTTCCCCTGCTCATGGCTTTCCTCCCCGAGGCCGTGCGTTTTCTTGAAACCTGGCGGCGGAGCGGTGCTCCGCCGCCTTGCGGTGATTTGATTACCGGGCGTATTCCGTACGCTTGATTATTTCGTTCTGCACGCCTCGGTCGAGGCGGGTGAAGTAGGCGCTGAATCCGGCCACGCGTACCACGAGGTCCTTGTAGTCCTGCGGATGATCCTGCGCGTCCTGCAGCGTGTCGGAGCTCACGCAGTTGAACTGAATGTGCGAGCCGCCGTAGTCGCAGTAGGTCTTGATGAGCGAAATGAGGTTGCGCGCGCCCTGCGGACCTTCCAGTGCAGAAGGCAGGAACTTCACGTTGAAGTGGTTGGCGCCGTAGCGCACGGTATCTATGGCTTCCGCCCCCGACTTGATGAGGGCGGTAATGCCTTCATGGTCGGTGCCGGGCATGGCGGACACGCTGCCGTCGGTAAGGGCCACGCCGGCCTTGCGGCCCGTGGGCAGAGCACCCATGAGCGAACCGAAATAGTTGTGGTACGAGAGGGAATACGCGTCCAGCGGCGTCCTGTGGCCGAAGCAGTCCGGCCCGATGGAGCTGTGGATTTCGTCCACGTCGCGGTAGAAGCGCTGCACGAATTCCTCGATTTCAGGATAATCGTTGCCATGCTTGGGAGCCTCGAAGCACATCCTGCGGATATCCTCATAGCCTTCAAAATTGGCGTTCAGCGCCTCGAGAAGCTGCGCCATGGTGATCTGCTTCGTGTCGAACACCAGATGCCTGATGGCCAGCAGGGAGTTGGCGGCGTCCACGCCGGCGGTCATGATGGGGTTGACCTGCGGATACCTGGTGCCTCCGGCCTCCTCGCACACGCCCTTCTCAACGCAGCCGTCGTACATGACGGAACGGAAAATGCTCGGCACCACCTGCAGACGGGCCATCTGACTGAGATCGGAGTGGTGACGGGAAATGGTGAACAGATGCCGGAGCTGCTCCTTGCAGGCGTCGTACAGTTCCTCAAAGCTCTTGAACTCGCAGGGATCGCCGGTCTGCACGCCCACGACCTTCTTCGTCGAGGGATCCTTGCCGTTGTGGAGCAGAAGTTCCACGACCTTGGCAAGACAGGGCTGATCTTCCTGCGTGATGAAGCTGCCCTTGCCGCAGATGCCGGTGGACACGCAGCCGTAGTTGCCGCAGTTGCGGGCATCTTCGAGAGTAATGCCGCCTTCGTACTGGGCAAAACGGGCAAGGTTGCGCTCGATGACCACGGTGTTGTTCAGAATCTGGGGCTGACCGGAGCCGCCGCGGATGCAGTCCACCACCTTGTTCATGTAGGAGGCCTTGAGCTTGGGATGATAGAGCAGCGTCAGCGTGGGCTGAATGCCGCGCATGCGGATCTGCGTTTCAAGCAGCAGCTCTTCAAGCTCGGTGCTGGCGTCGCGTCCCCAGGCGTCCACGCCGCCGATGGTGATGGTCTGACCGGTGTGGCCGGACAGGGTCTTGGCGTAGGAGCCGCCCTGATATTCGCCGAGCTCCATGTGCTTGATCCACTGGAACTTCAGCAGCGTGATGACCTGTTCCTTCGTCAGCCTGCCCTCGTCGATGTCCTTCTTGTAGAAGGGATACATATACTGACCGTAACGGCCCGGAGAGGTGGCGCAGGCCATCTGCTCCACTTCGATGGCAAGGTGGACGAACCAGAAGGACTGTATGGCTTCACGGAAATTGCGCGCGGGATATTCAGGCACGCGACGGCAGATTTCCGCAATTTCCAGAAGCTCGGCCCTGTTCTTCGGATCGGTTTCGGCCTCGGCCGTCTTTTCCGCAAGCTCGGCATAGCGGTGGGAATGAGCAATGACGGCTTCCGTGGCCACGATCATGGCGCGGTAAAGGTCATGCTTTTCCTTGTTGTCCAGCGTGGTGGGACAGTCATGCAGACGCTTCTTCAAGTCATCTACCACCCAGCGCAGCCCCTTGTTCAGCGCCTTGGGATAGTCGGCAATGCCGGAACCGGAAGCCACGCTCACGTTGTCGTAGTACATGCCCGCCTTGGAGTACTGCGCTGGGTTCACGCCGTACTTGTCCTTATACATCTTGTTGTTCAGGGCAATGCAGGTGCGGTTCTTCCACTTCTTGTAGACCTTTTCAAGCAGCTCTTCCGTTTCCTTCGGGATCTTCATTTCGCCGAGGGACGTCATCTTGGCGAGCTGCATTTCGTCCTTGATCCACGACACGTTCCATTCAGGGTACGGATTCACGCCGCAGCGTATGCCCGTAAGCGTGCCGACGATGGGATTGCCGTCCAGAAAAATTTTCTTGGTCAGCAAAACGCGCTCGAACAGCTTTGCACGTATGTAAAGCGTGGATTCTCCGGCAAACTCGTCATACACATCCAGAAGGCAGCGAAGACGCTCGGGGTCCATGACCTGAGGGGCGGTCATCAGAAAATCCTTCAGCTCCTGAACGCGCTGTTCGGCGGTATCCCAGTTGATGCCGTAGCCCTGCCCTTCCACCGGGGCAGGCGAGGTGAACTGCATGACAGACATGAGGGGTCTCCTGTTGGAAATTTTTATGGAATCGGGAAAAAGTCGTTTGCTTGTGGCCAAAGACAATGCACAAAGCGTGCCAACTTTTTCGTTTGTCAATTAACTATATGAAATACATTTATTTATAAGAAATATACGATAACATTTCACCTTCGGAATTTTTTTCGGAGCCAAAAAAACTTTCTTTTTAAAAAGTATTTTTTTATACATGAGAAAAATTTATCAGACATCCCGACAAAGGATCTCCTATGCTTATCGGTACGAAAAGCTGCAGCGACGTCAGCATGGCAGACGTCATGACCCCTGCCATGCGGGCCATATGGGACCATATGAGCATCGGCGTGGCCATTGTGGACGGCGAGGGAACGTGCGTCTACATGAACGAAATTCAGGCCCGTGTGGACGGATTCAGCACCTCGGGCGTAGTGGGCAAGCACATCACGGAACTCTATGTGCCCAACGGCATGACCCGCATTCCCACCATGGAATGTCTGTACCGGGGCGAGCCGCTTCTGCGGAAGGCCTACTGGTACAAGACCATCAACAATTCCCTGTTCTCCTCAGTAACGGACTTCTATCCTCTGTTCGACGATGGACGGAAGGACGGCGTGCTGGCCTTCACCATGTGGGTGGACAGCGCTCTTCTCACCGGCGAGGCCAAAATGAACACGCGGGCTCCGGCCGCCGCAAGCGAAAGCACCCGCTACACCTTCGAAAGCATCATCGGTCACGATCCGGCGCTGCGCGGAGCCATAAACGACGCCAGGGTAGCCGCGAAAAGTCCGGTTCCGGTCATGATCTGGGGAGAAAACGGCACGGGCAAGGAACTCTTTGCCCAGGCGCTGCACGCCGCAAGTCCGCGAAAGGATTATCCCTTCGTGGCCGTCAACTGTGCGGCCATACCGGAAAATCTTCTGGAAGGCATACTGTTCGGCACGTCAAAGGGCGCGTACACCGACGCGGCGGACAAGCCGGGACTGTTTGAAAAGGCCGACGGCGGAACGCTGCTGCTTGACGAGCTCAACTCCATGCCGCTCGGCCTGCAGGCCAAACTTCTGCGCGTCCTCCAGGAAAAAAGAGTGCGCAGGCTCGGCGCAAACACGGAAAAGGACGTGAATGTACGGGTGATCAGCATTCTCAACGAGCCTCCCATAACGGCCGTGAGCCGGGGCATCCTGCGCAACGACCTCTATTACCGTCTCGCCGTGGTAGGCATTGCCGTGCCTCCCCTGCGAGAGCGGCTGGAAGACATTCCGCTGCTCATATCCTCATTTCTGCAGCGCGACGGAGAAAACCCCGGCGTAAGGGTCTCCGATTCCGTCATGAAGCTGTTCTGGGGATACTCCTGGCCCGGCAACATCCGCGAGCTTCTGCACGTCATCGAAGGCAGTCTCGCGCTGCTCGGCGAGCGCACCGTCATTACCGAAGACTGCCTGCCCCGGCAGTTCCGTGAGGCCTGTCTCAGCAGGCGTGCGGCCGAATCGCAGCCACAGCCTGCCGCCTCGAATGAAATTCCCTTCATCGACGACTATCGCGACGTGCGCAGAAACAGCGTCATTCCTCTTAAAGAGAAGCTCAACGCCTTTGAGTCCCGGTGCATACGCAACGTACTGCGCGTAACAGGCGGCAATGTCTCCAAGGCCGCAAGAATCATGGAGCTTACCGGCCCCGGTCTGCGCTACAAGATGAAGCAGCTCGGCATAAGCGAGGAGGATTATTGAGTCATGTCCGAAGTCGCGAAAAGCTCACCGCTCCCGCTCTTCCGCGGAATCCGTCGGCCACTTCCGGAACGCGGACATCCCGCATCCGACAGATGACCTTGAGCCCCCCCTGCTCATACCGTTCCCTCGGCGTCCGGAAGTTTCGGACGCCGAGGCCGTTGTGCTGTTTTTTGCACCGTCTGTCGCCGCCTTGCCCGACGCTCCGGACACCTTGTTTTTCCGGCAAACTCCAGACAAAGAGCATCAGCAGGTCCTGTTCCCGGAAACAGCGACATGTTTTCTGGACCGGAATCGGAACATCTGTCCTTGTGGAGAGAGCTGACGTCGAGTCTCCTGCAGAAACAAAATTTTTCGTTTTTGAAAATAGGAATAATTTTTACTTAACATATTGATTTAATTCTTTATAATAGAACATATTCCTCCTTTGCTTTCCATCCGTATCACCCATTGCTCCGTTTTTGCATGGGAAAATAAGTGCAAATTATTGAATAGTTATTATTGCCCAGTCCATTTTTTTCGTTTTTACGCAAAATCAATAGCTCTATTTTTCACATATTTCTTTCAAAAAAGAAAAAATTTTTTTCTTTTTTGATAATTTTTCTTTTCCGACTAATGATTTCCATTATCACAAAAAAATATTTTTCTTTTATATTTATAGTGTTATCTATAAATAATTTAATACGGATTCTTTTGGCACAGTTCTTGCTTCAAGTTCACCACCTCACATTCTTTTCGCCCAAATCCATCTCCCAAAAGTTGTTTGCTTGTTTTCGGCCCGCAGCACCCGCGCTCCGTTTTCGGAAGCCTCCGGGCGACCTCTCCTGCGTCAGCAGGTTCCCTTCTCTTCATCAGCAGGAACAACCTATGTCAGAAGCCAAGCTTACAAAGTCCCTTTCTCCCATGCAGGTCTGCGCCCTCGCGCTCGGCTCCATCGTCGGCTGGGGCTGCTTCGTCCTTCCCGGCGACATGTTTCTCCCCTCCGCAGGGCCCCTCGGCACGCTGCTCGGCTTTCTTGCCGGCGCCCTTCTCATTTCTTTTGTCGGCGTATGCTACAGCTACATGGTCAAATATGCGCCCGTTGCCGGCGGCGCGTTCACCTATGCCTACATAGGCTTTGGTCCCACGGCCTCGTTCATATGCGGCTGGGCTCTGGTCATCGGCTACATCGCCATCGTCATGATAGACATAGCCGCACTTTCACTCATCTTCCGCTTCCTGTTCCCCGGAGTGTTCGAGTTCGGCGAGCTCTACACCATCGCGGGCTGGAAGGTCTACACGGGCGAAGTGCTGCTCATGACCGCCGGCACCTTCATCTTCGGCTGGCTCAACTACCGCAGCGTCGGCATGGCCGGCAAGCTGCAGCTCATTCTTGCCTTCATGCTCACCTTCGGCATCGTAGCCTTCTTCTTCGGCTCCTCCTCCCTGGATTCCGCCGGCATCAGCAACCTCATGCCCCTGTTTGCGGAAAACAAGTCTCAGGCCGCCTGCATCATGAGCATATTCGCTCTCTCGCCCTTCCTCTTCGTGGGCTTCGACACCGTGCCTCAGGCCTCTGAGGAGTTCGCCTTCGATCCCGGCCGCTGCCGCAACATCATGGTCGTTTCCATCTTCGTGGGCATGATCCTCTATGCCATGGTCATGCTCGGCGTGGCCATCGCCATTCCCTACCCTGAACTTCTGGCAAAAATGGAAGAAATGCGTGCCTCCGGCGGTCACGCATGGGCTACCGGCTACGTGGCCACGCTGGCCTTCGGCAAGCTCGGTTCCGTCATTCTCGCCTGCGCCGTGTTCGGCGCCGTGTGCACCGGCATCAACGGCTTCTTCGTTGCCGCCAGCCGCCTGCTCCTCGCCATGGCCAGAGGCCGCATTCTTCCTGAATGGTTCGGACGCATCCATCCTACCTATCACACCCCCTACAACGCCATTCTCTTCACCGCCGTTCTTGCCCTGCTCACGCCCTTTGCCGGTCGCTCCGCTGTCGGCTGGACCGTGGACATGAGCTCCGTCGGCACCGGCATAGGCTATCTCTTCACCTGCCTCGTCGCCCGTCGTGCCATTCTGAGCAGCGAAAGCTCCACCGGCAGACGCCTCGGCCTGTTCTGCTGCGTCATGGGCACGATCTGCTCCATTCTGACCCTGGTGCTGCTTCTTACTCCCGGTTCCCCCGCCTACATCTCCTTTGCACCGCGCTGCGTGCTCGCCGTGTGGGTCATCATGGGCTTCGTGTTCTACTTTTCCAACAAAAAGGTGTGGAGCAGTCTCTCCACCGAGGAAATCTCGCAGAACATTCTCGGCGGCACCGACATCCCCATTCTTTTCAACAAGAAGGAAATCCCCTGCACCCCTGAACGTGAAAGCGCCTGATTTCCACGTTCATGACTGAGGAAGCGGACCAGCCGACAGCCGTTTGTCCGCTTCCCTCCTCCGCCTGCCGGAAGGCGGTCATTGTTCCCCGTGACCGCCTTCCGCTTCCTTTTGAACTTCTCCTGTCGGACAAAAACACGCGTCAGGCAGAGACAGGACGCCCTGCGGCTTCAGCCGTCAGCCCCGGATCCCCAAAACCGCAGGTTCTTCTGACTGTATTCCTTCATCCGCACCCAAAGGCACGTTCACGAGTCTTGACCATGCGGATACTCTCCCCCTGTTGCCCTCAAAAACCGTTGAAACCTGCGACACGGTTCAGAAGAGGACTCCTTTCATGGACAGCACTTCGCTCATCGTCTTTCTCTGCTGGTTTGCGGGAGGCTTCGTCTCCGGGCTTACCGGCATAGGCGGCGCCATGGTTGCCGTGCCCGCCGCCGCGCTTGTTCTTCCCATGCACGTCGTCATTCCCCTCAGCTGCATTCTCAACGCCGCCATGGACGGCAGTCTGGCTTTCATGCACTTCCGGCACTGCCGCACAAAGGCGCTGTGGCCGCTGCTTCTTGGCGCTCTTCCCGGCTCCTTCGCAGGACTCAGAATTCTTCAGGTATGCTCCGACGCCGTTCTTCAGGGCTCGGTGGGCGTGCTGCTCATTGCCTACGTGCTCTGGCAGCGCACGGCAAAAGCCGGCAGCCGGAAAGAAGAATCCTGGCTGCTCGGCGGCACGGCGGGATTCGGCGCCGGTCTTCTCGGAACGGCCATATCCTTCGACGGGTCGCCTGCCGGCGCCTACGCGCTCTACCGGGGCTGGGGACCGCGCGAAGTGCTGGGAACGCTCGGCATGTTCTTTCTCATCCGCAGCCTTTTTACCTGCGTTCTTCAGGCCGAAGCCGGATTCTACACGCCGCAGGTGCTTTCCTGTGCCGCCTTCGGCGTTCCGGCCTGCATGCTCGGCACGCTGTGTGCCTTTCCTGTGGTGAAGCACATCCGCGTTGACCTTTTCCGGCACGCGCTCATGGCCGTCATCGTCATTGCCGGTCTGGTATGTCTGTGGCAGGCTCTTGACTGAACGTTATTTCGCCATGGTGTCCAGCAGCATTCCCGCAGCAAGAAGAAGACTGAAAATAAGAATGTTGCGGGACGTAAGGCCGAGGCAGCGATTGAGCGCCCTGCCTTCATAAATGGAAGCAATGCTGCTCCACACCCGATAGTGGGGAATAAGAAAAAGAAGCGGCAGAATCCCCGCCCAGAACATGCCGTGCGGAATGAGGCAGAGCGCAAAAGCGCAGGCAAAACCGCCCTGAGCCAGATAATAGCGAAGACCGAACTCCGCACCGAAACGAGCAATGAGCGTCTTCTTGCCGGAAAGGCGGTCCTGATCACGGTCGCGGAAGTTGTTGATGGTGAGCAGCAGATTGATGCATACGCCCACGGCAAGCCCGGCAAGCGTGGCCTGAGGAGACCACGTCCCCGCCTGTACATAGTAGGTAAAGCCTACGGCCACAAGTCCGAAGAAAACCACCACGAGCACGTCTCCCCAGCCGTGTGCCGCCAGGGGATACGGCCCCGCTGAGTACATATAGGCGCACACAAGACAGACAAGCGCCACGCCCGCCATGCTCCAGCCCCCGTACCAGACAAGAGGAAGTCCGGCACAGAGCGCCAGAATCAGATCAATGACGATGCCCGTCTTCATTCTGCGCGGCGATATCCAGCCCTGCGCGCAGGCGCGGCGCGGTCCGAGACGGTCATCCCGGTCGTTGCCCTGCTCAAAGTCGCACACGTCGTTGATGAAGTTGGAGGCTATCTGCATGAGCACGGCAAAAAGCACGCAGAGAAGTGCCGGGATCTCCCGAAAGCTCCCCGCCCAGGCGGACAGGGAACAGCCCACGGCCACGGGGGCGAGCGCTGCGGCCAGAGTCTTCGGCCGACAGGCCAGCACCCACGCGTACAGAGAATCCCTGCGAACTTCCGTTTCCATAACCATGACTCCCGCGGCCACGCCGCCTGACGTATCATCTTGACGCCCGATTGAGGGCAAGGGCAGAATAACGCATCTTGCGGGCAAAGAAAAGAAAGCTCACATTTCCTCTCCCCGGAACCACCACACCCTTTCAGGACAAACTCTCCCTCTCGAGGCCTTCATGACGGCAGCACTCAGCACCACCACGACAACGCGCGGCAAGGGGCGCCCCCGCAGCTTCGACAGAGACGCGGCGCTCATCAGGGCCCTGGAAGTATTCTGGAGGCGCGGCTACGAACCCGCGTCCATATCCGAGCTGTGCGCCGCCATGGGCATCAACGCCCCCAGCCTGTATGCCGCCTTCGGCAACAAGTCCAGACTCTTTCTGGAGGCCGTAAACTTCTATGAAAAACGCTACTGGAGCGGGCCTTCACGCCGGTTCATGAAGGAAAAGGACTTCTATCTGGCCGTGAACAACTTTTTTGCCGAAGCCGCCACCATTCTGCTTTCCTCCGACACGCCCTGCGGCTGCATGGTGGTGCTTGCCGCCGTCAATATTTCCGACGGGGAAACGGAGGTCATCGAAACACTGCACAGCATGCGCGTTGCCACAAAAACCATGTTTGCCGAAAAAATACGGCAGGCCGTCAGGGCGGGCCAGCTTCCCGAAGACACCAGTGCGGAAGGACTTGCCTCGGCGTTCAATACCTTCCTGGAAGGCATGTCACTTCGGGCCCGCGACTGCCCGAACGAAGAAGCGCTGAAGGAAACGGCCTCCTACGCCGTGCGCATGCTTCCCAAATGGCGCAGACATCTGAAGTCATGACTTGAAAATTTATTACTTTAAATAAAAAATCAGTATGTTATATTTTTTTATATTGATTGATAAAAAAATATTGTCTATTTTTATATTGTTCACTACAATTATAAAAAATTCTTTCCGAGCGTATGCCGCCGGGTTCTTGCCCTGCATGGCTGCCGCGCTTCCTCCCTGCGTGAACGCGGTGTTCCTGTCCTGTCTTCCTCACTTTCGGTCTAAAAGTCGTACCGTGCCCTTGACCTCTCAAGCCGTCCTTTCGTATTCTGAATGATATCCACCTTTTCTCCTACCTTCTTCCGCCATGCTGGATTTCCGCCGTCTCCTGTATTTCTGCACCATTGTGGAGCAAGGCCAGATCAGCCGAGCCGCCAGAATTCTGCACATCAGCCAGCCCACGCTGAGCCAGTCGCTCAAGGAGCTGGAGGACGAACTCGGCCTGACGCTCATCCATCGGGAAGGCGGCAAGTGGCAGGTGACGGAGCGGGGACAGGCCTTCTATCTCGAAGCCCAGCGCATTCTGACGCAGGTGGACGATCTGGCGCAGAACATCCGCAATCCCTTTGCACGCAACGCCGACATTTTCGGCGAGGTACGCGTAGGATGCAGCGGGTTCTGTCTGTCCTTCATACGGGCCATTCTGCCCCGTATGGAACAGGAATATCCGGGCATACGCATGCGCCTGCTGGTGACGGACAACATGTCACTTGAGAACAAGGTGCAGAGTCACGGTCTGGACCTGGCCGTTCTTCACCTGCCCCTCATGTACGGCAACTATGTCTCCGTTCCTCTGGCCGAGCAGTATTTCGTGGCCGTATGGTCGCCGCTGCTCAAAGCTCCGGAAGAAGATCCCGTATCCCTCGGCACGCTTGCATCCTTCCCCCTCATGCTTTCCCGGCGCTGGTCCAACAGCGGCACGTTCCGGCCGTTCATCATTGCCATGCAGGAAGCCAATCTCAGACCGCGCATCATTCTGGACACCCCTGCCCCCTACTGGATGCTGGATACCTTGGAAGAGCTGCCAGCCGTGGCCATTCTCCACCATACCGAACTTCCCGGAAGGGCCTGCAATCTTGCCGTGCGCCGCGTCGATCTTCCCAAGCTCATTTTCAGACCGGCCATCATCTGGGGCAAGGACAGCTACCTCACGCCCCAGTGCAGCAAGATCATCGACCTGCTCTGCGACTCGGCAAACGTTCCCAGACCCGTGGCATAACTCCCTCTCATCAGGTCGTGCCTTTCTTTTGCGACGTGCGGGATTCGACCGCACGTCTTTGCATATGCCTTCAATCCCCTCCGCTCCTCCCGGACCGCCGGTCTTCTCTTCCCATACCTGACGCCGATCTCCGAGGCATAGGAAAAACCTATACACCTTAGGGGAAAAAAGTATTTGTGCAATATCCCTCATTTGGACTAATGTGTATATAACAAAAGAAATATTCAACTTATTTTTACTGCAACACATATTTTCATGGAGGATTACTCATGAAAGTTCTTGCGTTAAACGGAAGTCAGAATCCAAAAGGCGTCACCTATCATGCCATTCAACTTGTTGCTGATGAACTCAGCAAGGAAAATATCGGACTTGATATAGTTCATGTCGGCGTCAAACCACTCGCAGGATGCCTTGATTGCAGAAAATGCAGGACCAACGGCCACCACTGCATCCATAATGACATCGTCAACAAGATAATCGACATGCTGCCGGACTACGACGGCCTGATTCTGGGCTGCCCCGTGCACTACATGGGCATTCCCGGACCGTTCAAGGCGGCGCTCGACAGACTGCTCTACGCCACGGAACACCTGGAAGGCTGGGGCCCCAAGCCTGCAACGGCCATAGCCGTCTGCCGCAGAGCGGGCGCCGTCAATACCGCCCAGCAGCTCGGCAACTATCTCAACTGTGCCAATCTTCTCACCGTCAACAGCCAGTACTGGAACATCGTGTTCGGCTGGAAGCCCGAAGAATTTCTGGAACAGGACGCGGAAGGCGTGCAGACCATGAAGGTGCTCGGCAGAAACATGGCCTGGATACTCAAGGTCATCGAGGCCTCCAAGGGAAGCATTCCCGCTCCTGTTTATGAAAAACGCGTCCGGGCCAACTTCTGCCGATAGGAATTTCCCATGCGTGCCATAGATTTCCGTCTCCGCCCTCCGTACAGGACCTATCTCAATTCCTTCATGTACGACATGCCCGCCCTGGAAAAATCCCACGCCATGCGTGACCTGGGACCGGTTTCCGAAGCGGCACTCCGGAAGAACACCGCTCTGCTCGTCGAAGAAATGGACAAGGCGGGCGTCAGCTGGGGCGTCGCCCCCGTGCGTCTGCCGCAAAACGGGAACAACGACGACGCTGTCACGCTCATGCAGGACTTTCCCGGACATTTTCTCGGCGTACCGTGGATCGACCCGCTCATCCCTGACGCGGCATGTGCCGCCGTTGAAAACTACTGCGTGAACGGACCGTGCCGTGCGGTCATCATGGAGCCCGGGCTCTACACCACTCCGGTCAAGTGGTATGTCAACAATCCCGACATCTTCCCCGTGTATGACTACTGCGCGGAGAAAAACGTTCCGGTGCTGCTTTCCTTCGGCGGACGCGTATCCGACCCGCGCTACTACGCCCCGGAACTCATCTACGACATAGCCTCCCGCTTCCGCTCTCTCAAACTCGTGCTCTGTCACGGCGGCTGGCCATATGTGACGGCCATCTGCAAGGTAGCCATGGACTGCCCCAACGTCATGCTCTCTCCCGACACCTGGGCCATGTCCTTCGCCCCCGGCGGTGCGGACTACATCCTTGCGGCCAACTACACCCTGCAGGACCAGATGGTCTTCGGCTCTTCCTACCCGGCCATACCGCTGGAAAAGGCCGTAGAAAACTATGTCAGCCGCCTCCGCCCGGAAGTGGTGGACAAAGTCATGTATCTGAACGGAGCCCGGCTCTTCGGGCTTGAAGCGTAACTTTCACTCTCTGCTACAAAGGAGAAACACTCATGGGACGACTTGAAGGACAGGTAGCCATCGTCACCGGCTCCACCTCCGGCATAGGCGCGGCATAGGCCGAAGCTCTGGCAAAAGAAGGCGCTCTTGTCGCCATTACCGGCAGAAACCAGCAGCGACTGGACGCCGAAATTGAAAAGATACGCGCCGCAGGCGGCAAAGCCATAGGCATGACCTTCGACATGCAGGACAGCGCCGCCATAACGGCGTTCTACGACATGGTCATGAAGGAATGGGGCCGCGTAGACATTCTCGTAACCACCCACGGCATCTTCGATCAGCGCCGCGGCTCTTTGGAAATGACGGAAAAGGATTTCCAGAAGTTCATGCAGATCAACGTGATTTCCGTCTTTGTGCTGTGCAACCTCGTCATGCCTCAGATGATCGAGCGCGGCAAGGGCGTCATCATTGCCACGGCCTCCATAAGCGGCATGCGCAACACCGCCATGGGAGGCCCCCGCGGCAGCGCGGGCGGAGGCTCCGTGTACACCTCCTCAAAACACGCTCTTGTGGGCTACATCCGCAGTCTGAGCGCCCTTTACGCCTGGCAGGGCGTACGCGCCAATGTCATCTGTCCCGGCTCCGTCGTGACGCCGTTCATTCAGGACAGCCTGGATAACGACCCGGATGGCTATGAAAAGCGCGTGCGTGTCATTCCCGCCGGACGCCTCGGCGTTCCCGAAGACATTGCAAAGGTCACGGCATTTCTGGCCAGTGACGATGCCGGTTTCATCCACGGAGCTGTCATTCCTGTCGACGGAGGCCGTTCCAACGTCTAACCACTGATCTCCGGGCATGTCCCGGCGGAGGTTCTCATGTTTGCCAAAAAATGCGGAATCGCTGCTCTTCTGTGTCTCAGCCTCACGGCCCTTCCCCTTGCATCCCGTCCCGCCTCTGCCGCAGATGACGGCAGCGGCATTCAAATCTCCCTGTCCGGCGGTCCCATGGGCGGAGGCGCGTCCATGGCTCTTGCCGCCTTCATGAAGGCCTTCCTTGCCGAATATCCCAAGGCCGTCATGGACCTTCTGCCGGGCAACGGCACGGCCAATCCCATACGCGTCTCCCGGGGACAGGTACAGGTGGCCCATGCGCAGAGCGCTCTGCTCACCGCAGCCAAAAACTGCACGGAACCCTATAAGACACCGTATTCCAACCTGCGGTCTCTCTTCAAGATCAACGACGACTGCCGCCTGCTCCTCTTTGTGAGAGGCGACGCGCCCATCACCAGCCTTGAAGAAATTGCGAAACAAAAGCAGGCCGTACGCTTCAGCCCGGCCACCCGAGGTTCCACCAACGACATGTTCTCCCGCTGGACCCTGGAAGAATACGGCATCGACTACAAGAAGATTCAGGACTGGGGCGGCGCCGTCACCTATATCACCTTCGACGCCATGGTCGACGCCATGAAGGACAATCAGCTCGACATGGTCGGCTGGAACGGACCCGGCTTCCCCTCCTTCCTGCGTCAGATCATGCTTTCCAAGGATGTCCGCTTTCTGCCCGTGGGCGAGAAGGAAATGGAACGCCTGAAGGCCCGCGGTCTGCGCGCCTCGGTCATCAGGGCCGGAGAGTTTGAAGGTGCCGTCAAGGAAGACGTGCCCTGTGTCAGCGATGTCACCGAAATCATCTGCACCGAAGACCTTCCCGACGATGTGGCCTACAAGATAGTAGAAATCTGGACCAAATACAGCAAGGACATCGCCCTGGCCAATCCCGGCTACGGCACCTACGATCCCGCCGTATCCTGCCAGGGAACGGCTCTGCCCCTGCATCCGGGAGCGGAAAAATACTATCGTGAGGCCGGCTATCTGAAATAGCCCGTTCCGGGCCGCCCCGACCTCCCCGGGACGGCCCTTCCCCTCCTTTTCACCGCATCGTCAGACACAGGCAGATCTCTTGCATTCCCGTCTCCAGGAGTCCTCCATGACAACTTCCAACTTAAGATCCCTGCTTCAGCCTGCCTTCATAGTACTTTCCATATTTCTCTGCTGCTTCCAGGTCTATACGACCTCCGGCATCGCCGTGGTCAACTCCACATTGCAACGCGTCGCGCACCTGAGCATAGTTCTCTGCCTGGTGTTCCTTTTCGTACCCGTGTCGCCGGTCTACAAGAAAAAAAAGGAACCGGCTCTGCTCGTCCTTTTCGACACCTGTCTCGCCCTGCTGGCCCTGGGCATTGCCGCCTACTACTTTCTTAATGAAACCGCTATATTTGAACGCTTTGCCTATGTTGATCCGGTCGAAGACATTCAGATGTGGCTCGGCACGGCCCTCATCGTTCTGGTACTTGAGGCAACACGAAGGACCTCCGGATGGCCTCTGGTCATCGTGGCGCTCTGCTTCATTGCCTATGCGCTGTTCGGCGCCAATCTGCCCGGCCCTCTCGCGCACGTAGCCATTTCGCCCGAGGCGCTCATCGAACAGCTTTTTCTCCTGACGGAAGGCATCTACGGCGTAGCCATGTCCGCAGCCGCCACCATGATCTTCGCCTTCGTGCTCTTCGGGGCCTTTCTGGAAGTCTCGGGCATGAGCAACCTGTTCATAGATCTCTCCTGCCTGCTCACCAAAAAGACCAAGGGGGGGCCGGCCAAAGTCGCCATTTTCGCCTCGGCTCTGTTCGGAACCATTTCCGGCTCGGCACAGGCCAATGTGTACGGTACGGGCATATTCACCATTCCGCTCATGAAGCGCGTGGGCTACAAGCCGCACTTCGCCGGCGCCGTGGAAGCCTGCGCCTCCACCGGCGGCCAGCTCATGCCCCCCATCATGGGCGCTGCGGCCTTCATCATGGCCGACGTTACGGGACTCGGCTACCTGACCATTGCCAAGTCCGCCCTTCTGCCCTCCATACTGTTCTACCTCTCCCTCTACTGCATGATCCACTTCGAGGCCGTGAAATACAACATCGGCACCATGCCGGAAAGTGAAATACCCTCCGCGCAGTCCGTGATTTCCCGCCTTTACTACATGCTTCCTCTGGTCTTTCTCGTCATCGTCATGGTCATGGGAAGAAGCGTGAACTCCGCCGCCTTTGCAGGATGCCTCGTCATCTTCCTGCTCTCTCTCATCAAGAAGGAAACACGCCTCACTCCCTCGCGCCTCAAGGACGTTGCCGTATGCGCGGCTCGCAACACGCTCATGATCACGAGCTGCTGCGCATGCGCGGGCATAGTGGTGGGCATCATCGGCCTCACCGGCGGCGGCTTCAAGCTCATCAACATGATCATGAACTTTGTGGACGGCAACCTTTTTCTGCTGCTCGTCATGCTCATGATCACCTGCTTCATCGTGGGCATGGGCGTCCCCACGGCTCCGGCATACATCATCGTTTCCGTCCTCGCCGCCCCGGCCATGATAAAGCTCGGTGTCCCCATGATTTCCGCCCACATGTTCTGCCTGTACTACGCCGTGCTCTCCACCATAACGCCTCCCGTATGCATGGCCGCATTCTCGGCCGCAGGCATCGCGGAATCCAACGCCATGCGCACGGGATTCACCTCCGTCAAACTCGGCGCCATAGCCTTCATAATCCCCTTCTTCTTCGTCTATCAGCCGGGTCTTCTCTTCACCGGCGACCTGCTGGAAATCATAAGCGTGTCCGTGACCTCCATCATAGGCGTCATCGGACTGACGGCCG
This sequence comes from uncultured Mailhella sp., assembly GCF_944324575.1. Taxonomy (GTDB): domain Bacteria; phylum Desulfobacterota; class Desulfovibrionia; order Desulfovibrionales; family Desulfovibrionaceae; genus Mailhella. The sequence goes on along the minus strand of NZ_CALUWV010000015.1, from coordinate 8,922 downwards.
GTCTCCAGCGCTTCTTCGTCACTAACTGCAATATTGTCGAATCCGTCGTTCTGTTCGCCTCCGGCCTGTGCCTCATTTACCCGGGAAGCATCACGGACCTCATCGGCATCGGCGGCATCAGCCTCATCTACGTCATCCAGCGGGTCTACGACGTCCGCAAGCCCGAAAGAGCCTGAGCCATGCAGAAAATCATCGACTTCCGCAGCCGTCCCCCCTTCGGCAGCTTCGTCCGCGACTGGATCTTCCGCCTGGACGACGTGCCCGGCAATCCCGGCCTCAGGACAAAGTATCGGAACATGGGCATGGATCTGCCGGTCTCCCTGCTCAGGCAATCCATGAACGAGTTTCTGGAGGAAAACGAACGCTGCGGCATCGTGCACAGCGTCGTACCCCTGAGAGTGCTGCCCGACCTGCACAATGAAGACCTGGTCGAACTTCTTCAGGCCATGCCCGGCCGCTTCACCGGCTTTGCCGGACTCCGCCCCGTGGAAGACGGACTCGCTCAGGCCATGGAAACCGTGCAGACGCTTGTCGTCAACGGCCCCTGTACGGGGATCTACATGGAGCCTGGACTTGATCCCCATCCCTGGAACGTCGACGATGAAAGCCTGTTCCCCCTCTATGCGCTGTGTCAGGAGCACGACGTTCCGCTCTACCTGCTGTTCGGCGGCGTCTTTCACAAAAACGACGCCCCTGACTACGACATCTATTCCCCTGCACGCATAGAAAGACTGGCGAGAGCGTTTCCCTCACTCAGAATTCTTCTCTCCCACGCCTGCTGGCCGTGGACGACCTATGCATGCGCCGTGGCCATGAACTGGGAAAACGTGTGGCTCTCTCCCGACGGCTTCATGCTCGATCATCCCGGCTCGCAGGACTACGTCACGGCGGCCAACTACCGCCTTCAGGACAAGATTCTTTTCGGCAGCCTCTATCCCAGCGTTCCCGTGGAGTTCGCCGTAAGGAGATATACAAAACTGCTGCGCCCCGAGGTACAGGAAAAAATATTCTATCACAACGCCGCCTCTTTTCTGAAACTCGAAGACACCTACTGATCAAGGAGCCCTCACGATGGAAACACAGAAAAAACACGCCATTAAAGTTACCGTCCTCAGGACCATGAAGATCACGGACATCTTTGATCAGCCTGTACCGGAACAGGTGTCCAACGCTCCGGAGTGCTGCGCAAGACTTCGGGAAGGACAGACCTTTCTCATCAGAGAAAACGGAGAGTGCACAGATACGTTTCCCTGCAACTGGGCATGGAACGACCTTTATCCCGTCATTACGGCCATGCAGACGGGGGGACATTTCGTCATGAAGAAACGTCGCGGCATTCAGTATTCCTGCTGCACCGACGGCACCATGCCCGTCATCTTCAAGCTGGAATATCTTCCCGGCGACGATGAAGAACCGGCATCCTCCCCGGACAGGGAGGGCAATGTGCGCGCCCCCTTGAAAATAACGGTCGTGCGGACGCTGCGCCCTGCGGACATCTACGGGGATGTTCCGGATGACGCCGCGTCAGCCCTGACTTCCCATGACCTCCGGGAAGGGCAGACCTTCCTTGTGGGACAAAACGGCCGCTGCCCCGAAAACTTTCCCGGGGACGCCTGGCATGACCTCAACCCCTACGTTCTGTCCCTCCAGCTCGGCGGAGATTTCCCGGGCTTCAGCAAGGGCGTCTTCTACGCTTCCTCCTCCGACGGACTGTTCCCCGTCTTCTTCCGGCTGGAGAGACTGCCCTCCCTGTAGGAACGTCTCTTCCGCCGACAAGGACTCACGCCGCCCCCCGGGCAGCGTCTTCTTTTTCCGGGGCGCTCTCATCCTTCATCAATTGACCTTCCCCTACGACAAAGGTATCCTTTTCAGCCGTCAGGCATTCAGGACATGCGCCGATGCGCATGGTTCCACCGCTGTCCCGCGCGCCCTGAACGCGCAGCAGCCAAACGACATGAGGCCCCCATGAGCCAGAACACCCCCGCCCCTGAAGCGGAACGCGCCCAGGGCACGGACTTTCTTCGCGCCCGCATCAATCAGGACAATCTTACCGGCCGTTTCAACGGTCGCGTGCACACCCGCTTTCCTCCCGAGCCCAACGGATATCTTCATATAGGCCACGCCAAGTCCATCTGCATCAACTTCGGACTGGCCAAGGAATACGGCGGCCTGTGCAACCTGCGCTTCGATGACACCAACCCCGTCAAGGAAGACACCGAGTTCGTCGACTCCATTCAGAAGGACGTGCAGTGGCTGGGCTTCCAGTGGGCTGGCGAAGTCCATTACGCCTCCGACTATTTCGACCAGCTCTACGAATATGCCGAAAAGCTCATCATGATGGGCAAAGCCTATGTGGATGAGCTCTCCGCCGACGAAATACGCGAATACCGCGGCACGCTCACGAAGCCCGGCACGCCCAGCCCGTGGCGCGACCGTCCCGCCGAGGAGAGCCTTGATCTTTTCCGCCGCATGAAGGCCGGTGAATTTGAAGACGGCAGATACGTGCTCCGTGCCAAGATTGACATGGCGTCTCCCAACATCATCATGCGTGATCCCACCATCTACCGCATACGCCATGCCGCGCATCACCGCACGGGCGACAAGTGGTGCATCTATCCGATGTACGACTTTACGCACTGCCTCTCCGACTCCATAGAGGGCATCACTCACTCCATCTGCACGCTGGAGTTCGACAACAACCGCGAGCTCTACGACTGGGTGCTGGACACGCTCGGTGTCTACCATTCCCAGCAGATAGAGTTTGCCCGGCTCCAGCTCACCTACACCGTGCTTTCCAAGCGCAAGCTCATCCAGCTCGTAAAGGAAGGCTATGTACGCGGCTGGGACGACCCCCGCATGCCCACCATTTCCGGGCTGCGCCGCCGCGGCTACACGCCCGAGTCCATCCGCGACTTCTGTTCTCGCATAGGCATCGCCCGCAGCGCCGACTCCGTGGTGCACTACAGCCTGCTGGAATTCTGCTGCCGCGAGCATCTGAACGCCGTCGCGCCCCGCTGCATGGCCGTGCTCAATCCTCTCAAGGTCGTCATCACCGACTATCCCGAGGATCAGGTGGAGGAATTCGACCAGCCGCTGCACCCCGAAGACGCGTCCTTCGGCAGCCGCAAGGTGCCCTTCTGCCGCGAAATCTACATTGATCGTGATGATTTCCGGGAAGATCCGCCCAAAAAGTACTTCCGCCTCGCCCCCGGCGCGGAAGTTCGGCTTCGCTACGCCTACTACATCACCTGTCAGGAGGTCATCAAGGACGCCGACGGCAACATCGTGGAGCTGCACTGCACCCACGACCCCGCCTCCCGCGGCGGCTCCAGTCCCGACGGCCGCAAGGTCAAGGGCACGCTGCACTGGGTGAGCGCCCGCCATGCCGTCCCCGCCGAGGTTCGTCTGTACGAACAGATGTTCACCACCGAAACCGACAGCGACATTGAAGAAGGCAAGACGTTCCTCGACTACTTCAACCCCGATTCCGAAAAGATCGTCACGGCCATGGCGGAACCCTATCTCGCCACGCTCCCTGCGGGCAGCCACGTGCAGTTCGAGCGCGTGGGCTATTTCTGCGCGGACCCCGACGGCACGCCGGAACACCCCGTGTTCAACCGTACCGTGACGCTCAAGGATTCCTGGGCAAAGATAGAGAAAAAGCAGTAGGAACACCGGGGATCCGACAATCCCCGGTCTGCACCCTCATAAACCGCGGAAGACCTGGAATGAGCCTTCCCGGATGCATCCGCGGCAGAACGCCGCAACGGGCGACGGAAAGCCTGCATCTTCCCGCCGCCGAAGACCGGACTCCTCAGAAGGAGGCAGCATGTCCATTTTTGAGAAGAATCAGGCCCTTGCCAGTCTGTTTGAACAGCACAAGGCACGTCTGTGCGAAGAAGAAGGCCTGACGGAAGAAGAAATCCGTTCCGCCATCGAAGCGGGCACCATGGTGCTGCTCGGCAACCCCAACCACAAGGACGTCCGTCCCATCCTGGTGGGACAGCCCTCGCGGGTGAAGGTGAACGCCAACATAGGCACCTCGCCCTTCCACTGCAGCGTGAAGGGGGAAATGCGCAAGCTCAAGATCGCTCTGGACGCCGGCGCGGACACCGTCATGGATCTCTCCATTGCGGGCGATCTTGACGACATCCGCCGCCAGATGCTGGAAGCCTGCCCCGCTCCCCTCGGCACGGTTCCCATGTACGGCGTGGCGCAGATATACATCGACCGCGGCGAAGACCCGGCCACCATTGATCCTGAAGTCATCTTCGCAGACGTGGAAAAGCAGGCCGAGCAGGGCGTGGATTTCATGACCCTGCACTGCGGTCTCACCCGCCAGGGCGCGGAATGGGGCGCCAAGGGCGGCCGCGTCATGGGCATCGTGTCCCGCGGCGGCAGCATTCTTTCCCGCTGGATGCTGCGCAACGACAAGGAAAATCCCCTGCTCACCGGTTTCGACCGTCTGCTCGACATTGCGCTGCGCTACAACGTCACGCTCTCGCTCGGCGACGGGCTGCGTCCCGGCGCGGGCAGCGATGCCGGCGACGCCGCTCAGTGGATGGAAGTCATCATGCTCGGCCAGCTTGCCAAACGCGGTCTGGAAAAGGGCGTACAGTGCATGATCGAAGGCCCCGGCCACGTGAACCTGAGCGAGGTTGAGGCGCAGATCATCAACATCAAGACCCTGACCCACGGCGCGCCCCTCTATGTGCTCGGCCCCATCGTGACCGACACAACTCCCGGCTATGACCACATTGCCGGAGCCATAGGCGGAGCTCTGGCGGTGAAGGCCGGCGTGGACTTTCTGTGCTACCTCACGCCCGCCGAACATCTCACCCTGCCCGACGAGGACGACGTGAAGCAGGGCGTCATGGCCTCCCGCGTGGCGGCTCAGGCCGGTGAAAACGCGCTCGGCACACCCCGTGCCAGAGCACGCGAAGCCAAGATGTCCAAGGCCCGCATGGAACTCGACTGGGAATCCATGCGTGAAGCCACCATTGACCCCGAACTCATGGACAAGCGCCGCGAACCGCACAAAAACGAAGAAGCCTGCGCCATGTGCGGCAACTTCTGCGCCGTGCGCATGATGCGCGAAGGCAACCCTGCGGCTCAGGTGCCGAGCCACTGCCAGCATCACCGCAAATAACCGATATCCCCGGTGCAGACGCAACGTCCGCACCACCCCTTTACGGAAAGGCCGCATCCAGCCGATGCGGCCTTTCTTCCTCATGGACGCAAAAACATGCTCAAGACAGCCGTCATACTGGCCATGCTGCTGACCTTGCCCGCACTCTGCTCCGAAGCCTGGGCCCGACTCGCCCGGCCTCTTACCGCAAGACAGGCCTTTGCTCTCATCCCGACGGAAATATTCGACAACACAAGGGAACCCCTCAGCGAGGCCGACAGGGCACAGTTGGCCGATCAGGGTGTCACCGAGCACTGGAGCATAGCCGAAGACAGCTGCGATACGCTGCGCCTCGCCTCTGCGGAAGGTCTGCCGGACGTTTCTCTGCAAATGTTCCGTTCGAAAAAAGGTGCCGTGGCCGCCTTTCGCACCGAAGACGACAACGGAGAATGCATATCCGAGCTGTGGTACATCAGCGCCGGCGGTCATGCCGCTCCGCTGCCTCTGCCCCCGGAGCCGCCCGTCGAGGACTTTTTCCGTCCCGACCGGGACCTTCCCGGAAGGCTTTCCGCAAGCTGCACCTACTGCGTGTTCGACAACGGACTGGAAGTGCTGCCATCCTTCGCTTCCGACGGCTTTCCCTGTGAACTTGAGCCCGACAACGCCGTATACTATCTCTGGAGCGGGTGCACGTTCATGAAAAAGATCAAAAAACTTCGCTGAATTTCGGGAAACGGCAGCTTCGCCTTCCCGACAAACCGAAGGCAGAAACCGTTTCTCCTCATGGGTATGACAAACGTTCAGCTCCGGCCAAGAAAAAAGGCGGCAAAAAGCCGCCTTTTTTCTTCAAAAAACGATGTCGGCACGCGTGCGACGAGGGCTTCCGCCCCCCGCAGGACGATCCGTTCCGGACGCATTCTGCTATTTCACGATTTCGGTACCTATGCCCTGATCGGTAAGCAGCTCCAGAAGCAGACAGTTTTCCACGCGGCCGTCCACAATGGTCACCTTGTCCACGCCCCGGGCCAGCGCGTCGAGACAGCAGTTGATTTTGGGAATCATGCCGCCGCTCAGCGTGCCGTCTTCCAGAAGGCGATGGGCATCGGCCGTGTCGATATGCTCAATGAGCTTGCCTTCCCTGTCCAGAATGCCTGCCACGTCGGTGAGCATGAGCAGACGGCGGGCCTTGAGCGCTCCGGCCACGGCTCCGGCCACGGAGTCGGCATTGATGTTGTAGGTATTGCCTTCGGCATCCACGCCAACAGGCGCGATGACGGGAACGAACTCGTCCTGAATGAGCGAGCGCAGAAGCTGGGTGTTCACGTTCGTGACCTCGCCCACATTGCCGAGGTCGATGATTTCCGGCGGCTGCTGTTCACCGTGGCTGATGGTCATGGCAAGCTTGCGTGCCTCAAGCAGCATGCCGTCCTTGCCGGAAAGTCCCACGGCCCGGGCGCCCGTCTTGTTGATGAGATTCACCACGCTCTTGTTCACGGAGCCGACCAGCACCATTTCCACCACATCCATGGTGGCCTTGTCGGTGACGCGATGTCCCTGTCGGAACTCCGACTTGATTTCCAGCTTGCTCAGCATCTCGTTGATCTGCGGACCGCCGCCGTGCACCACCACGGGATGGATGCCCACCAGCTTGAGCAGACTGACGTTGCGGGCAAAGGCCAGCTTGAGACGCTCTTCGGTCATGGCATGGCCGCCGTATTTGATGACCACGGTTTCTCCATGATATTCGCGAAGATAGGGAAGACTCTCGATAAGGACTTTCGACTGCAGGCGGGCCTGCTCCACAGGATCGGCGATAACGGCCATAGATACGCTCCTTATGCCGGGAACGGCCCGGCCTTCATGTTGCTGGCAGCATAGTCCCCGCAATCGGAAGGAATGTCCAGCCCTTTCAGAATTGCCCGAACCAAAAAGAATGCCCGCCACGAGCGGCATTGCCCGCTTAAACCATTGCGTAAAAAGGCGCAACAGGGTAAGAAGATGAGGTCAATGACGCGGACATCCTTCCGCTAAATCAATTCTGGAGAATCCAATGTTCACTTCCATTGCCTACGCCGCCGGCAACGCGGGCGGCGCCGCTCAGGGCGGCCCCATGGGAGCCGTCGCCTCTCTCGTGCCCCTTCTCCTCATGTTCGCCGTGTTCTACTTCCTGCTGATTCGTCCTCAGCAGAAGCGCAACAAGGAACACAAGGCCATGCTTGAATCCCTGGGCAAGGGCTCCTACGTCATCACCTCCGGTGGTCTGCTCGGCCGCATCGTCGACCTGGAAGGCGACATTCTCGTCATCGACCTCGGCGAAACCAAGGTCCGCATGCCCCGCGGGTTCGTGAGCGGAACCTACGACCCCAAGGCCATGAACAAGACGGCCGCCGACGCCGCTCCCGCTCCCGCCGAAAACAAATAAGGCAAAAAACACCGAGTCTTCCGCTTCCACGCCTCCTTCCGCTGGGAGGAGGCGTGGAGCTTTGTGCTATTCATCCATAAGGTCTTCCGGCCTTATTATCGTTTTTAAGGATACAACCATGAAAGCTCTGCGTTTGCGCCTGGCCGTCTCACTCATCGTGCTGCTCGTGGTGCTTGCATACGCCCTGCCCAACATCCCCGCCATCGGCGATTCGCCTCTGGGCTCGCTCATGCAGGACCGCATCAGTCTCGGTCTGGACCTCAAGGGCGGCATGAACCTCACCCTGGGCGTGGATGTGGAAAAGGCCGTGCAGAACACGCTGTCCGTCAACGGTCAGGACATCCGCGACCGTGCCGAACAGGAAAAAATCACCGTCATGAAGCCTCGTCTCAACGCCGACGGGCTGCTTGAGGTGACGCTTCCCCGTACTGATCAGGCCGGAGCCTTCGACGCCATGATCGGCAAATGGTTCCCCAACCTGCAGCAGGTTTCCGCAGACAGCACCGCTTCCGGCCGGGTCTACACCTTTGAACTTTCTCCCGCCGCCCGCAAGCAGACCGAAGACATGACCATGGAACAGGTCGTGCGCACCATACGCAACCGTATCGACCAGTTCGGCGTGGCCGAACCCGACATACGCAAGCAGTCGGACAATCAGGTGCAGGTGCAGCTTCCCGGCATGACCGATTCCGAGCGAGCCATTCAGATCATCGGACAGACTGCGCATCTGGAATTCCACATTGTCCGCGACGACGTGGATCCGACGTCCATCATGCTGCCCGCAGGAACGGCGCGCTATCCGCTCATCGTCAAGGGACAGTACGGCACGCAGACGGAAAGCTCCATCATTCTCGATACCGAAGCCCTCATGGGCGGCGAGGACATCACCAACGCACGCCCGGCCTTCAACGAATTCGGCCAGTCCTATGTGGCTCTTGAATTCAACAACCGCGGCGCCAGCAACTTTGAACGCATCACCGGCGAACACATCAAGAAGCGCATGGCCATTGTGCTGGACGGCAAGGTGTACTCCGCTCCCGTCATTCAGGACCGCATTGCCGGTGGCAAGGCATCCATCACCGGCAACTTCACCACCGAAGAAGCGCAGGATCTCGCCATCGTGCTCCGCGCAGGCTCCCTTCCCACGCCCGTTTCCATTCTGGAAGAGCGCACCGTGGGCCCCTCTCTCGGCAAGGAATCCATCAGCAGCGGCATCAAGGCCTCTCTCGTAGGCGCGGCGGCCGTAGTTCTCGTCATGCCGCTCTACTACGGGCTGTCCGGCCTCGTCGCCGACGTCATGCTCTGCTTCACCATCACCATTCTTCTTGCCGGCATGACGCTCTTCGGCGCTACGCTCACCCTGCCCGGCATT
>NZ_CALUWV010000014.1 GCF_944324575.1 uncultured Mailhella sp. | reverse complement strand
CGGTGGTACTGTTTCTTACTATTATTATACGCTATTTCTCGTCAAAAATCAACCATTTGTTGTGACAGAGCCTTTAAAAAAAATGTCGCACGCGCGATATTTTCCCTTCCCGCTTTGTGAAAAAGTGTACGCATCACCAAACAAGATGCCCACCACGCAAGTTCACTTTTTGCGAAGGAGAAGGAATATGCCCCCGGTCATCGACAGAGAAAAGTGCCTCGGCTGCGGCGTATGCGCCGATGTCTGTCCCCTGCAGGTATTCAGTCACAACAGAAAGAAAGACAGGATTCCCGAAGTCAAGCGTCCTTACGAGTGCTGGCACTGCAACGCCTGCGTGCTGGACTGCCGCGCCCACGCCATAGAGCTGCGCCTGCCGCTCACCCACATGCTGCTCTATGTGGATTCCGACACCCTGAAGCCCAGGGATCTGCCCGTCCGCTGAACAAAGCCCGAATCCACCGTGTCATTCCGAAAGGGAATTCTCTTCACTCAACATTTTCCGGAGGTCATCCATGATTCCTCTCAATCAGCAGCATGAAGCCGACGTCGCCGTCATAGGCGGCGGCATAGCCGGACTCATGGCCGCCATTGCGGCGGCGGACAAGGGCGCGAGCGTCGTTCTTCTGGACAAGGCCAACACGAAGCGAAGCGGCGCGGGCGCCACGGGCAACGATCACTTTCTGTGCTGGATACCCGAAAAGCACGGCGACATCAGCGTAGTATACAACGAGTTCATGGACAGTCAGAACGCCACCAGCAACGACACCCCGCTCGTCATGCGCTTTCTTGAGACCAGTCCTAAAATCGTGAACATGTGGAACGACTGGGGCATCAACATGAAGCCCACCGGCGATTACCACTTTGAAGGCCACGCCTATCCCGGTCGTCCGCGCATATTCCTCAAGTACGACGGTCACAATCAGAAAGCCGTGCTTACCGAACAGGCAAAAAAGCGCGGCGTGAAGATTCTCAACCACGCTCCCGTGCTGGAAATGTTCCGCGACGCGGAAGGCGTGACCGGCGTGCTGGCTCTCGACGCATCCGGCGACGAGCCTTCGTTCATCACGGTGAAGGCCAAGGCCGTGGTTGCGGCCACGGGCTACGTGAGCCGTCTGTTCACCACCGATCCCACGCCGAGTCAGATGTTCAACACCAACATGTGCCCTTCCGGCACCGGCGATTCCATAGCGCAGGCGTGGCGCATAGGCACCTATCTCGTGAACATGGAAAAGACCTACCGCCATGCTGGACCGCGTTTTCTCGCCCGCTGCGGCAAGGCTACATGGATAGGCGTATATCGCTATCCCGACGGTCGTCCCGTCGGCCCCTTCATCACGAAGCCCAATGTGGAGACCGGCGACATGACGAGCGACGTATGGTCCTCGGCCTTCACCGACCTTAAGCTGAGCGGTCGCGGTCCCGCCTACATGGACTGCTCCGGAGCGAGCAAGGAAGACCTTGAACACATGCGCTGGGCCATGAAGTGCGAAGGACTCACCGCCCTTCTGGACTACATGGACAAGGAAGGCATTGATCCCGGCAAGCACGCCGTGGAATTCGGCCAGTACGAAGCCAACCTCGTCACCAACGGCATAGAAATCGACATCAACGGCGAAAGCAACGTACGAGGACTTTTCGCCGCGGGCGACATGATGGGCAACATCAGCGGCGACATCGGCGCGGCAGCCGTGTACGGCTGGATAGCCGGCCATCACGCGGCGGACTACCGCACCCGAGCCCTTGGCGACATTTCCCAGGAAAGTGCCGAAGAGCGCATGGCCTTCTACAGCTCCATCTACGAACGCAAAGTCGGCGCGTCCTGGCAGGAAGCCAACTTTGCCCTGCAGCAGATCATGACCGAATACGCCGACTGCGGCCCGCACCGCGTGCGCTCGGACACCATGCTGACGGCAGGCATCAAGTATCTCGGCGACCTGCGCAAAAAAATCGAAACGCAGCTGTACGCCACCGACGCCCATGAACTCATGCGCGCCGCCGAGGTCGTCAACCTGCTCGATCTCGGAGAAGCCCTCATGATCTCGGCCAGAGAACGCAAGGAAAGCCGCGGACGTCACATCCGTTCCGACTACACCTTCACCAACCCGCTCCTGCGCGACAAATTCCTGCGCGTATGGAAGGAAGGCGATGAAGTGAAAACCGCCTGGCGCGATCGTCTCATCTGAGTTCTCTCTCCTCCCCCGGTTTCCCTCTGAGGAAACCGGGGCATGGCGTTGTTTAACGCCCGCGCCGTCCGACATTTACGATCTCACTCTACGGAATTCTTCTCTTCCGCTTCACCAACGCGCTTCAGCACGTTGCCATGCTTCCGCCTTACGGACCGGCGTGCCCCCTCTTCATGAACTTGTCCGGCAACAGCCCGGAACATCCGCCCCACCCGGAGTCTCCATGAAAGTTCTGCCCATGCTCCGTTGGCCCCTTACCCTCATTCTGCCCATCATAGTCTACTTCGCCGCGCCCTCCGACATTTCTCCGAAGGCTCCGCTCTTCATGGCCATGACCAGCATGGCCGTGCTTGCCTGGGCCTTCAACGTGTTTCCCGCCATCGGCGTGGCCGCGCTGCTCACCTTCGGCTACGTGCTCGGCAACGTGGCCCCCATGGAAGTCATTTTCGGCCCGTGGGCCACGGTGCTGCCCTGGATTTCCTTTGCCGCCGTGGTCATAGGTGAAGCCATGGACAAAACAGGACTCGCCAGACGGCTTGCTCTGAGCTGCCTCTCTCTTGCGGGCGGCAGCTTTTTAGGGCTTGCATGGGGCTTTTTTGCAGGCGGTCTCGTTCTTGCCCTTGTGCTGCCTTCTATTCTGGCACGTCTTGTGGTGCTCTGTGCCATAGCCTCCGGCATCATCGACACCCTGAGACTCAATCCCAAGTCCCGCATGTCCTCCGCCATCATTCTCATGGCATTCATGGCGGCAGCCGCTCCTCAGTTCATGTTCCTGCACACTTCCGAGTGCTTCATCTGGGCCTTCACCATGCTTTTCAAGGACGGTACTACCGTGGACTTCTGGCAGTATGCCTGGCACGGTTCCCTTTTCTCCGTCATCTACACGCTTGCCTCCATGAGTGTCGTGTGGCTGGTAAAGGGTAAAGAACAGCTTACCTCCATGGAGAATGTCCGGGCCTTCATCGAAAGCAGCGGCAAGGAGCTCGGACCGCTCAGCTCCAAGGAAAAAATTCTTCTGCTTCTTGTGCTCGGCATGGTACTCGCCTTCATGCTTCAGCCGTGGACAAAGCTCGACCCCGTCTTCATCTTCGCTGTGCTGGCCATGATCTGCTACCTGCCCGGCATACGCATTCTCTCCGAGGAAGGCATAGGCAAGCTGGAGATCATGTTTCTCGTCTTCATCACCGGATGCATGTCCATCGGCTTCGTAGGCGGAGCCGTGGGCTTCAACGCCTGGGCCGTTCAGCAGGTTCTGCCCTTCCTGCAGGGATGGGGAGAAACCATGTCGGTGCTCATTGCCTATGCTTCCGGCGTAATAGTCAACTTTCTGCTGACTCCCTTTGCCGCCACGGCAGCCTTCACTCCCGCCATCGGCGATCTTGGACAGGCACTGAACATGAACCCCCTGCCGCTGTTCTATGCCTTCCAGTATGGTGTGGATCAGTACATTCTGCCATATGAGGCCGTGTACTTCCTCTACATCTTCATCACCGGCCGCGTGACGCTCTCCCACGTCATTCCCGCGCTTGCCCTGCGTGCCATTCTGTGCGGCATTCTCCTCGCTCTTGTAGCCATTCCCTGGTGGAATTTCGTGGGCATCATGTAACCGCTCCAGAAACGCCGGCGTACCGGCAGTTCATGTTCATAAAGGGAACAGCCCCGATATCTGTACCCTTACCCTCTTTACGCGCAGGTCCGTTTTCAGCAACGCTCTACCAAGGTTCGGGTCTCCATGAAAAAAACAACTCTTTTCTGGCTGCTGACCATCATCATCCCCTGTGTCGTCTATGTGGCCGCGCCTCAGGACGTATCTCCCAAAATGCCCCTTTACATGGCCATGACCAGCATGGCCGTGACCGCGTGGGTTTTCAACATCTTCCCGGCCATCGGCGTGGCGGCACTTCTCACCTTCGGCTATCTTCTGGGCGGCGTCGCCGGACCGGGCGTAGTCTTCAAGTCGTGGACCACCGTACTGCCCTGGCTGTCCTTCGGCGCCATCATTCTCGGGCACGCCATGGAGCAGACGGGACTTGCCCGACGCGTAGCACTCCGCTGCATACGGCTCTGCGGCGGCAGCTTCTTCGGACTTGCCTGCGGATTCGTCATCGGCGGTCTGGTACTGGCTTCCTTCATGTCCTCCATTCTGGCCCGCATGGTCATTCTCTGCACCATTGCAACGGGCATCATCGACGCCCTGAAAATCAAGGAAAACTCCCGTCTTTCCTCGTCCATCGTCTTCATGGCGTTCCTCGCCGGCGCCGGGCCGCAGTTCCTCTTCCTGCATTCCTCGGAATCCAACATCTGGGCATTTCAGGAGCTGTTCAAGGGGACCGACGTCATCATCGACTTCTGGACCTATGCCCTGCACAGCACGCTCTTTTCCGTCATCTACACCGTGGTATCCATGGGCTTTATCTACATGGTCAAGGGTAAGGAACAGCTTACGAGCTCCGAGGTCATGGCCTTTCTGTCCGACAGCTACAGCAAGCTCGGCAAGATGAACGCTGGAGAAATCAAGCTTTCCGTCATCTGCCTCATTCTCGTCGCGGCCTTCATGGTTCAGCCATGGACCGGCATCGATCCCGTGTACGTGTTCTGCGTGCTCGCCCTTCTGTGCTACATGCCCTGCGTCAAAATACTCGATCCCGGGACTATCAGCGAACTCGGCATCATGTTCCTTGTCTTCGTTACGGGCTGCATGTCCATAGGATTCGTAGGCGGAGCCGTGGGATTCAACACCTGGGCCGTGCAAAGCATCGTTCCCCTGCTTTCGGGATGGAGCGAAACCGTTTCCATATTCATGTCCTACATGCTCGGACTTGCCGTCAACTTCCTTCTCACCCCCCTGGCAGCCCTCGGTGCCATCACTCCCGCCATCGGCGAGCTCGGCAGAGCCATGAACGTCAATCCTCTTCCCGTGTTCTATGCCTTCAACTACGGGCTCGACCAGTACCTGTTCCCATACGAAACCGTCTATCTGCTCTACATCTTCATCACCGGCAAGATCACGCTCAGACATATCATGCCCGCGCTCTTCGCCCGCATGATAGTGACCGGAATTCTCATTGTCTGTGTCGCCATTCCCTGGTGGAACTTCATCGGTCTCATGTAAGCCGGGCCTTCACGCTTCACTCCATCATTCCCTGAGAAACAAGGAGGACATCCATGTCGCAGAGCCAGTTCACCATATCTCGATACGACACCGACTTTCTATGCATCGGCGGCGGTATCGCGGGCCTCATGGCGGCCATAAACGCCGCGGATTCAGGCCTCAAGTGCATCATCGTGGAAAAGGCCAACATCAAGCGCAGCGGCTCGGCCGGTCTGGGGAACGATCACTTCATCTGCTACATTCCCGAAGTACACGGCGAGTATGAAACCTTCATAGAAGACGTCTTGCGTCTTCAGAACGGCGACCGCCTGCGCCAGATGGGGCCGGAATGGGCGCGAAAGTTCTTCTTCAAGACCAACGAGATCGTCAAAATGTGGGATGCCTGGGGCATTCCCATGAAACATGAGGGCTCCTACTACTTTGCAGGCCATTCCCTCCCCGGACGAACCAGAGCCTTCCTCAAGTACAACGGCCGGGATCAGAAGTCCGTTCTCACTTCCCAGGCCAAAAAGCGCGGCGTGGAAATACACAACCGCCGCATGGGGTATGAGCTGCTTCTCAACGACGACGGGAGCGTTGCCGGAGCCGTGGCCGTGGATACCAGGGAAAGGGCCCTGTACGTCTACCACGCCAAGGCCGTTCTTCTGGGAACGGGCCTGGTGAACAATCTCTGGCCATTCTGCAGCCGCGGCTCCGTGGGCGCGACCCCGGACATGCTCAACCTTACCGCCGACGGCCGCATGATGGCCTTCCGTGCCGGCGCGGAACTGTGCAATCTGGAAATGCCTTCGCTGCACTCAGGCATCAAATACTTCTCGCGCAACGGCCAGGCCACATGGGAAGGCGTACTGCGCGATCCTTCAGGCAAACCTCTCGGCCCCTTCCTTGATGCGCCCAATCCCCTGTACGGCGACATCACCATGGAAGTGCGCAAGGAATTCATCGAAGAGTCCAACAAAGAAGGCCGCGGCCCCATCTTCATGGACATGACGGGCCTGACGGAAAAGCAGATGGAAACCATGCATCACTGGCTGCGCCAGGAAGGCAACTACACGCTGCTTCGTCACTTCCGTCAGGAAGGCGTAGACCTTATGGACACTGCCGTGGAGTTTGCCACCTATCCTCTGCTCATGCCCCCTTCCAGCGGCATCGTCTTCAACGACCGCTCGGAAACCTGCGTGCCCGGCCTCTATGCCGGAGGCGATGAAGGCTACGGCGGCATAGCCGGAGCCGCCGTCACCGGCTGGTGGGCAGCCGATGCCGCAGCCGAATATGTGAGGAACAAAAAAACGTGTGCCGACACCGATGCCGACGCCGTCGTCGGACGCGTCGTGCAAAGATTCAACGCCATGCTCGACAGGGAAAGCGGGGCCCACTGGACGGAAGCTCTGCAGGCGCTTCAGAACATCACCTGGGACTACTGCGGCGAAGTACGCAGCGCCGCCGGCATGGAGCACGGTCTTTCCCATCTGCGCCGCGTGCATGAGCACGCCCTTGCCACTCTGAAGGCGGAAAATCCCCATGAACTCTCCATGTGCCTCGGCATACTCAATCTGTACGAACTTGCCGAGCTCATGTTCGAAATGGCGCTGGAACGCCGGGAAAGCCGCGGCTACCACAAAAGGGCCGACTTCCGGCTGCCTGACCTCCGCCTGAACGGAAAGAAGCACTACATCCGCAAGGATGGCAATCACAACCTCATGAGCTGGAGATAACTATGCCCCCCGTCATCAACAAGGAAAAATGCATTCACTGCGGACAGTGCGTCGATATCTGCCCCATGGACGTCTTTTACGGCTCGAAGAAGGGAGAATTCCCCATAGTTCGCTATCCTGAGGAGTGCTGGCACGCAGAAGCCTGCGCCCTGCAGTGTCCCGTGGACGCCATTGATTTCCGCATCCCGCTCACGCTCATCGTTCCCGTTAAAAAGCTTCCGCACGACGCCATGTCATAGGAAGCCGGCCTTCACCAGGTTTTCCCGCCCGCGCTGAGTCTTCGGCTCAGCGCGGGCTTTCCGCGTTTCCGGCCGTGATTGACGCTCCTACGCTGTAGGGCTAGAATGTTCGTTCCTTTCAAATGCCCGGGCATGAAGCCCTACCGCATAGTACGCAGATTCGAGGAAATCAGCCATGCTTGATCTCAAACTTCTCCAGAAACATCCCGAAGTGGTGGCCAAGGCGCTGGCCGACCGCCATTCCAACATTTCCGTCGACGACTTCCTTAAACTGGATGAACGCCGCCGCGCCGCGCTCACCGAAGTGGAAACACTCAAGAGCAAACGCAATGCCGAATCCGCTGAAGTGGCCCGCATGAAGCGTTCCGGCGAAGACGCTTCCGCTCTTGTGGCCGAACTCGGCAAGCTCTCCGACCGCATCAAGGAGCTGGACGCCGAAACTTCCGAGATCAAGGAGCAGGTCTATCAATGGATGCTGCGCGTGCCCAATATTCCCGACGCCTCCGTACCCGTGGGACTCGACGAAAATGACAATCCGGAACTCCACCGCTGGGGTACGCCGCGCGAATTCACCTTCCCGATAAAGCAGCACTTTGAAGTAGGTGCCGCCCAGAAGGGACTCGACTTCGAGCGCGGCGCCAAGCTCGCCGGTTCCCGTTTCTGCGTGTCCCACGGCGTGTTCGCCAGAATGGAACGCGCCCTCATGAACTTCTATCTCGACACCCAGACCACCGAGTTCGGCGCCACTGAAATTCTGCCTCCCTTCATGGTCAACGCCGCTACCATGCAGGGCACGGGGCAGCTGCCCAAGTTCGAGGAAGACCTGTTCAAGATGCCTGCCTGGGACTACTATCTGATCCCCACGGCCGAAGTGCCTGTCACCAACCTGCACGCCGGCGAAATTCTTGAAGAAGATCAGCTTCCCCTGCGCTACACCGCCGGTACTCCCTGCTTCCGCTCCGAAGCCGGCTCCGCAGGCAAGGACGTGCGCGGCCTCATCCGTCAGCACCAGTTCATCAAGGTGGAAATGGTGCGCTTCGCTCATCCCGACAAGTCCTGGGAAGAACTGGAACACATGCGCCGCTGCGCGGAAATTCTGCTGGAGAAGCTGGAACTTCCCTATCGCACCATCACGCTCTGCACCGGCGACATGGGCTTCGGCTCCGCCAAGACATATGACGTGGAAGTCTGGCTCCCCGGTCAGAACTCCTACCGCGAAATTTCCTCCTGCTCCAACTGCGTGGACTTCCAGGCCCGTCGCGCCAACATCCGTTTCCGTCCCAAAGGTGGCGGCAAGCCCGAGTTCGTGCACACGCTGAACGGCTCCGGACTGCCTACCGGTCGTTCTCTTGTGGCCATCATTGAAAACTATCAGCAGGAAGACGGCTCCATCGTCATTCCCGAAGTGCTGCGTCCCTATATGGGCGGCCTTAAGGTCATCACGCCCGACATGTAATCTCCCTCCAACAGGCACAGACATCGACAGCGGGAGACGGCTTCGGTCGTCTCCCGCTGTTTTTGCGCGCTTTTCCCAGTAAAATCGGCTGGAAGCAGCCCGCCCTTCGCCGTTTCGGACAACCGGCGGAAACAGCCTTTCGAGCCGAATAACTGTCGAGCCCGGACTTATTTGTGCAAAACGAAACATTCTGTCTCGAATTCACGACTCGTCTTCCGTTTCAACGCCGAAAAACGCCTTTCCATCCCCCTGTACACGTCGTTTAGAGCCATTATATCGGCATACTTTTTAACTTGTTGCTTTTCATTGAACAACAATGTGAAATTTTGAGCTTTATTTTTTTGATGTCTTCTGATTCTTCTGAATAACGAAATCCGTTCTTTCTCCTGTACGGATATTCGCCTTTCAACCATTGAATTTCAGGAGTTTCAGATGAACAGACGTCAGTTTTTATACGGAAGCGCGGCCATGGCTCTCATGAGCGCCATGCCCTTTTATGCTCATGCGACGGAAGGCCCTGTCGTCAAGACGCCCAAGGGCAGCGTGCGCGGTCTTGTCATGGACGGCGTGCACGTCTTCAGAGGCGTACCCTGCGGCATGCCTCCGTATGAAGGAAAGTACCGCCTCGCCCTGCCCGAGCCCGTGCCGGCCTGGAACGGGGTCATCGACACCGTCAAGTTCGGCGACATTCCGCTGCAGCCCGGCAGCAAAAACAAGCCCATCGGCGGCGGAGACTGCCTGCGCCTGAACATCTGGACTCCTGCCCCCGGCAAGACCAAGTGCCCCGTCATGGTCTACATTCCCGGCGGCGGAAGCACCCGCTGCGACAACAACGACGTGCGCTTCGATGGTACGGCCTTCGCGCAGGACGGCGTTGTGCTCGTCACCATCAACTACCGCGTGAACGTGGACGGCTTCCTAAAGATCAAGGGCGTGCCTTCCAACATCGCACTGCGCGACATGATATTCGCACTGCGCTGGGTGCAGGACAACATTGCCGCCTTCGGCGGCGATCCCGACAACGTCACGGTATTCGGACAGTCCGCGGGCGCCACGCACATCACCTCCCTCATCTCCTCCGACAAGACGAAGGGCCTTTTCCGCCGCGCCATTCTCCAGAGCCCCTCTGCCATTGCGCAGTACAACGAACAGCAGGCTTCCATGGCGGCTTCCGAACTGCTGTCCTTCTACGGTATTGAAGACAGCCGCGAAGCCGTGGCCGCTCTTTCGCCGGAAAAGCTGCTCACCTTCACCGCCTTTGTCGCCGCCAAGAGCAAGGATCCCGAATGGGGTCGCATGGTTCAGGGCAACGTTGCCGTGTTCAAGCCCTACTTTGACGGCGACATTCTCATGAAGCGTCCCGTGGACGCCATTGCCGAAGGCGCTGCCAAGGACCTGGACATCATAGTCGGCTCTGCCGAGCAGGAATGGCGCTACTACACCGTGCCGAGCGGAGCCATCGACAAGATCGGTGAAGACGCACTCAAGAACTTTGTGTACACCACCGGATTCCCTGCCGACATCGTGGAACGCTACCGCAAGGCCGGCCGCGGCGACACCACCGGTGACCTGTTCACGGCTCTTCAGTCCGACCTCATCTTCAGAATGCCCGCCAACAAGGTACTGGAAAGCCAGAAGGCCGCCGGAGGCAAGGCCTGGGCCTACTCCTTCGCCTGGAAGAGCCCCTGCTACAACGGCAGACTCGGAGCTGCCCACAGCGTGGATCTGCCCTTCGTCTTCAAGACGCAGCACAAGGACTCGCAGCGCGTAAAGAACACCCTCGGAACCAATCCTCCGGATTCTCTGGCAGAAGCCATGCACAAAGCATGGGTAAGCTTTGCTACCACGGGCAATCCCGGATGGACGCCTTTCGACCTCGATCGCCGCATGACCATGCGCTTCGATACCGAAAGCAAGGAAGTCTCCGATCCGTGGAAGACGGAGCGCGAGAACATGCCGCTGAAATAATTCAGCCGTGCAGGTACGAGCCTGTCCTGTCCGCATGACGACAGTTCTGCCGGAATTCTGAACAAGGCAGCCTCATAAAAAAGTAAGGGCGGAGCCATCCTTTCCCGGATGGTTCCGCCCTTACTGTTCTGCTACTTCCAGGAAGGAAAAACGATGCCCGTTCTTCGTTCCAGCTCCTTCAAAAAAGCGCCGATATCCATGCCGTTCCATATCTTTTCCGCCTGACGCAGCAGTACGTCGGAATCAACATGCCATGAGCCGCCATGCATCAGCGCATGAAACGCCATGCCGAGACAATAGGTAAGAGCCCCGGCCACGGCGGCCCCTGCAAGGGATCCCGCCACGGGCACGAACTTGCACAGCTGCGAGGCCAGCATTCTGCCTGCCGAACGCGCCAGCAGAGGCCCGAGGAGTCTGACGGCCACATCCCAGGTGAACGGCCTGTCGTACAGCCTGCTCAGCCGTATGAGCATCCCGATCTGTATGGGAATAATGAACAGGGCGTCAGGTATGCCGGGCAGGGGATTCAGCCCGGCCATCGCCGCACTGACGGAGTGTTCAACAATGATGTCCGCCGCACGCCTGTCGCAAAGCGCGCCGTCAAGTCTGGCGAAATATGTGCGTGCGGCGTCTGGCAGACTTTCATAAATTCTGTTCCGCAGCGCCTCTATGCCGTACCTCTCTTCCGCTCTCTCCCAGCTCTCCCCCGCGCAGCAGGGCAGAAAAGACGTCGCTCCCCCGAACGGCTGACGGATATGCGGCCCCATCGTCCTTTCTACATAGTTCAGCCAAGCGATGATGTTTCTTTCCTTCTCCGATGCCGGAGACGCGAGGTTCAGCGCGGCGGGATTCCAGTCCCTGACGGGCGCTGCGGCATCTATCTTCGTGCACGCCACGATGCAGGGCAGCGGAAGCGCCGTTCCGTAATGCATCTGCACGGCGCCGACAAGCTCCCGTTCATACGTAAGATCCCGCGATGCACAGGGCACCGTCACCAGCAGAATGTGCGCCCGAACAAGGGATTCGAGCAGATGTTCCAGTCTCTGCGCATGCCTTCCCGCCTCGCCCACTCCGGGCAGGTCCACGACGCGAAGCGGCAGCCCGCCTTCCGCAAGCTCATGCTCCACCGGCGTCTGCGTTGTGGGAATCACGCCGGTCTCGCTGACGAACCTCCCGGCCAGCGCGTTCATCAGGCTGGACTTGCCGCTGCCGGTCCGCCCCGCAAGAACAATCGTGGGCACTTCGTCGCAACTGTCGAACTTCGACTTCGCCTCAAGAATGATGTCGGCAATCTGCTGTGCGTTCATGCGTTCTCTCCCCGGCCGGGGCGTCTGCTCGCGGCCATGTTCAGGGCAGAGGCCTGCGCCTCGGCCTTCTTTCTGTTCTTCTCCATGCGCTTCTGAATTTCCTCCGCGGTAGGCCGGAAATTGCCCCCGGCAAAAAGCTCCCGGAAGGAGTAGCCGAGCGCGAGCGTCGTGGGTCCGGCCACGGCCGCGCCGATGACGGCGCCGCCTACGGTGCCCAGGCCGGGAACGAATTTGACAAGCGCCTGAAAAAGCATGCGGCCTCCCACAGCGCAGCCTGCCGTTCCCACCAGACCGGCGGCCGTTCCCAGTGTCATGGTGCAGTTGTAGGTATGCGCCAGCGCAACGATCATGCCCGCCTGTATGGTGGTAATGGCCACCATGTCGGCTATGGGAATCGGCGTGGCGGCCGCCACGGAAGCGGACACCGCCGCGCTCCAGATGATGCCGTCGGCCGTGGAATCCTTGTCCATCTTCACGTTCATGATGCGTGCAAGCATGGCCTTCCGGGCGTCCGGCACGGCATCCACCATGCCCTGCTTCAGAGCCTCAAGTCCGTAACGGCTCTCCGCATCCTCAAAGCCTTCCCCCGAGCATACCGGGAACACCCTGCTGGCACGAATGCTGCACGCGCGACGCAGCGCTTCGATCCATGCGGCAATGTTCCTTTCCTTCTCGCTGGAGGGATGTTTCAGGTCCATGCTGCGGGGATTCCACTGCCGTACCGGAGTCATGAGGTCGATCTTGTTGGCCACCACGAGGATGGGAAAATCTGGATCGCGCGCAAGCACTTCCTGAATGAACCTGCGCTCCAGCTCCCAGGCCCTGTCGGGGGCTCCCGCCACGAGCAGAATGAGATGCGTCGAGGAAAGTCTGTCCAGCATGGCGGCCTGACGCTCTTCATGCCTGCCCTTCTCACCGAAGCCGGGCACGTCGGTGATGACGGTTCTTATGGTCTCCCGTCCGCCGGCGTCCTCCCGGACGACGTCCCAGACATAGTCGCGGATGTCCTGAGTGACGGGCCCT
The DNA here is from genome assembly GCF_944324575.1 of uncultured Mailhella sp. GTDB lineage: Bacteria > Desulfobacterota > Desulfovibrionia > Desulfovibrionales > Desulfovibrionaceae > Mailhella. Next base: position 27,372 of record NZ_CALUWV010000014.1, on the reverse strand, counting down.
CCACCTCCGACACTGCAGAGCTTCCGCCCGGTCAGCGCATTGATGAGGCTTGACTTGCCGCTGCCGGTACGCCCCGTCACCAGCATGTGAAAGCATCCGTCGTCGGTCATGCCGTTCTCGTTCAACAAAGTATCCATGTCCATGCTTCGTTCTCCATGACAGAAAAGATGATGAAACGCAGGGCCGCGATTAGAAGCGCTTTCCGAATCTTCCGTAAACCGTGCGGAAAAGAGCCTCGAGCAGAGGATCGGACGAGACGCCGTCACGAGTGCGGGAGCGCTGCGCATGGTCTTTCTGAATGTTCCGCTTCCAGTCGCCGTCGATGACGCCCCTGGCGGCGAACAACGAACAGACACCGGCGAGGGATTCGTAAACCGTATGTATGCCTTTGCCGTCGTTCACGAAGTCCACGGCATTTTCCTCGGACAGGCCGAAGCCTCGCGCCGTAGCCACGGCGTCGATGTTTGCGCCGAGGAAGAGAAATTCCCAGCCCTTCTCCCGGGCCTCGGCAATCATGCGCTTCACGTCGCTCTCGGAAAAGCGACGGCTGGCGTTTTCCATGCCGTCCGTAGTGATGACGAAAAGCACGTGATCGGGCACATCTTCCGGCCTGATGTAGCGATGGACATTGCCGACGTGACGCACGGCCCCGCCCACGGCGTCGAAAAGCGCCGTGCAGCCGGAAACCTCATAGTCCTTTCCGGTAAGTGCGGGAACGTCGAGAACGTTCACCCTGTCATGAAGGACGACGCTCTCCTGATTGAAAAGGATGGTGGAAAGAAGAACCGTTCCCTCCGCCTTCTTCTGCTTTTCCAACATGGCGTTGAATCCGCCGATGGTGTCGGACTCCAGTCCGAACATGGAACCGCTGCGGTCGAGAATGAAGACAAGTTCGGTCATGCCGTTCATAGAACCTCCTCAAGGCGTTTGATCGTTAACTGCCTTGTAGAGGAAACGGCACGGCTTAAGGTCGCCGATCCGGCGACAATTCACGGCAGGAATCAGAACCGATCAGCGGAAGGTCGAGTTCCTTCAGGTACTCGTTGATTTTCATGATGTCATACATGCCGGCACGGATGAAAAAGTCGACGGCCAGATCAAACCTTTCATTGGGGGAAAGGGCGTAGCCTGCCCGCGCCAGAAGCTCCCGGGCCTGCTCCGCGTCCAGCTCAAGGGCCAGGGCAAAGGCCAGCACCGTCTTCTTGGCAGGACGGTAATGTCTGTCGCTCAGAATTTTGGAAAACAGCTTTCTGTCGATGTATGCCCGCTGATAGCACTCGGCATTGGTCATGCCCGCTTCCCGTATCTTGCGCAGAAGCAGGTCCGAAAATCCTTCGTCCGGCGAAGAAATGGCCTTTTTGAGTCTGTCCAGCAGGCCTTCCTGTCTGGCATGAAGGCCTTGCCAGAGGACATGCTCGCAGAGAACGACGGCAGGCTTCGACAGCCCCCTTGTCGCGACGAACCCGGAAGGCAGGGAAAAATCCTGCCCACGGGAAGCGATGTAGCGAACAAGATGTTCCTTCAGTGCATCATCCGTCATGATCTCCCCTCCTGCCGGGAACGTCGGCCCCACAACGTAGTACTCAAAAGTTGCCCAAGAAACACACACGGGGCAAAAGGCTTCCGTCAGTTTCAGAACTCCAGGAACGCTGCGTGCGCGGAAAAAGTACCGTGCAAGCGCTGCGGCAGCCCTGCCTTGCGAGAAGAGCCGTTCCGCTTTCGAAATCGCCGACCGGCGTTCTTATTTTTTATGCGGAAGATATGCCTGCTGCAATACCCTTCTCTCTCCTGCAATCCCGTGCGCAAAAGACGAACGAAGATTAAACGAAAAAAAGCTTTCGACGTTTGCCGAAAGCTTTTTCAAATTCTGGTGGAGATGAAGAGAATTGAACTCTTGGCCTCTTGAATGCCATTCAAGCGCTCTCCCAACTGAGCTACATCCCCGTTGCGGAGATTCTTTTGCCAGAATACCCAGCAATAGTCAAGAAAAAAATGGGGACTTTTTTACGACGTGACGCATCCCGTTCCAGGGCAGCCCTCAGGCAAGGCACCGAATGCCGCATTCCCCTGGCAGCGTAAGCGAGTCGTTCCCTTTCCGTTCGACTTTCCCCCTTCTTCCCGACAGAACCTGGTCCTGCTCTTCCCGTAAGTCCGGCCGGGCTTTCGAGCCTTCTTTCCCCTGAAGGCCCGCTCCTGCAGCTCAAAAACAAACGTTACCATATCTCCATACATCCGACATAATGGCGTCATGATTCCGCCGCATGTATATATGCGTGAAGGCAATACCCTTCAGGACGGAAGAATTCATGTCGTCTACCATTCCTGCATTCATGCCGTTCCGACTGCGCCGGAAAGGAGTTCCGACTACGGATCAGGCAAAAGCAGAGCCGCCTGAAGGTCGCCTTCTGCATAAATTAAAAATAAAAACTTTCACTATACAGACAACAACGTCAATCATGGGAGAAAGAGCATGGCAAATAACATTGCCCGCCGCGACCTTCTGAAGATGGGCATGGCCGCCACGGCCTGCGCTGCCGCCGGCATACTGACCGGCGCCTCCTCCGCCGAAGCCAAGGATCAAAAGCGCATTCTCAAGGCCGGCATCATCACCGACATGCACCAGACCACCAAGGCCGACAGCACCACCCGCATCTATTCGGCCTCCATGGACAAGATGAAGGTGTTCATCGATACCATGAAGAAGGAAAAGCCCGCCTTCATCATAGAGCTCGGCGACTTTGTGGACACGCTTGCCAAGGGCACTGATCCCGCCGCCAATCTCCGTAAAATCGAAACGCTGTACACCTCTCTCGGTATTCCCGCCTATCACGTGCTCGGCAACCACGACTTCGACAATCTCAAGCGCGACGAATTTCTTTCCGGCGTGACCAACACCGGCATTGAAAAGGGCAGAACCTACTACTCCTACGACGCGGATGGCGTGCACTGCATCGTGCTCGACGCCGACTACACGCCCGGCAAGTTCCGCCCCTACGACATGAACACGCCCGAAGACACCTTCTGGACCTGGGTGGACACCATCATTCCTCCGCAGGAAATGGACTGGCTGAAGGACGATCTCAAAAAGACCGACAAGCCCGTGATCGTATTCAGCCATCAGACCCTCGACCGCGTGGATACCCAGGATCACAACATCAAGAACGCCTCGGCCGTGCGCGCTCTTCTGGAAGAAAGCGGCAAAGTACTCGCCGTCATTTCCGGACATGACCATCAGGGCGGCTACTCCAACATCAAGGGCATCCACTACGTCGTGCTCAACGGCAACGTCGGCGTGAACGACTACCGCACCTGGGAAGCCACCAGCACGGAAAAGGGACGCGGCGTTCACAAGGACAACCAGTTCTCCATTCTGGAAGTGAGCAGAAACGGCAAGTCCTACCACATTTCCATTTCCGGCTACGGTCGCCAGCCCAGCTACGAACTGGAAAGATCGCTCTGATTCACGGCATTACGGTTTACAACATCTCCCCGTCTTTTACGACTCTTTGACGAAGACTCCGTGTTCCTCCCGGAAACGGAGTCTTCGTCGTTTTCAAGAAGCCCCATCTGAAACATACGGGAACGCAGCGTAGTATAATGAATGTCCAGCAGGCTGGTGGCAGAATCCGTGCCTGTGAGCTTGCCGCCGCAGTGCTCCAGCACTTCGCGGATATATCGATCTTCCACTTCGCGCAGCGTAGGCCACTCTCCCCGACCGCGCAGTACGGGCTCTTCGCCTTTTTTCCCGTTCTGGGCCGCCGTCGGCTCCGGAAGGGAAATAATTTCAAAGTGCACGCTTTTTGCCGAGGTTTCCAGGCTGAACTTGACCAGCGCGCGTTCCACGGTGTGCTCCAGTTCCCGCACGTTGCCCGGCCACTGATACCGGAGCAGGGCGCGCATTTCCTCTTCCGGCACGTGAGGCAGATAGGGCAAGCCCAGCCGGTGCGCCTTCATCTGCATGAAGTGTTCCACCAGAATGGGAATGTCATCGAGCCTCTTCCGCAGCGGCGGCACGCTGATGGGCAGAACGGAAAGCCTGTACCACAAATCCCGGCGGAACCGTCCCTCCACAACCTTGCGCGGCAGATCGTCGTGCGTGGCGGCAATTATCCTCACATTCACCGGCATTTCTCTGGCCGCGCCCACGCGGCGGATCCTGCCCGTATCGAGCACACGCAAAAGACGCACCTGGGATGACAGCGACATGTCGCCAATTTCATCCAGAAACAGCGTTCCGCCATCTGCCATTTCAAAATAACCTGCCTTGGTGCCGGCCGCGCCGGTAAAGGCACCCTTTTCATGCCCGAACAGTTCGCTGTCCACCAGTTCTTCCGGAATGGCGCCGCAGTTGACCTTGATGAAAGGTTCCCCATGACGCGCCGACGTCTGATGAATGGCGTCGGCCACCACCTCCTTGCCTGAACCGGTTTCTCCCAGCACAAGCACGGTGACGTCGCTGCGCGCCACATTTTCCACAGTCTGCCGCACATGGACCAGCCCGGGACTCAGCCCGAGCTTGTCCATGCCGGTAAATTCGGGCTGAGCCTGCGGTCTTGCTCCGTGCAGCTTCATGTCCGAAAGATTGATGCTCAGCTCTTCGGCAAGAGGCTCCAGCAGACGGGAAAGCTCACGCAGATCATCATGGGTGAAGGCCCCTTTCTCATCGGACCAGAAGTTGATGAGAAACACGCTGCTGCTGTTGGTGAACAGAGGAAGCCTCAGCATGGAAGCATGATACAGATAAGGCATGTCGCTCCACTGCGGATTGCTGAGCACCTCGGGATCGCGCTGATAGGGCGAAAGGTCGCCGACAATGACGGGAGAGGCGATTTTATCGCTCATCACCAGAGGACGCGCTTTTGCGGAGCCGGCGGCCTTGTTGGAAACGCTCACGGTACTGGTGTCGGCCATGTTGATGATGTACCGGGCGTCCTTGTCGCAATAGATCGTATTGATGCGCACCACGGGAAGCCGGGTACGCAGAAGGTCATGAAGATAAAGAAGCACATGTCTGAGCCCACCCATACGGTACATGACCAGGCAGGACTTTGCCGCCGTTTCGGAATAGAAGCCCGGATATCCCACGCTGTCTCCCTCCCTGAAAATTATATTTTCGCTTAGTGTTTATATCATAGCTATGTTGTTTTTACAATATATCCCATTAAGACACAAACACTTAACCCACTGTAAATAAATATAATTATAGAATGGCATGAATATTGCTAATAAAATAACAAGCAAACTTTCCTTATTCATCACAATTTGTCCGGAAGGCCGGATCAAGCCCGGATTTCCGCGACGCCATGGAGGTCTCGATGAACAACGCCGGTAAGTTTATCTGTTCCGCCCTGCTGGCTCTGGGCATGATGATTCCCGCCTCTGCACAGGCAGCGCCCGAGTATGTGCTGAGCCTCAATCTTCCCATTCCGCCCATTCATACCCGCTGGCAGGGTCCCCTGCAGGCATGGGTGCAGGAAGTGGAAAAACGCAGCCAGGGCAGACTGAAGATAGAGCCCTATTTTGCCGAAGCTCTCAGCCCCCGCGCCGAAGCCTTTGAATCCGTCAAATCCGGCATTGCTGACATTACCGAATGCGCCTACGAGGCCAATTCCGGCCAGTTCCCCTTCCATGAAGGCATTCTCTCCATTTCCTCCCCCGAGCTCTATCTTGAAGACGGCACAGCTCTGGTGAAGGGCCTGTACGCCAAGTATCCGCAGGCTCTCAAGGAACTCGACGGCGTCAAGCTGCTCTTCACCCACGCCAGCGGTTCGCTCGTCATAGGCACCACCAACAAACCCATCCGCACGCTGGAGGATCTCAAGGGGCTGAAGATCAACGCCAACAGCGCCATGATTGCCGAACGTCTGAAGCAGCTCGGCGTCACCGTGGTTTCCCTGCCTCTTTCCGACATTTATTCCGCCATGGAACAGGGCGTTATTGAAGGCACCACCATGTCTCCCGAACTGCTGGTTTCCCGCCGCTATGGTGACTGCCTGAAGTACGTCACCGAGCTCGCCGTGCAGAACACGCTGTTCTACTGCATCATCAATCAGGACGTGTACGACTCTCTGCCCGAAGATCTGCGCAAGGTGCTCGACGAAGTTTCCGGCGACTTCGCCGACAAGGCCTTTGCCAACTACTGGGAAAGCGTGGATATCGATGCCACGAAGAAATGGAGAGCCGACATGGGCGGCAAGGAATTCATCCTGTTCTCCGACGCCGACTACGCCAAGGCCCGCGAGCTCATGCAGCCCCCGGTCGACGAATGGTTCGAGTCCCTCAACAAGGAAGGTCTGCCCGGCGCCGACATCAAGAAGACCTTCTACGAACTGGAAGGCAAGCTCGGCATCAAGTGGAATGATTCCCCCATCTACAAGGGATATCTGGAAACCGTGAAGTAATCTTTTCCAGAGAGCGGACCTGCTGCGGGAATCGCCCGGAAGAGGCGATTCCCGCGGCAGGTCCCTGAAACCACGTTTCCGCCCCGGTCGACAAGCTTCGGCAGCGGATGCATTCCAGACCCCCGCTTTTTTCCTCCGCTTCCAACTTTCGTTCAGCCCCACGTCTTCGCCTTTTCGGGAGAGCCCATGTCAACGTCAACGATGCCCCGCGAATATCCCATGCTGGAAAAGCTCTGCAACGCCAGCGCATTCATTGAAAAACCGCTGCGCTGGTGCGGCAACATAGGTATTTTCTTCTTCTTCCTCATGGTGATCATCACCTTTGTGGACGTCTTTCTTCGCTACTTCTTCGGCAGACCGCTGGACGGCACCGTAGAAATCACCGGTCTCATGATGGCCATGATCGTGTTCTCGTACACCGGCTACGCCCAGTACACGAAAACGCACATCAACATGGACATCATCACCCACAAGCTCCAGCCCGACACCAAGGCCGCGCTGGAATTCGCCACCACGGTATGGTCCACCTTCACCATTGCCATGTGCATATATGCCATGACCCGCTACGGCATGACCAACCAGAAGGCGACCCCCATTCTCGGCATTCCCTACGCGCCCTTCATCTTCCTCGGCGTGGCCGGCGTGTGCCTGCTCTTCCTCGCCCTCGTGCGCGATACCCTCGTCACCCTGCTGGAAATGCTGCGTCAGGCCGGAAGTACGAAAATCATCATCGGCGTGGCGCTCGCCGTCATACCCCTGCTCGTGGCATGGTACTTCGGCACCCACCGCATCATGGGCCTGAGCGGCCTGCATGTGGGCATCATAGGCATCGTCGTTCTGTTCACCCTCTTTTTCCTCGGCATGCCCATAGGCTTCGCGCTCATGGCCACGGGCCTGCTCTTCGTCTGCGTGCTTCGCGGACAGATGGCCGGCATCAACATGTTCGGCAACTCCTGGTTCAACACCGTATCCAACTACACCTGGGCGCCCCTCATGTCCTTCATGCTCATGGGCTACGCCTGCTACTACAGCCGCTTCGGCGAAGATCTCTACCGTCTCGGCACGGCCTGGATAGGTCACATGCGCGGCGGCCTCGCCATCGGTACCGTGGCGGCCTGCACCCTGTTCGGCGCCGTGGTGGGCGACACGCTCTCCGGCACCATCGCCATGTCGGCCATCGCCCTGCCCGAAATGCGCAAGGCCCGCTACGACGACAAGCTCGCCCTCGGCACTCTTTCCTGCTCCGGCACCATCGGTTCTCTCATTCCGCCTTCCACTACCTTCATTCTTTACGGCGTGCTGGCCGAACAGTCCATCGGCGACCTGTTCATGGCCGGCATTCTGCCCGGTCTGCTCTGCATGATCTGCTTCATGGGCATCATCTGGCTCATGGTGCTCAAAAATCCCGATCTGGCTCCCCGCCGCGAAAAAGCTCCTCTGTCCGAACGCGTCTCCTCCCTCAAGGGCGGACTGCCCATCGTGCTGCTGTTCATTCTCGTCATCGGCGGCATCTACGGCGGCCTGTTCACCGCCACCGAGGGCGGCGCCATCGGCGCGGCGGGCACCCTCATTCTCGGCCTCGTCATGGGCAGGCTGAAGTGGTCCAACTTCCGCAAGTCCATGGAGGAATCCAGCCGCTTCACCGCCATGTGCTTCACCCTGCTCGGCGGCGCCACCATCCTCGGCTACTTCATGACCATGTCCCGCATGCCCACCATGCTTGCCAACTCCATTGCCTCGCTCGACGTGGCTCCCATCGTGGTCATGTGCGTCATCGTCATCGTCATGTGCGTTCTCGGCTGCTTCCTGCCCGCCATTCCCCTCATCCTCATCACGGTGCCCATCTTCCTGCCCATCGCCAAGAGCTTCCACTGGGATCTGGTCTGGTTCGGCGTGATCTTCGCCATTCTGAACAACATGGCGTCCATAACGCCGCCGTTCGGCATCAACCTGTTCGTCATGAAAGGCGTGGCGGACGTGCCTCTCGGCCTCATCTTCCGGGCGGCCATGCCCTTTGTGCTGGCCCTGTTCGTCTGCCTTGCGCTCATCATCGCCTTCCCCCAGATTTCCCTCCTCATTCCCAGCCTCATGTAGGCCAACCGCATCAAGGAGATTCTCATGCCCCCCATCATTCATGCCGACCGCTGCACTCATTGCGGCATGTGCGCGACCATCTGCCCCATGAACATCTTCAAGCACGAAAAGGGGCAGACGCCGAAGGTGGCCTACCCGGAAGAATGCTGGCACTGCAACGCCTGCGTTCTCGACTGCCCGGCCCATGCCGTGGAACTGCGCCTTCCCCTCAACTATATGGTTCTGCATGTCGATGCCGATACCCTGCACGCCTAGGAGACAGCCATGCTTGAATTCAACGCTCCCCTTTCCACTGATGTCCTCGTCGTCGGCGGCGGCATAGGCGGTCTCTGCGCAGCCATTGCCTCTGCCCGCACCGGAGCCAGAACCATGGTGGCCGAAAAGGCCGACACCCGCCGCTCCGGTTCCGGCGCCACGGGCAACGACCACTTTGCCTGCTATTACCCCAAGGCCCACGGCAGCGACATCCGCGTCATCCTCAAGGAACTGCGTCAGAGTCTCGTGGGCGCCTACCACGATGAAAAGCTTTCCCTGCGCTTTCTTGAAGAAAGCATCCACATGGTGGACCGCTGGCAGGAATGGGGCATCAACATGAAGCCCTTCGGCGACGACTACGAATTCATGGGCCATGCCTACCCCGGTCGTCCGCGCATCTGGCTCAAGTACGACGGCCACAATCAGAAGCAGGTGCTCACCAGACAGGCCAAAAAGGAAGGCGTGGAAATAGTCAACCATCTGCCCGTCATCGACCTCATTGAAATGGACGGCGAAATTGCGGGCGCTCTGGCTCTGGACGTTTCCAAGGACACGCCCACCTTCACCGTCATCCGCGCCAGGAAGGTGGTGCTCTCCACGGGTACGGCCAACCGTCTGTATCCGGCCGCAGGCTCCCCGGGCTGGCCCTTCAACACGGCCTTCTGCCCCGCCTGCACGGGCGCCGCTCAGGCTCAGGCCTGGCGCATAGGCGCGAAGATGGTGAACATGGAAATGCCCAACCGTCACGCCGGCCCCAAGTTCTTCGCCCGCGCGGGCAAGTCCACGTGGATAGGCGTATACCGCTATCCCAACGGCAAGCTGCTCGGCCCCTTCGTGGACAGAGCCACCCGCTATGTGGGCGACATCACCTGCGACGTGTGGAACTCCGCCTACACCGACGTGCTTCTGAACGGCAGCGGCCCAGCCTACATCGACTGCACCCAGACCAAGCCCGAAGACCTCGCCTTCATGCGCGAGGGCATGATCAGCGAAGGCCTGACCACGCTGGTGGACTACATGGACCGCACCGGCCTCGACGTTTCCAGGCACGCCGTGGAATTCATGCAGTACGAGCCTCACATCATCGGCCGCGGCCTTGAAATCGACATCGACGGCCAGACCTCCGTTCCCGGCCTCTACGCCGCGGGCGACATGGTGGGCAACTTCCGCGCGGACATCGCGGGCGCGGCCGTATACGGCTGGATTGCCGGCGGACACGCCGGCGCCTCCGCCGCCTCCTGCGAACTCAAGAACGCCGAAACCTCGCCCTGGGTCGCGGAACGCGCGCAGCTCTACAGCAGCTTCGTGGAACGCGAAAGCGGCGCCGCATGGAAGGAAGCCAACCTCGCCGTGCAGCAGATCATGGATTCCTACGCCGCTGCGGGGCCGCATCGTCTGCGTTCGGCCACGCTGCTCACCGCCGGTCTGAAATACATGGCCGATCTGCGCAAAAACGCGATCAACGAAATCTCCGTACCGGATGCGCACAGCCTCATGAGAGCCATTGAAACCCTCGACCTCATGGACAACGGCGAAATCGTCATGCACGCCGCCCTCGAACGCAAGGAAACCCGCGGCATGCATCAGCGCTCCGACTACACCTTCACCAATCCCCTGCTCTCCGACAAGTTCCTCGAAGTCTGGCAGGAAAACGGCACCGTCCGCACCGAATGGCGTCAGTGCTGGAATTAGCCCCTCTGTTGCAGCGCCGCCCGGCAAAGGAGCGGCGCTCCCCGCTCTTCAAAGGAGAAACTCATGCCTCCCGTTATCGATCCCAGTAAATGCGTAGGTTGCGGAACCTGCGCCGATATCTGCAACTCCAACATCTTCGTGTTTGACCGCTCCAGAGACAAAATGCCTCAGGTCAAATTTCCGGAAGAGTGCTGGCACTGCGACTCCTGCGTGCTCGACTGTCCCAAAGGCGCCATCACGCTCCGTATTCCTCTGGCCTTCACGCTGCTCCACGTCGATGCCGGTTCCCTTAAACCCCAGGAGGCAAAGTCATGATTCCCGTTTCAAAGACTATTGATGCCGATGTTGTCATTGTGGGCGGCGGTATCGGCGGCGCCATGGCTGCCATTGCCGCTTCCGAAAGCGGCGCAAAACGTGTGGTCGTGCTGGAAAAGTGCCACGTGAAGCGTTCCGGTTCCGGCGCCACGGGCAACGATCATTTCAGCTGCTACATTCCCGAAGTGCACGGCGACGATGTGGAACCCGTACTCACCGCCCTCATGAACAGTCTTGTGGGACAGGCCAAAGACGTGGAACTCATGCGCCTGCATCTTCTGGAAAGCTTCGACATCGTAAAGAAGTGGGAAGAATGGGGAATCAACATGCGTCCCCTCGGACGCTGGAACTTCCAGGGACACGCCCTGCCAGGCAAGCCCCGCGCCTTCCTGAAGTTCGACGGCCGCAAGCAGAAGGCCGTGCTCGCCGAACAGATGAAGAAACACGGCGTCACCGTGCTCAATCATCATCCCGTAGTGGAACTGGCCAAGGAAAACGGCCGTGTCTGCGGGGCGCTCGCCATTGACGCCAGCACTCCCGACCCCTCGTTCGTACTGGTGAGCGCTCCCTGCGTCATCCTGTCCACGGGGCTCACCCATCGCCTCTACGTCAACGGCACCACGCCCAACTATCTGTTCAACACCGCCCACTGTCCCAACAACGCCGGCGGTCAGGCGCTCGGCTGGCGTATAGGCGCAAGCATGGTCAACATGGAAATTCCCTACACCCACGCCGGCACCAAGTACCTGCAGCGCGCAGGAAAGGCCACGTGGATAGGCGTGTACCGCTATCCCGACGGAAAGCCGCTCGGCCCCTTCGTGACCAAGCCCGATCCCGAATACGGCGACGTCACCTCCGACATCTGGAACTCCGCCTTCCTCGACGTCATGCACAACGGCCGCGGCCCCGCCTACCTCGACTGCTCGGAAAACACGCCCGAAACCCTGGCCTACATGCGCAAGGCCATGTTCGACGAAGGCCTCTCCGCGCTCATCGCCTACATGGACGCCAAGGGCATTGATCCGGCGAGGCACGCCGTGGAATTCACCCGCTTCGAACCCATCCTGCACGGACGCGGTCTCGACGTGGACAAGAACGGACAGACCACCGTGCCCGGCCTCTATGCCGCGGGCGACATGGTGGGCAACGCGGGCTGCGGTCTCGGCCTCGCCGCCTGGATGGGCTGGAGAGCCGGTCACGCCGCCGCGGCCGATGCCGCCAACTCCACAGGAAGCGCAGATCTCGCTTCCAACCCGGCCATCAAGGCCAAGATGGAACTGCTCTCATCCTTCATGAGCAGGAACATCGGCGCCGAATGGCAGGAAGCCAACATCGCCCTTACGCAGATCATGAGCGACTACGCCAACGTAGGCCCCTACAATGTGCGTTCCGAAACGCTGCTCAAGGCCGGTCTCGGCTATCTGGCCCAGCTGCGCGAGGAAACGAACGCCAGCATGAAGGCCTCCTGCTCCCACACCCTCATGCGTGCGGCGGAAGTGCTCGACCTGTTCGACTGCGCCGAATGCATCATGCGTTCCGCGCTGGAACGCAAGGAAACCCGCGGCAACCACAAGCGCTCCGACTACACCTTCACCAATCCGCTTCTTGCCGACAAGATGCTGGACGTCACCAGAAAAGACGACGGCTCCGTCGTCACCTCGTGGCGCAACATGAAACACTGATGGAATGAAAGGAGGGGGCGTCCGCCCCTCCGCCATTCTGACAAGCCGGGAGTATCCGTCCTCCCGGCTCTTCTTTTTTTCGGAAAACGAGCGCGGCCATTTGACGAAACCCCGGCATATCGTTAGCCTTCCAGTTCTGGAGAACCGCCGTGAACAGCAAGAAAAAAGTAACGCTGGGAGACGTGAGCCGCCGCGCCGGCGTGTCGCTGAGCTCCGTTTCCATGATTCTCAACGCCCGGGCCGACGTATCCTTCGCCCGGGAAACGGTGCAGAAAGTCCGACAGGCCGCCAAGGATCTTGGCTACCTCGCGCCGTCGCGCCTTTCCAAAGGACGGCTTCCGGGAAGAAACGTGGTGTTCATCGTCACGCCGAACATAGCCAACGCCTACTATTCAGGACTCGTGCAGGCCATACAGCAGGCCGCCGAGGAGCACAGCTATTCCACGCTCATCTTCACCACCTACCGCGAAGCCCGCAAGGAGGAAGAAGTCCTGGACATGGCGCTCGCCCTGGGGGCGGCCGGCATGATATTTACCCTCACGCCTCAGAGTCTGCGCAAGGTGGAGAAGGTCAACGGCAAGATTCCCATTGTGGTTCTGGGTGACAGAAACTCCAGCCCCAAGGTCGACACCGTGGAGCTCGACAACTACAGCGCCGGCGTCATCATCGGCCGCCATATGCTCGAACTCGGGCACAGGCACATAGCGTTCATCTCCGCCATGATGAACGCCGCCAACGCCATACGCCTGCGCCGACTGCAGGGCGTGAAGGACACCTACGCCGAGCGGCCGGGCTGTTCCGTTCAGGTGTTCACGCGGGACTACACTCCACAGGAAGAACTCCACAGCATAGACCTGGAACAGAGAATAGGCTACGAACTCACTCTGGAGTGCCTCAAAAAGAAAAGCCGCATTTCCGGTTTTGTGGCCGTCAACGACTTCATTGCCTACGGAGTGCTCGACGCTCTTGCGGCAAAAGGGTTCAGGGTTCCCGAAGACTACAGCGTATGCGGCTTCAACAATCTTTCCTCCTCCCGCATTGCCCGCGTCGGACTCACCACCGTGGAACAGCAGACCGAGGCCAGAGGGCGCAGCGCCTTCGACATTCTCTACGAACGCATCTGCGGCGGCAGCTGCGTCAGCGACATCACCCGCATGGAATACACCCATCGCCTGCTGGAGCGCCGCTCCACGGCGCCCTTCCGACAGCCTCTGCAGGAGAAATCATGAAACACCTCGCGCTCTGCGTTCTTTCCCTTCTCATGCTCGCAGGATGCAGCAAGCTGCCCTTCTCTCTGCCCTTCACGGGGAATGAGGAAACAACGCCTCCCGCCGCCGAAGTCAGACAACCGGACCGCAAGGCCACCTACGGCGTCTCTCCCGAAGCTCAGAGCTATCTTGCTCAGGCCCTGGAATACTGGACGGCTTCCGGTGAATGCACGAACCCGGAACAGGCTGCTGCACTTCTGGACAAGGCCATATCCGCCGATCCGCTTGACCCCGCTCCCTACCTCATGCGCAGCCTGGCCCTGAGTGATCTCGGCTACTTCAACGAAGCCTTCGATGACGCCACGCGCGCCATACGTCTTTCCCCAACAGCGCAGGCCTACGCCACGCGGGGACTCGTCTGTCTCAAGCAGCATCAGCCCGAAGGGGCCCGGCGGGACTTCGCCTACGCGGAAAAAATCAATCCCGGAGAACCTCTCATCTATGTGTACCGATCCGCCGGGGCCTTTCTTGAAGGAAAAAACTCCGAAGCCTGCGACGACCTGAAACGAGCCTGCGAGCTCGGCCACTGCCGCCCCTGGAATACCGCTACGGACAACGGCCTCTGCCGCTGATGACTGCCGGTCAGAACGGACGCCCCCTCTGCTCCGCATTCCAAACGTCCCCCTTTCTCCGCATTTACGGAAAAAGGCCGAGCTTCAAAGAAAGCAACGGCCTTTTTCGAGGAGGAATGACAGGGACAGGGACCCCTGGCATAATGCGCGGCATCCGGCCCGGGGACTGGCTGAATGCCGCGAAGGCAGCATCATTCTTCCGTCGGATTCACGGAATCAAGAAAACGGTACGGTCCGGCATAGGTAGGCGTGCCGTAAATCTGGCAGACATGCGTGTTCCACGCACCGTTCTGCCAGTCGTGGAGCAGATAGCCGGGCGCCTCCATGACAAAGGTGTCGCCGCCTTCCGGCGAAATGTCGAGATCTATCTGCATGGAGGCCGCGGGTGCGGTGAGCGCCAGTACTCCGGCCCACTGCGTGAATATGGGACGATGCATATGACCGCAGCACAGACGCACCCAGGGAGCCTTCTCCAGAATTCCACGCAGACGATCGACGTTCTCATACGGCTCATCCATGGCGCCCATGCCGGTGACGAACGGCGGATGATGCATGAAAAGCAGCGTGGGTACGCCCGGACGACGCGCCAGTTCCTTCTCCAGCCATGCGGCGCATCGCTCGGGTATATGTCCGGAGTGCGAGCCCGGGCTCATGCTGTCCATCATGAGAAAACGGACCTCGTTTTCTTCCACGGCATAGCAGAGCCACGGCCCGGTTTCCTCGTTCTCCGGACACCAGTCCTTGAGAATGGCGCGCATTCTGTCGCGACGGTCGTGGTTTCCGGGAACGGCGTAGATGGGGAGGTGAAGAGGAGCAAAGGTTTCATACAGCATTCTGTAGGCGTGCTCGTCACCGCTGTCGGCCAGATCTCCGGTAATGACCATCATGTCCGGCTTCTGGACAAGTCCGAAAATATGCTTCGCCGCAGCTTCCAGGCATTTCGGAGTGTCCACCACCCTGAACGAAAGCCTGCCGTCACCGCGAAGATGAAAGTCTGAAATCTGAAGTATGCGCATATCGTTTCCTTGCGGAAGGGGGAATCCCTTCCGCGTCCGGGTCAGATGCGTCTTCCCTTCGTCACCCGGGGACGAACCGACGACAAAAACATCAGACAAGGTCATGAACCGCTACAGGTGCGCCTTCATGGCTCATGCCTGGGCCCTGGTCGTCTGATTCCCTGCGGCAGACACGGGACAGGAAACAGCGCCCGCCGCAGAGCATCGGGAAAAGGATGCACGATGAATATACCTGTTGCCGGCAAAAATCACGTCGAAAATCAGACGTGTTCCATATTATCGCCGAGACGACGGACGGCGGCATTGTGCTTGCGCTGCACGATGAAGGCCGAAACTCCGCTGGTCAGGGCCGCGAGCATGGTATACAGGCACACATAAATGGGATCGCCGTCGGCAATCTTGATGAGATAGGTACAGAGGCCGGGTACGATGCCGGCCACGATAAAGCCGGGGAACTGGTACACGATGGAAATGCCGGTATAGCGCACGTCGGCGGGAAACAGATCGGAGAAAAGCGCGGCTTCAGGACCGAACACACCGGCATAAAACACGCTGACCGGCACGATGATGGCAAGGCCTATCATGAACAGATTGCCCTCGCTCGCTCCCATGAGCCAGAAGGAGGGGAAGATGGACAGCCCGCAGAGAATGCTGGCCACGCCGTACACAAGGCCACGACCGTAACGGTCGGCAAGACGCCCGGCAATGAGAATGAAGGGACACATGACAAGGGCGGACACCATGACCATGGACAGCGCCTGCGTGCGCGGCACATTCACATACTGCACAAGGTAAGTGATGACGAACACGGCAAGCACATTGAAGAACACGCCGTCTATCCAGCGGGCACCGATGCCGAGGGCAATGTTGCCGGGGTGTTCCCTGCACACCTTCACGATGGGCAGCGTCTTCCTGGCCTTATCCTGACTGGCCTTTTCCTGAGCCTTCTGAAAGTCGGGAGTCTCAAGGATGTGCATGCGGACATACAGGGCGACGCAGACAAGAATGACGCTCACAAGGAAGGCCAGCCGCCAGCCCCAGGAAAGGAACTGTTCATCGGAAAGCCCCCAGGAAAGAAGCGCCACGACGCCGGACGAGAGGCACAGGCCCGTAGCAAGTCCCATCTGCGGGATGCTGGCATAGAAGGCGCGCTCCTTCTTGCTGGCGTATTCATAGGTCATGAGCACGGCCCCGCCCCATTCACCGCCGAGGCCGAGCCCCTGGCAGAGGCGAAAAGTCTGCAGAAGAACGGGAGCGGCAATACCTATCTGCGCATATGTGGGCACAAGACCGATACCTATGGTGGCAAGACCCATGATGAGCATGGTGAGCACGAGCATGCTCTTGCGGCCCAGACGATCGCCGAAGTGACCGAACACGAAGCCGCCGAAGGGACGGGCCAGATAGCCTATGGCAAAAGTACTGTAGGCAAGAAGCGTACCGATGAAGGGGTCTTCCGTGGGGAAATACAGCTTGTTGAAGACAATGCCTGCAACAACGCCGTACAGGAAGAAATCATACCATTCAATGGTTGCTCCGAGGAGACTGGCCAGTACCACCTTGCGGATTTCTTTTTTGCCGGGCGTGCTCATAGTGAAAAAGCTCCTGATGAAGGTTGAGGGAAAACTTCCCGTGCATCGAGGCAAACTTTATTAAAATTTTAATGATAAAGTTTAAAAACTTTTATTAAAATTTTAATCAATTTTTCCTTTACTCGCGGTTATTTTCCCCCTTCTACGATTATTATAGTAATTAATCAAGGCTAATTATTATTTTTTTAAAATTAAAATTTTAATATCAAATTATAAAGTTCTCCAACAAATACCATACTAATTATTAAATTTTTATCTTTTCTTCTTCTCTTCCCTCGTTTGACGAAATTTTCCCCAGCCGTTAGCTTTTCCGTGGAGTTCTGACCATGACGACGAAAAAAAGAATTACCCTGGAAGACGTGAGCCGCGCGGCCGGCGTATCGTTGAGCACCGCATCCATGATACTCAGCGGACGGCCGGACGTGTCCTTTTCTCCGGACACGGTGCAGAACGTCCGGCATACGGCCGACGCTCTGGGATACCGCACGCCCGTGCGGCGCAGAATCCGCCCTCTGACCGCAAGAAAGCTCGTGCTCATCGTCAGCCCCAACGTCGGCAACGCCTACTATGCCAACATGGTGCAGGCCATACAGCAGTCCGCCGAACAGCACGGAGCCTCCACGCTCATATTCACCACCTACAGGGACGCCGAAAAGGAAAGAGAAATTCTCGACATGGCTCTGGAAATGGGAGCCTCCGGCATGGTCTTCACCATGATGCCCCAGAGCGTGGACCTCGTGGAAAAGGTCAACCGGAACATTCCCGTCGTGGTCATCGGCGACAGAAATACCAGTCTCAACGTGGATACCGTGGAACTCGACAACTACAGCGCCGGAATGCTGGTCGGTCGACATATGCTCGGTCTCGGACACAGGCACATTGCCTTCATCTCCACCACGCTCAACGATGCCAACGCCATACGCATACGCAGACTCGACGGCATACGGGCCGTCTACTCCCGGGAACCGGACACGTCCGTGCAGCTCTTCACGCGGGAAATCACGCCGATGGAAGAGCTCAACGACATAGGCATTGAGCACCGCACGGGCTACGAACTCACCATGGAATGTCTGAAGCGCAACGACGAGATTTCCGGCATCGTAGCCGTCAACGACTTTGTGGCGTACGGTGTGCTCGATGCGCTCAAAGAAAAGGGACTGAACGTGCCGGACGACTACAGCGTCTGCGGCTTCGACAATCTGTCCGCCTCCCGGTTCTGGAGCGTCGGACTCACCTCCGTTGAGCATCATATTGAAGAAAAGGGGCGAAATGCCTTCAACATTCTTTATGAGCGCATGACCGGCGCCGGCGCTCCCAACAACATCACCCGTGTGGAATTTTCCCATTATCTCGTGGAAAACAGCTCCACCGCGCCTTTCCGTCAGACGGAAAGAACACGCTGAAAGCCGTACTTTCAGACGCTCCTGCAATACGCGCCTGAAGTGCCGCGCAAAGGAAGGATTCATGATTTCTACCGCCGAACGCGTTCACGAGCTTTACCGAAACCGCAAATGGAACTGCGCGGGAACCATGCTTGCCTGTCTTGGCGAAGCGTTCGACACGCCCGTATCCAGGCAGACCCTGCATACCGTACTCAGAATGCACGGCGCAGGCGGCGTTCCCGGGCCGTGCGGTCTTGCAGAAGGTGCCCTCATCTTCATCGGCATTGCGGGAACCGCGAGAGGCCTTTCCGGCAACGACGTGGAAGCCATGAGCTTCCGCTTTGCCGAAGCCTTCAAGACACGCTTCGGCTCTCTGCTCTGTCAGGATATCCGGCCCGGAGGTCTTTCCGGCCCGCCTCACGTCTGCGAGTCTCTCACTGTCGAAGCCGTCGACTTTGCCGTACACTTCATGCAGAATGATCTTTTTGCTCAGGTTGACGCCTGACGCCGCATTCTCCCACAGCACACTCACGAGGTCAGCCATGCCCATGCTCAAACGTGCGCTCTGCGCTTTCATGCTGCTTGCCGCCGTTTTCTGTCAGAAAACAACCCTTGCCGCCGATACTCTGAAAATCGGCTCTCTCCCTGCAGCCGACTCCCTCATTCTTCATGCCGCAAAACAGGACGGCGTGTTTGCCGCCCACGGACTCGATGTGGACATCGTTCCCTTCCAGAGTGCTCTGGAACTTGGCGCTGCCATGCGGGCAGGCTCGCTGGACGGTCATTTCGGCGACATCATCAACGTGCTCATGCAGAATGAAAACGGAGCGCCGCAGATCATCGTGGCCACAACGTCCCATTCTTCCCCCAGAGCCCGATTCTTCGGTCTTGCGGTAAAACCCGATTCTCCGGCAAAAACGCTCGCCGACCTCAAGGGAAAAACCTGTTCCATCGGCCGCGCCACCATCGTGGACTTTGTGCTGGATTCTCTTCTTGAGCAGGAAGGCGCGGCAGGCTCTCTGGACAAACGCGACATCCGTCAGATTCCCGTCCGGCTCCAAATGCTGCTTTCCGGCCGGATAGAGTCTGCCCTGCTGCCCGAACCTCTGCTCTCGCTTGTGGAAGGCCAGGGCGCCCGCGTGCTTCTCGACGATCGGAACCTGTCCATGCCGCTGGCCGTCATCGCGCTGAAAAAACCGGAAAAAAGCGACGACGCATTTACAGATCGCATCCGGCGCTTCCGCGCCGCGCTTGCCGAGGAAGCCGGGCGCATCAATGCCGAGCCCGACGTCTACAAGGCCATGATGCAGAAACTCGGCCTGCTCTCAGACAAGGCGGCAGAACACTATGTCATGCTCCGCTTCGAGGAGTCTCTCACGCCGCTCGGCCTTCCTTCGGAAGAGGATATCCGGCACTATGCCGAATGGATGAAGCAGAACAGACTGCTGAAAAAGGACGTGCCCGCCCTTGCCGACATCGTCTTTCAGGACGTGAAATGAACGGAAACGTGCTGCGCGTTGAAAGACTGGGCAAGACCTTCGGAGAAAACAGCGTTCTTTCAAACGTTTCCTTTTCTCTGCCCGAAGGATCTTCTCTTGCCATCATAGGCCCTTCCGGATGCGGCAAGAGCACGCTTCTTGCCATTGTTGCCGGGCTTGCCGCAGCGGACTCGGGCAGCGTCGCGCTGCCTTCGCACTGGAAGACGGCCTTCATACTTCAGGACTACGGACTGTTTCCGTGGAAAACCGTGCGCGACAATCTGGCGCTGCCTCTTCAGCTTCGGGGCGTCGCCCGAAAGACGCGCTTTGCCGCCGTCTCCTCCATGCTGAACGAACTCGGCCTTGAAGGACTGGAGCGCCGCTTCCCCGTGCAGCTTTCCGGCGGTCAGCGACAGCGCGTGGCCATAGGCCGAGCCCTCATTTCCCGACCAGATCTGCTGCTCATGGACGAACCCTTTGCCGCACTTGATGCCATCACCAGGGAGCATCTGCAGAATCTTCTGCTCAGCGTATGGCAGCGCCGCCGCATGAGCTTCATGCTGGTCACGCACAACGTGGCGGAGGCGGTGTTTCTCGGGCGTTTCATCATGGTGCTCAGCGGACGCCCGGCCACCAGAACTCTGTGGCTGGACAATCCCTGTTTCGGCGATGCCTCCTGCCGCAACAGCGAAGAGAGCCTCTCCCTTATGCGAAACATTCGCGAAGCGCTGGAAGAGCCCGGAATCCGGGAGTCCGGGGAGAAGGTCATGCCATGAAAATGCTCGACATCCTTTTCCGCTACGCCGTGGCTTTTCTCGCTCTTCTGCTGCTCTGGCAGGTCGGCGCGTGGGCCCTCGGCCCCTATCTTCTTCCGGCTCCGTCGGAAGTGCTCGAGGCCTGGGCGCAGTCCCTGCATGACCCGGTCATGCGCGGGCATGTAGCAAGCAGCGCCATGCGCGTGGGTGCGGCCATGACCTTGGCATTTGCCGTCGCATTTCCGCTCGGCATTCTGCTCGGCTACCGCAGACGCATCGACCGCTACGTCTCGCCCATGGTCTTTCTCACCTATCCGCTGCCCAAAATCGTCCTTCTGCCCGTATTTCTCACGCTGTTCGGGCTCGGAGACCTGTCTAAAATACTCATCATCGCCCTGACCACGGGATATCAGATACTCGTGGTCACGAGAGACGGCATACGCCGCCTTGATGCACGCTATCTCGACGCATTCCGCACGCTCGGAGGTTCCTGCGTCCAGCTCATCCGTCACGTACTCGTTCCCGCGGCCCTTCCCAGCGCCATGACGGCTCTCAAGGTAAGCAGCGGAACGGCCGTGGCCGTGCTGTTCATGGCAGAATCCTTCGCCACGCAGAGCGGACTCGGCTTCCTCATCATGGACGCCTGGGGCCGCGGCGATCAGCTTGAGATGTTCTGCGGCATCCTGTCCATGAGTCTGCTCGGTCTTGCCATTTATGAAATCTGCCATGTTGCCGAAAGGGTGATCTGCCGCTGGAAGCGACTGGAAAACAGGAGATGACGTTCATGCTTCGCTTTGAATCGGACTACGAGGAGGGCGCGCATCCGCGCATTCTGGAACTTCTCACGGCCACCAACCTTGACCAGACCCCGGGCTACGGCGAAGACCGTTACTGCGACGAGGCCCGGAGCCTCATACGCGCAGCCTGCGCCGCGCCGGAAGCCGACGTGCACTTTCTCATAGGCGGCACCCAGACGAACTTCGTCGTCATCGAATCCGCCCTCAGACCGTGGCAGGGCGTGCTGTGTGCCGAAAACGGCCACATCAACGTGCACGAGACCGGCGCCGTGGAAGCCACGGGTCACAAGGTGCTCGCCCTTCCTGCCCATGAAGGAAAAATCACCGCAGCGCAGATCCGGGAAGCCTGCGCCGCGCATCATGCCGACGAGTCCCATGAACACATGGTGCAGCCCGGCATGGTGTATCTTTCCTCACCCACGGAGTTCGGCACGCTGTACTCGAAGGCCGAGCTCAGGGACATCAGCCTTGCCTGCCGTGAACTTGCCCTGCCCCTGTTCGTGGACGGCGCGCGCATGGGGTACGGCCTCATGTCCGAAGCCAATGATCTCACGCTCGCCGACTATGCCGAACTCTGTGACGTCTTCAGCATAGGCGGGACCAAGGTGGGCGCGCTGTTCGGCGAAGCCGTGGTCGTCACCGCCCCCTCGCTCAAAAAGGATTTCCGCTACCTCATGAAGCAGCGCGGAGCCATGCTGGCCAAAGGCAGACTGCTCGGCATTCAGTTTCTGGCACTTTTTCAGGACGACCTTTACATGCGCATTGCCAGGCAGGCCGACGACCTTGCCATGCGACTGCGCCGCGCCTTTCTGGAAAAGGGCTGGCCGCTGCTCCATAACTCCTTCACCAATCAGCAGTTTCCCATCGTGCCCGACGAGGCGCTCAACAAGCTTGCGGAACGCTACTCCTTCAGCTTCTGGCAGAAAACGGACGCAACGCACAGCGCCGTGCGCTTCTGCACCAGCTGGGCCACGACCGAAGAGGCCGTGACGGCCCTCATTGAGGATATCAGAAACATCTGATTTTGCCTCATCGAAACAACCGTAAAAACGGGGATCCATGGGCCATGTCGGTGGAGCCTCGTTTATGCTACGCTCTTTTTGACCTGCCTGATGGACAAATGCCAGCCCTTGTTCTCAGCAAATCAAAAGGAGTGCTCATAACCATGCCCACAGCTATGAGTTTTCGAGAGCCCTCAGCCTGCTTGAGACGCTTTAACCCAAAAGGGCCGTTCTGAAAACGACTTCAGAACGGCCCTTCATACGGTCAGAAGGACTAATCTTCCCAGAAAAGCTTTGTCACCTCGGCAGGCACGGGATTTCCCAGTCTGTTCCCCAGCCAGAAGGCAATCAGGGAAATCACGCATGTCGGAACTATGGCGTGAACACCACCAAGCGGTACATGAAAAACGGAAAGAAGCACGAAGGCGACTACGCCTGCGGCCATGGAACACAGAGCTCCCGTGGCATTGGCGCTCTTCCAGTACATACCGAGCACAATGGGCCAGAGAAACACGGCTTCCAGTCCGCCGAACGCGAACAGATTTATCCACACCAGAAGATCCGGCGGATCAAAGGATGCAAGAAACACCAGGACGCCCACGACGAGTGTGCAGATGAAGCTCATGCGCCCTATCTTACGTGCCGAAATCTTCGATTCATCATTTCCGAGCCTGTAACGGACATACAGATCCTTGATGATGGATGCCGAAACCAGAAGCAGCATGGTGTCCACGGTGGACATGATGGCGGCCAGAGGCCCGGCCACGAACACCCCCGCCCAGAACGGCGGCAGAAGCTCAAGAATGAGCGAGGGAATGATGAGATCGCCGGACGTGAGTCCGGGCATGACGGCCCGGCCGAGAACCCCTGAAAGATGCATGAACAGCAGCAGAAAGCCGATGATGAGCGTGCCCATGATCATGGCGTCGTGCATGGAGCGAGAATCCCGGTAACCAAAGCAGCGCTGCGTGGTCTGCGGGAGACCGAGAATGCCGAGGCCAACCAGAATCCAGAAGGAGAACAGCATAGGCGCAGGAATGCTGCCTCCCGCGCCGGAAGGCGTAATCAGACCGGGATCAATGCCCTTCAGAGTCTGTATGCACTGCTCCATGCCGCCTCCGGCACGAACCACGGCGAACAGAATGACAACGGAGGCAATGAGCATGACAACGCCCTGCAGCGCGTCCGTGACGGCCACAGCCCGGAACCCGCCGACCGCCGTGTAGACGACGACGGTAACGCCGAACAGCGCAAGACCGACTTCATATGGATAGCCTGTGACGGCCTGAAACACACGGGCGCCGCCTATGAACTGCGCCACCATGGATGCCGCAAAAAAGACGAGCACGGCAAGAGAACACAGAATGACGATGGCGTCGCTGCGATACCTGGCATAAAGAAAATCCGTGATGGTGACGGCATGGATGCGCCGGCCGAGAATAGCAAAGCGCTTGCCTAGAACGCCGAGGGTGAGAAACGTCGTCGGCACCTGAATCATGGCCAGCAGCACCCAGCCGAGCCCCAGCTTGTAGGCCACGCCGGGCCCTCCCACGAAGCTGCTCGCGCTCGTGTAGCTGGCAATGATGGTCATGGCCAGTACGAAACCGCCCATGGTACGTCCGCCGATGAAATATTCTTCAATAAAGCTTCTGCCCGCGCCCTTTCCGGCCTGACGCTGAGCCCATATGGCCAGCAGAAGGGTAAGCAGAAGATAGCCGACAAGAGGAACCAATGCGACGTTCATGCCTTCTTCTCCTCGTCATCGTTCTGCTTCTTCGCCTCATCCAAAGGAATGTCGGCAAAAAAGCGCCGCACCACAATCCAGAGAATGAGCGTCATGACAGGGTACCCCAGCACGCAACTGTAAAAGAACCATGCAGGCAGTCCGAACACATAGCTGTATTCTTCAGGATCTCCGGCACCGAGTACGAAGGCGAATACCGTCCACCACACGAAAAAAAACACATAGAGACCCAGCGTTATCAACGCCTCACGGTCGGCCTGTCTGAACGCTCCGCGCATACTCTTTCCTCTTGTCGCCCGTATGTGCCGCAGAGACACATCAGAGCGCTGTCGGGACATTCCCGAGTTTCTTCCGTTCCCTTCGCCTCCAGCCCGCAAAGAGCGCACCGGAAATATTCTGCCATGCGCTGAACAGGGCTCCCGGCAGCGTAGCCAGAGGACTGGCGGCAAAGTTGATCGTAGCCAGAGCCACGGCAAGCCCGCTGTTCTGCATGCCCACTTCTATGGAAACGGCCGTTCTTCCGGCATAGCTCAGGCCCAGCACAGACGCAATGCCGAGTCCGATGACAAGCCCTGCTCCATTATGCAAAAAGACAAGCAAAAGCACCAGCAGACCGCTTTCGGCAATCTTTTCCGCATTCACGGCGATAATGCCGCCCACAATCAGTGCTATGCCGAGAACTGATACCAGCGGACAGAAATCGACGACACTACGCACAGCCCTCTGTGCCGCACGACGCAGAACAAGTCCGGCAACAACGGGAAACAGAACGATCTTCATAACCGAAGCCATCATGGCTCCAAAAGAAACCTCCACCCAGCTTCCGGCAAAACATAAACAAGAAGAGGCGTCATGACGGGTGCAACAAGCGTAGATACCACCGTCATGCCCACGGAAAGCGCCACGTCGCCGCGTGCAAGATAGGTGATGACGTTGCTCGCCGTTCCTCCCGGAGCGCATCCCACCAGAATGACGCCGAGCGCAAGATCCGCCGGCAGAGAAAACAGCTTCGCCAGCATAAAGGCAAGCAGCGGCATGACGGTGAACTGCGCCGCGCAACCGATAACAAGAGCCTTAGGACGGGCAAACGCCGCCCGAAAATCCTGCGTTTCGATGGTGAGCCCCATGCCGAACATGATGACGGCAAGAAAAACGGATGTGTACGGCACAGTCCAGGCAAAAAGAAAAGGAAACATCCAGGCCAGAACGGAACAGAGCAGTATGATGACGCCTATATGTCCGGCCAGCAGCATACTGAGCCGCCTGAAAAAAAACATATGTCATCTCCATAACGACAAAGGCCGGACATTTTCGACAGCATGTCCGGCCTTTGTCCTTCCGGGAAGGTAGCTACACGTCCGCAAGACAGCCGTGCCTTTCATAGTCGGCCACCCGGACCACCCGATTGCGCGAATCCACGAAAACCACGCTCGGCCTGAAGGCCCGGGCCTCCTCCGGCTGCATGAGCGCATAGGCCATGATGATGACCTTATCTCCCGGCGCCACCAGCCGCGCAGCTGCGCCGTTCAGACATATCACCCCGCTGTTTCGCTCACCGGCAATGGCATAGGTTTCAAGGCGCTGTCCGTTGTCCACGTCGACGACCTGAACCCTTTCGTATTCCTGAATACCTGCCGCCTCCATGAGCTGCTCGTCAATGGTAATGCTGCCCACGTAATCAAGCTCTGCCTGCGTCACCACCGCCCGATGAATTTTGCCCTTCAGCATCGTCAGCAGCATACGCTACCCTTCAAAAATAAAGTTGTCGATGAGACGGGTCTTTCCCACATACACGGCCATGGCGCACAGAACGCTTCCCTGAGCCTCTTCCACGGGCTGCATGGACACGGCATCCACCATTTCCACATAGTCGATACGGGCAAGAGGTTCGCCTTCAATAAGCTCCCTCATGGCCGCAAGCACGACGGAAGCTTTTCTCTCGCCGTTTTCCATCAGGCTTCTGCCGAGATTCACGGCCCGACTCAGCACCACCGCCGCCTTGCGCTCTTCCGCGTTCAGGTAGGTGTTGCGGGAACTTTTTGCCAGACCGTCTTCTTCGCGGACAATGGGACAGCCGACGATCTCGATATCGAAGTTGAGATCACGCACCATGCGGCGGATCACAGCGAGCTGCTGGGCGTCCTTCTGGCCGAAATAGGCCCTGTCCGGGGCAACAATATGAAAAAGCTTGCTCACCACCGTGCACACGCCCCGAAAATGCGTGGGACGAGTTTTTCCGCACAACCCTTCGGTCAACCCCTTCATGTCCACATAGGTGCAGAAATCGGGGGCATACATATCCTCTGGAGCGGGGTGAAAAATAAGATGTGCACCAGCCCTTTCACAAAGGCGAGCGTCCGCTTCAATGTCGCGGGGATAGCTCTCAAGATCCTCACTCGGACCGAACTGAATGGGATTGACGAAGTCACTGACAACAACGCGGTCATTTTCAGCGACGGCGCGTACTATAAGACTCCTGTGTCCTTCATGAAGGTATCCCATGGTCGGCACCAGCCCGACGCTCAACCCCAGGCTACGCCATTTCTTCACCTGTTCCCGAACCTCGGCTACAGAAGAAACAATGTCCATGCAATGCTCCTCATAATATGTTTCCGCCAGTTCCCTATTGGAACTGGTCCAAAAGAATAGCGACTAAAATCAGATAGCAGCTTCAGAAACAACGACCCTAGTCACAAAACAATAACCACGCAACCATACCCGCTTTCTCTCCAGTTTTTTCCCCGTCTAAAAAACTTGTATGGACTGACCGAAAAACAACTGAAAAATATTCAGCGACGGCAGCATGGATGTCGCCCCGGCATATTGACCATGCTAAAACTCTTCATTGAAATGCTCCCACGCTGAAAAAGCACACCGCCGACCGTGCGCATATTCTGCCGCCGGAAAAATTCTATGCCCGGCATTGCGGAGGACGCTTTCAGAGGCCGCAGGAGCACGTCTGATGAAAAAAAACTCCCAGGAAGAAGCCCGACATGGCATTTTCAAAAAACGCCCTGGAGTCGAGAGAAAAAATAAAAGCAGACACGGCTCACCCTGCCCGGCCCTGAGCAAGGCTGAGTCGTGTACGTATTGCCCTCGGCTCTTCCTCAGGTTCAGCATCATGTTCCCTCGCCTGTACGCAGACTTTCAGAACAACCTTTCCGCTTTCCTTTGCAACAGGAAGCAACTGACGAACCTGCCGGGAAGGACGCAGGAACATTCTTTCCATGGACGTTTTTTAAACGCAAAAGGGCCGCGTGACGATGCGGCCCTTAAACGACGAAAGGCTCCTCAAAAGGAGCCTCTCTAAAGATAACCTTGGCATCGG
>NZ_CALUWV010000013.1 GCF_944324575.1 uncultured Mailhella sp. | reverse complement strand
CAACTTTTTTCAAGTTTTTTTTCAGGCGGCGCTTTCGGCGGGGCGCTCGTTTGAGCCGCTGTGCCTCAGCGCGTTTTTGAGTTATGCCCATTTTCCCCCGTCTTGTCAAACACTTTTTTCACCTTTTTTCGTTCTTTTTGAATTTTTATTGATAACTGCATGATAAAACAGCATAAAAAAATCGACCAAAGACAGGTCTCCGGCCGATTTTTGAGCCTCTTTCGCCGCTTTTCCCGTTTTTTGCCCGTTTTCCGGCCTCCCGGAGTGCCAAAAGACGTCGAAAAAAGCCTTCAGGCTGCAAACGCGCCGCGAAAAAGGCCGTCCGTCCGAACAGTGGTCTCAGACATCCTCCGTCCCGCGCGATCTCAGCCCTTTCCTCCCGTCGCAGGCGGAGTGGTGACGACTCCCTGCTCTGCCGCCCAGAGGCCTACGTCCTCCTTTCGTATGGCGGCAGCCATCATGCCCGGAAATATGTCCGGCGTGCAGGCAAAGCAGGGAACGCCCAGGGCGGCGAGCTTTCCGGCAAGTTCTCTGTCGTAGAAGGGGCTGCCCTCATTGCTGAGCGCCAGCAGCGTGATGAACTGTACCCCGGACTGCACGAGCTCGCCGGCTCTCTGAAGAAGATTGCGCTCCACGCCCCCTTCATACAGGTCGGAAATGAGGACCATGATGGTGTTGCGCGGATCGGTGATGAGCGACTGGCAATAGCCCACGGCCCGATTGATGTCGGTGCCGCCGCCGAGCTGCACCCCGAAGAGCACGTCCACCGGGTCGTGCATCTCGTCGGTAAGGTCCACCACCGACGTGTCGAAAACCACAAGACGTGTCTTCACCGCAGGCAGCGAGGCCATGACCGCACCGAATATGCTGGAATACACGATGGAACTGGCCATGGATCCGCTCTGGTCGATGCAGAGCACGACCTCTCTCTGCGGCCGGTGCGCCTTGCGGCCGTAACCGATGAGCGTTTCCGGCACCAGCGTGTGGTATTCCTGCTGCCAGTGGCGCAGATTGGCCTGAATGGTTCGATTCCAGTCTATTTCGGAAGCCCGTGGACGACGGTTTCTCACCGCCCGGTTGAGCGCACCGCTTACGGCCGTGCGCATGGGCTCTTCAAGCTGCTTCAAGAGCTCATCCACCACCTTGCGCACCACAAGCCTCGCAGTCTCCCGGGTCTCCGCCGGAATGACGCCGTTCAGGCTCATGAGCGTGGACACCAGATTCACGTCCGGCTGCACGGAGTCCAGCATTTCAGGCTGAAGCAGCATATCTTTAAGATAGAGACGGTCGAAGGCGTCCTTCTGCATGGCCCGCACCACGGTGGAGGGAAAGTACTTGCGAATGTCGCCGAGCCAGCGCGCCACGCGGGGAGAAGACGCGCCGCTGCCTCCTCGCAGGCCCTTGCCGCCGCTGCCGTTGTCGTAAAGCATGGAAAGCGCGTCGCTCATGCCCATATCTTCCGCACTCAGCGAAACATCGGGGCAGCAGCTTCTGGCCTCGTCGCCAAGCGCAAGCACCCAGCGCCGCAACCGTTCCTTTTCCAGTCCGTCACTCATGGGCACCTCGTTCCTTTGCGCCCGTGCCGTTACCGGCAAGGCCGAGTATCGTTCTCAAAAAAGGCAGCACCAGCGCCGCTCTCTCCTCATCCCACGAAACCTGATGAGGGTCTCCTGCCCCGGCCTGCCTCACAATACCCGTCCTGCGGGCTCTTTCCGCAAGCTGCCGGCGCTCCGGCGCAGAAAACTCCGTGAACGTCCGGCGCAACATGGGCAGCACGTTGACGAAGCGCTCTGCAGAAAGCGAAAGAAGCCATGCATCCACGAGGCGCCACAAGGCGTCGTCGTGCAGAAGCACCATGGCGCTTTCTCCCAGAAAGGAAGAAAGCCACGCCGCAGCATTTTCCGGTTCGGAGGCCGGAGACAGGGCAAGCCCCATGAGAGTCTCGACGTCTCCGGCAGAAAGCGCCCCGTCGTCAAACAGTAGCCGCGCGCAGAGTCCCCGAAGGACGGCATGCACGCCGCTCTCTTCCGCCAGAAGCCGGTGAAGCGCCTGCCGCCACATAAGCGTCAGTTCCTCTCGAGCGATGAGACGCATGGCATCGTTTGCCGCGCGCAAAGGCGCAAGAAGCTCTGCCGAGCCTTCGGCATTGAGCCCGGAAAGCGCTGCGTGCAGCCCCACGGCCACGCGCGGAACCATGCCCTCCACCAGCGCGAGCACCATGCCCGCATTCGTACCGCGCACATCGCCGTATCTGGCCACGCGCACGAGTTCAGGCAGCGTACGCACAAGCTGCAGCGTGTCCGTCGTCAGCGCGGCCCGGTCTTCGAGCGTGCGCACCAGGCCGTCTATGGCCGGGCCGAGATCGGCAAGAAGCGCCGCGTCCATGAGCTTTGCCAGCTCGGGAAGTCCGGCACGGGACGCCAGATCCAGCACGCGGCGCACGGCGGCATCCTGAAGCGTGCTGCCCCACGACCCCGCGTTGATGATGTCGACGATGAGCTTCGGTTCCCATTGCAGAAGCCACAATTCATGAAACGTGCCCTTGCCGCCGCCCTCACGCCTGTCCGTTCCCCAGGGAATGTCCAGAATGTTCATGCGGTGCAGCATATGGCTGCGCGCAAGGTCCACGTCTCTGCGCAGATCAAGATCCAGCGTTTTCTGGGAGGCTTCCGGCTTCAGCCTGAGTTTTTTCTGAAGTCGCTCGATATCCCGCTGAAGAGGCACGGCAGGCGCGCCTTCCGGTACCTGCCCCAGCTTCTCGCCGGTAATGAGACGGCGTTCGACCAGACGCATGGGCGCTTCTTCGCCCATGCAGACCACGGTGCGAAGAGCTTCGCAAAGCTCCGGCAGACCGGCTCCCGGGCGCTCTCGCAGCGCCGCCAGCGTTTCGGCAAGCCTTGCCGATTCAATGATGTGCGCGGGCGAGCAGTCCAGACCTTCTTCCCGGAACAGTCGAGCCGCGCGGGTAAGCCAGCTCACGACGCGGGACTCTTCGCTTTCCGCACGCCACAGATGCTCATACCACGCCGGAGACGTCACGCCCGCACCGTAGCCGCTCCGCACGCTGAGACCCGCATAAGTCCACGGCGCCCAGGTGGCGGCCACCTTCATTTTAGGAAGCCCCTTCAAAAGCGCGTTGTCGTCCCTGGCGGTTACCTTCGCTTCCAGCGCGGGCACGTGCCACGCGCCGCACACCACGGCAATGCGGGCAAAACCTTCCTTCTTCGCCCGGCGCAGACATGAACGCATATGCGCCTCGCGCAGGGCCTCCATTCCTTCCGGTACGCCATGCCTTGCCTCGCGATCCTGTCGCACGGCGGTCATGGCTTCGCGTATGGCCTCAAAGAGCTCCAGACCGTCCAGCCGCTCCTCGACCATATGATTCCACCAGTCCTCGCCGCTCTCGTATCCTGCGGCACGGCCCAGCCAGTCCAGAGGGTCGGCGACGTCGAACGACGAATCGCTCTCCGCTTCTTCCATCTTCAAATCGCAGCCTTCAGCCTCTGCGGATGAATCGGACGCGTTTTCCGCATCCGCCACTTCGACGGACGTTTCGTCTTCTCCCGCGTCCTGCGCCTTTCCGACTCCGGCTTCGTCTTCCATCAGCGCGGCCTCTTCCTCCGCTTTTTCCATGGCAAAGCGCACGGCCATGGGAAGGTCCATGAACCGCACCGGAACGTTCCGGGCAAGCGCATGGCGCAGCGCCTGCCATTCCGGAGAAAATTCCGCAAAGGGATAGAAGGCCGCCCGCCTCGCATCGTCTTCCGCATAGACGAGCAGCGCCACGGGCGGATTCATGGCCTCGTCGGCGGCAAGGGGCAGCACGCTCTCGCCTTCGGGCGGCCCCTCGATGAGAAGCGCGTCCGGCTGCCACTCTTCCAGTGCGCGGACAAGACTGCGGGCGCACCCCGGCCCGTGATGCCTTATGCCGAATATGCGTATCTGCCTTGCGTCGTCCATGGTCATTCCACGTCGCGGCAGGCGCGGTACAAATCCTTCCAGTCGCCCCGCTCCTTCATGACGGTTTCAAGGTACTCATGCCATATGACGCGATCCTGCACGGGATCCTTGACGACAGCGCCCACAAGACTCGCCGCCACGTCGGCAGCCCGCAGGCGTCCGTCGCCGAAATGCGCGGCAAGGGCCATGCCGCTGTTGATGACGGAAATGGCTTCTGCCGTGCTCAGCGTGCCGGACGGCGTTTTGACCTTGAGCTTGCCGTCCTCGGTTTTTCCATTGCGAAGCTCCCGGAAAATACGCACTACGCGGCGCACTTCGGGAAGCGCGGGAGGCTCGGCGGGCAGCTCCAGGCTGCGCCCCATTTCCCGGACACGTTTCTCCACAATGGCCACTTCCTCATCCTCCGTGGCAGGAACAGGCAGCACCACGGTATTGAAGCGACGCTTGAGCGCGGAAGAAAGCTCGTTCACGCCCTTGTCCCTGTTGTTGGCCGTGGCTATGACGTTGAAGCCGCGCACGGCCTGAACCTCTTCGCCGAGCTCGGGCACAGGCAGGGACTTTTCCGAAAGAATGGTGATGAGCGTGTCCTGCACGTCCGCCGGAATGCGGGTAAGCTCCTCCACCCGGGCAATGCAGCCTTCGGCCATGGCGCGCATGAGCGGACTTTCCACAAGCGCATGCCGGGACGGCCCTTTGGCAAGAAGCTCGGCATAGTTCCAGCCATAGCGCATCTGCTCTTCGCTCGTTCCCGCCGTGCCCTGAATAATGCGCGTGGAGTCTCCGCTTATGGCCGCGGCCAGATGTTCCGACACCCACGACTTGGCCGTGCCGGGCACGCCGTACAGAAGCAGCGCGCGATCGGTGGCCAGCGTGGCCACGGCTATTTCCATGAGACGGCGGCTGCCTATGTATTTTGCCGACACTTCAAAGCCGTTGTCGAGCCTGCCACCCATAAGATACGTGCACACGGCAAAAGGAGACATCTTCCAGTTGGCGGGGCGAGGATGCGTGTCGGCCTTCCTGAGTTCGTCCAGTTCCTCGGCAAACTGCTGCTCGGCATGCTGCCGCAGGACTCGCGCGGCCTTGTTGCTTTCTTCGGTATTCATGAAAAGTCCTCTTCGGTTGACGGTCAGGAAAAATACGCGCCGAGCGCCAGACGCTTTCCGGCGACGACGAAAAAACGATCGGAGACGTCGTGGTTCAGGTCGGACGCGGGCAGGGACTCCAGCATCCGCCTTGCCTTCTCAAGCTCATCGGCAGGCAGCACCATGGCCAGCTCGTCCACCACGTAGGCAAGAGCATAGTCACGGCTTTTTGCCGACAGCATCCGGTTCTTCAGCACGGCGACGGCCCTTGCCGCCAGAAGGGGCGACATACGGTAGTCAAGTTCCTGTCTCATGCGGATATCCTGCAGAAGATCCGTGAACGTGTCGGGCGAAAGCAGCCGTTCCCACGCCTCTTCACGCTCTTCTCTGCCGAGCATGGCGGCAAGGGCAAAGACATCGAGACTTCTGCCGGAAGACGATGGCCACACGCCGCCCTTCTTCATGCTTTTCAACATGGCACGTGCAAACGAGACGTCGCCCGTGCGCAGCACGGCGTCGCCCAGCGCCGTCTGAAGCGGCTTTTTCCACTCCGAACGCTCAAAGAGCGCAAGCACATCCTCTGCGCTTTTTCCCGTGCGTTCCGTCCACCACGAAGGCGGAACGGCCGAGGCCATCTGGTACAGCCATCCGGCACGCGGACCGAACTGGGAAAACGGAGACTTTTCGCTGATGAGATCTGCGGCCCAGCTTTTGTCATAGGTTTCGGGCGGCGTAATGAACTCCGATTTGTCCCCCAAGCCCACGGCGGCGGCAGCCATGCGGAACAGGCCGGATACGCCGGGCTGCGAAGACGCGGACAAAAAAGCCTTCATGCAGGAAGAAAGCCTCTCTCCCATGCGCATCACATACCGGCTTTCGGGCAGACGGGAAAGCAGGGAGGCCGCCGTTCTTCTCACTTCACGGCTGCGATCTTTAAAAAGCAGCGTTTCCAGCAGATCCTCGTCGTCACGGCAAAGTCCGTGAGCAAAAAGCCCGAGCAGCGTGTTGCGCTCGGAAGCGTCCATGGAGGAGAGATCCTGTTCAAAGAGTTCCCTCGCCCATGCAGGCCTCGCCTTTCTCGCGGCAAGGAAAAACGCCTGTCGCTGCATGGGCCGTCCGTGTTCCCACGCTTCCATTTCCAGCTCGGCGTCGGCAGAGGACGTGGCGAACATGCGCCAGTCGGGATTCAGCGCCGCAAGCCACAGTCCGCGCGCACCCGCCGTACGGGCAAGCAGCGGGCGAAGCGCCGGGCTGGTTCTGCCCATGGCAAGCGCCGGAACAAGAAGCGAATGCGGCAGAACCATGTTCTTTCCGGCAAGATACGAGAGAGCCTCCCACTGAAGGCGGAGCTGACTGCTGCGGAAGATCTCTTCGCAAAAAGCCGTAACCGGCGAATCTTCCGGCAGCATCGCGCGAGACTCTTCGGGAGCGACCTCGGGAACCGTCAGATTCTCTTCGGCCTTCTCGGGCAGATAGCCCGCGCACCCTCCGAGAAAAAGCACGCCCGCACTGCGCAGAAGCGTGCGTGCGCAACCTTCCGGCGACGAGTCCGAAGCATCGGCAAGTTCACGGACGAGCGAACCTCTGGGAAAATCCGTTTCGGAAAACGACGGCGGACGACGGGCCGTGCCGAGCAGCGCGCAGGAACCGAACAGGTGAAGTCTGGAATCCATGATTTCCCCTCCGTCAGGATGCCGCCTGCGGGAACACCCCCACAGGAAGAAGCTCGTTGCCGTCCCACTCCCCGCAGACGACAAGCGGGCGTCCTCCACCTGCGGCAAACATTTTCCAGGCGGCGGCATCGTCCACGGCCAGAGGAACGAGTCTGCCCGTTTCCGAAAGAAGCTGCCAGCGTTCGGCGCTGCGGACAAGACGCGCACCGCCGAAAAAGAGAGGAAGCGGCGTCTGCCATGGACTGGCCGCCAGTCGTTGCGCCAGATCATGCAGAGCCTCCTCCAGCGTGAACGACGGAAGAGGACCGAACGGCTCGGAAACAGGGGCATCGGCGACAAGGGCTCGAAGCGGGGAGGCTCCTGGATAAAAAACGAGCGTCATGCGCGCGCAGCTTCCGGGCAGAAATACAGGTTCAAAGGAGCGGGTACCGTGGGAAAAATCGAGAAGAAGCGACATCCGTCCGCTTTCCCTGCCAAAGAGCCACACGCGACGACGCCAGAGCCTGTCCTCTTCGGCCACGCTCACGCCGATGACGCTCCACACGTCGGAAACCCGGTCTTCCCCGGCCAGCACGACATCCTTGTCGGGAAGATAGCCCAGCGCGTAGCGGACATCCGCCTGCTGCTCCGGCGAAAGCTGCTCCATGCGGGAAAACGCCTCCGCAAGAAGCTGAATCCGCCCCATTCTGCCGAGCAAAACGGCGGGCCAGTCGTCACCTCCGTCCACAAGCGAGGCCATGCCCCGCACGCGGGCGGCCAGTCCCGGCATCTGTGCGTCCACCATGCGGGCGGCAAGCCTGTTCCACTCCTCATAATGTCCTGAAAGAGACGAAAGCCCCTGAACCACCTGATCGTTCATCCAGCGGCAAAGTTCGTCCAGTCCCGCGCCCATGCGCTCGAGACGTGCGGCCTCCTTTTTGGGAGAAGCGGGAGCGGCACTCTTCTTTTTAGCCCTGTTCTCTTCCTTTTTTGCGGCGCGCTGCTGCCTGCCTTCCAGCCATTCGCTCACCCATTCGGGACGGTTGCCTTCGGCAAACGCGCCCTTCTGTCCGGCCAGGAGCAGAAGCAGCGCCAACGCGTGCTTGCAGGGAATTTTTCGACTGGGACAGGAACAGGAACAGACCGGCCCGGCAAGGTCGACCTTCGTCTGATAGGGTTTCGATCCGCTGCCCTGACAGAGTCCCCAGGCTGCGGCATCGTCAAAACCGAGCGTCTGCCATTTGCCCGGAGAGGCAAGAGAACGCGCGGCCTTCACCGAAGCATCGTCCGGCGCCATGGCGAGAACTGCGTCTACCGTGATGTCCATACGTTATCTCCCGGAGG
This sequence comes from uncultured Mailhella sp., assembly GCF_944324575.1. GTDB lineage: Bacteria > Desulfobacterota > Desulfovibrionia > Desulfovibrionales > Desulfovibrionaceae > Mailhella. The sequence goes on along the minus strand of NZ_CALUWV010000013.1, from coordinate 35,465 downwards.
AATCCGCGCATGCAGGGTGCGCGGCAGACAGTGCAGATGATATCTATCTGTAACGGCAGGAAATCATGGCGTCAAGCGCAGGAGGAAAAATGCAGAAAGCACAGGCTCCGGCGCAGAAGTCGTCCGGCCCGGATCCACGCTTGTTCCTTTCAGGAACAACAGACGCAGGCTTTACAAGAACTGCGCTCCCCGGCTACATCCTGAGGTTGTTGCCGGGGAGCGTCTTCCGCAATCCGGTCCGGTCATGGAACAGCACGACGCGTTTGAACGAACAGGTTCCGCTCTCCCGGGACGCGCTGCGGTTCAGCGCCATCCTTCCGACCGTCATCAACTTCACCTCTTTCGGACGCCCACCATGGAAAAGTCACCGGAAACACAGAAGGCTCTGGCCGTTCTTGAAAAATTCACCAGCGACCAGTGCTGCGGCAAGTGCATTTCCTGCCGGGAAGGCACAAGGCAGATGCAGCAGATTCTCGAGGACTCTCCGCTCCCCTCTCCTTCCGAGGAGGAGCTTGCCCTTCTTTCCGAGCTCGGCTCGCTCATAGATCACACCGCCCGCTGCGGACTCGGCAAAAGCATCGCAAGGCAGGTTCTTTCCGTTCTCGAACATCAGGGCGGAGAGGAGCGTGTCATAGAGGAATACCTGCCCGGTCCCTATCAGGAACTCATTTTCTTCGACATCGACCCCAAACGCTGCAAGGGCTGCTCGAAATGTTCCCGCATCTGCCCGGTACATGCCATAACGGGTGTCATCAAGCAGCCTTTCGTCATCAACCATGAACTGTGCATCAAGTGCGGCACCTGCATGATGAACTGCAAGTTCGGCGCCATTTCCATCAAGGACTGACAATCATGGGCAGCATGATCATCGACGGCATCCGCGTCGAATTCACCGATGAAACCAATGTGCTGACGGTCATACGCAAGGCTGGCATCGACCTGCCTACGCTCTGCTATGTTTCGGAACTTTCCGTGTACGGCGCATGCCGCCTCTGCACGGTCAAAGATGACGAGGGCCGCTATTTCGCTTCCTGCACGGTACGCCCGCGCGACGGCATGAACATTCAGACCAACACGCCGGAGCTGCGCAGGTACCGCCGCACGCTTCTCGAGCTTCTTCTCGCCTCCCACGACCGCGACTGCACGGTGTGCAACAAAAACGGCGACTGCCATCTGCAGAATCTGGCCGAGCGCATGGGCGTAAGAACGATACGCTTCAAAAGCGCTCAGGACCGCCACGACGTGGACAACAGCTCCAACTGCATCGTGCGCACGCCGAGCAAGTGCATACTCTGCGGCGACTGCGTGCGCATGTGCGACAACATTCAGGCCGTGGACGCCCTGGACTTTGCGGGCAAGGGCGTGGCCACTCTGGTCACTCCGGCCTACAACCGCCGTCTGGCGGAAACCGATTGCGTGGGCTGCGGCCAGTGCCGCGTGGTCTGCCCCACAGGGGCCATTTCCATCAAGAGTACCGTGGACGAGGTTTGGAACGCGCTTGCGGATCCGAAAAACAAGGTGGTGGCTCAGGTGGCTCCGGCCGTGCGCACGGCCATAGGCGACCGATTCGGCTTCCCCGCCGGAAAGAACGTGATGAACCGCCTCGTCACGGTGATGCATCGCCTGGGCTTTGAAGAAGTGTACGACACGGCCTTCGGCGCCGATCTCACCGTGACCGAAGAAAGCCGTGAGCTTGAGGCACGCCTTGCCTCCGGTGAAAGGCTGCCGCTTTTCACGAGCTGCTGCCCGGCGTGGGTGCGCTTCTGTGAAAAGAAGCATCCGGAATTCATTCCAAACCTTTCCACCTGCCGCTCGCCCATGCAGATGTTCGGAGCGGTGCTGCGCGCCTGGGACGACAAGTCTCCCGATGAAAGGGGACGCCGGCTCGTTTCCGTGTCCATCATGCCCTGCACTGCCAAAAAGGACGAGATACTCCGGCCCGAGTCACGCACGAACGGCAGGCAGGATGTGGACTACGTGCTCACTACCGAAGAGCTCATCGGCATGATACAGAGCTATGGCCTCACGCTGAACGGCGCGGACAAGGACGCGGCGGACATGCCCTTCGGCATCACCTCCGGCGCGGGACTCATTTTCGGCACAAGCGGCGGCGTGGCCGAAGCCGTGCTGCGCAACTTCCTTGCCGGACACAGCCGGCAGGAAATCGACGCTCTCAAGAAAGTAGGGGTTCGCGAAGAACACGGCATACGGGAATTCAGCTTCCTGCAAGGCGACAGAACAATACGCGCGGCCGTGGTCAGCGGTCTGCGCAACGCCGACATGGTGCTGAACGCCATCCGCGAAGGCGGCAAGCATTACGACTTCGTGGAATTCATGGCCTGTCCCGGAGGCTGCATCATGGGCGGCGGGCAGCCGGTCTCCTCCCACGACAACCCGTTCCGGGCCCGTCGCGATTCTCTCTATGAGGCAGACATCAACATGCAGATAAAAAAGACCAGCGAAAACCCGCTGCTCGACACGCTGTATTCCACGCTGCTCAAAGGCAGGGAGCACGAGCTCCTGCACAGAAACATGAGCGGCAACTAGCATAAGAACGCGTCTTCATCAGCGTTCCGACCGAAAAAGCCCTCTTTCCGCAACGCTGCGGAAAGAGGGCTTTTTGCTTGCACACTGCTCCCCGAGGAACCTGCGCTGCAAAAAAACATGAGTCCTCATCTTCAAGGCAACCAGACGAAAAACGTCCGGTTCCCTGCGGAGCCGGACGTTTTCAGCACTCACAAAAAAGGCCTCACGACGCAGATTCCCACACCACGTCCGTTCTGCCGAAGCACTTTTCCAGAGATTTGTAACAGCGTTTCAGCCTCTCCTTTTCCACGGGACAGGGCACGGAAGCATGAACGACCAGCGCAAGATTCTGGTTCTTTCTGGCGAACTTCACGGACACCACGGCCTGACGATGACTCTTGTCCATGCCCTCAGCCAGAGAAAGAAAGAGAGAAAGACAGCGCGCATGATCCTGCCAGTCCTCAGCCAGCGTGACGGCGCAGCCCTTATCCTTCTTGGAATACCCGTACCGATGGTAAAGAGCGAGCGCCGCCATGAGCGACACCTCCTTCTGTGTGAACCCGAGCATTTCGCTGTTCTGAATGAGGTAATGGCTGTGCACGTTGTGCTTCGTGAAGGAAATAAAGATGCCTATGTCATGCAGAAGCGCAGCATAGTGAAGAAGCTCGCGCATTCTGGCCGGACCGCGATACAGACCGAGCTCCCGGGCGGAGTCAAAAAGCATGAGCGCAAGCTTGGCCACGTAGCGGGAATGCACCTCCTCGAACCGGCACAGTCTTGCCAGACGCAGTACGCTTTCGTCCCGCACGGAAAGTCTGCCCTTTTCCGGGAAAAGCCGGTCGATATAATCGGCCAGCGCCCCGTCCCGAAGTCCACGGCCGGAAACCCGCACGGAGTCGAAGTCCAGTTCCTCCATGATGGTCTGGAGTATGGCCGCGCCGGGAATGAGAATGCCGGTACGGCGCGGATTCATGCCGGGAAGGGACATTCTTTCCTCTTCATTGCGGTCGCAAAGCGCTCTGACCACGCGTCGGAGGGAACTGTAGCTCAGAAGCTCCGGAGTGTCGCCCGTCTTTCTTCCGCTTTCCCGTTCCATGGCCACGGCCATTTCCGCAAGGCTCTGAATGGTGCCGGAGCTGCCCACAAGTTCGCCGGGCCCCTGAGCCTCCATGCGCTGCAGGGGCAGCACGGCGTGATCACGCACGTACTTCTGCATTTCCGCATAGCGCTGGGGACTCACCGTTCCCGAACAGGGGAACAGTCCGGCCAGGCGCACGGCGCCGAGCTTGAGAGACTCAAGCTCCAGAATGTTGCCGCCGCTTGCCACGGAAAGCTCGGTGCTGCCGCCGCCTATGTCGATGAACAGCCGCTTTCCGGCAAAGGGTTCGAGCGCTACGGAGACGCCCCGGCAGATGAGACGCGCCTCTTCCCTGCCGGAAATCACCGTGAAGTCGATGCCTGTCTCGCGGCGTATCTCGTCCATGAACTCCTGACCGTTGTCCGCGTCGCGCACGGCGGCCGTAGCCAGAGCCACCACCTCGTCCACACCGTAGGAACGGCACATTCCGGCAAAACCGCGCAATGCGGCTATGGTTCGCCGCATGGGCTCAGGCTGAAGTCTGTGTTCCTCAAAAGCCCCCTCACCGAGACGCACCATCTGCTTCACCTGATTGAGTACGCTGGTCACGCGGTTCTCGCCGATGCGCACGATCATCATGCGCAGCGAGTTCGATCCCAGATCCATGATGGCTACGGTACGCACACCCGAAAAAGGAGCTTCAAAGGACATCCCTTTCTCCTTCCTTTCCCTGCTCGATGTCCAGTCTCCCTCCGTACAGACGCACCAGAAGATCACCCTTCTTCAACGCCCGACGGCATTCCTTCCGGCAGGACTCCGCTCCGAAGCAGACCAGGCGCATGCTTTTGCGGCGAAGCGTGACGCGCATCTCCTCCACCGCTCCCCGATGCCGGTAATCAAGACCGTCGGCAACTCTCAGCAGCGCGGCGCATGCGCAAAGGCTTCTGCGCTCTTCCCGGGAAAGCGCGGCAAAACGGCGATGCTTCATGCCCGGCCAGGCACGACGATGGTAGCGAGCCAGAAGCGCCACCAGCGAACGGTCGGAATCCTCAAGTCCGAAGGAAAGCGACAGGCGGTCGTTGCCCTCAATGATTTCCATGCTGCGCTTGTGATGACGACGCCGTCCGCCTGCGGCAAACCCGAGGTCGTGCCACAGAGCGGCCTGAGCCAGCAGTCTTGCCCAGCGGATGTCGAGCTCGAACCTGCGAGAAAAGGCTTCAAAAAGAAAAAGAGAAAGTGCCGCCACGTGACGCCCGTGATGCACTGCTTCCAAAAGCGCCGTGCCGGAGACTTCGCCGAGGCCCGCGCCGAGGCTGTCTTCCTCGGCGGAGTGCTCCTTCATCCATTGAAACATCTGCTCCACGGCGTTCTGCTCCAGTTCCTCGCAAAGAAGCTCGCCCCGGAGCATGTCAAGTTCGCCGGGAACGCGCTCGGAAGAGGCAGAATCAGCCTCGTCCGCCCCTGCCGCTCCGCCGTCTTCAGACAGCGCAGCAGCAGACGCGTCGCCTGACGTGCCGGAATCCAGGCCTACGCCCGTCTCGCAGATCATCTCCTCCATTTCATCTGCGCTCCCGCAAGCCGTTGAACAAACCTCTCCGGCAGCCGCTGCGCACTCCTCCATGGATTCGACGGAAGCGCCGTTCACGCTCACGGCCGCCGTTTCCGCGGCAACCGCACGACCGGCACGGCTCTTCGTACCCGACCTGCGGGTTCTGCCGCTCTTTCCTGCTGACTTGACCATACGTTCCTCCATAACAAACAATGACTCAGCGCTTCAGAAGAAGTTCCTGAGAATTCACAGGTTCACTGCCTTCCGCAGGATGCAGACGCACGTACTCTCCAGAGTTACGCAGCTCCCAGGCCTGCATGTTGTCGGCAAGCTGGAGTCTGAGCACTTCGAGCAGTGTGCGGCGCAGGTTCTCGTCAAGCACGGGCGTGAGCACCTCTATGCGACGGTCCAGATTGCGGGTCATCATGTCTGCGCTGCCCATGAACATGCAGGAATCTCCGCCGTTATGGAACCAGTACACACGGGCATGCTCAAGAAAACGCCCCACGATGGACCGTACCGTGATGTTCTCGCTCACGCCGGGAATGCCCGGAATGAGACAGCAGATGCCGCGAACGATAAGGTTCACCTTCACGCCGGCCATGGATGCCGCATACAATGCGCGAATAATCTTGCGATCCACGAGCTGATTGCATTTCATGATGATCTCGCCCTCACCACCTCGGGCGCAGACGGCGATCTCGTTCTGTATCTGCTCTATGAGTCTGCGACGCATGGCGTTCGGCGACACAAGAAGCTCGCGGTAGTTGTCCTTTTCCGCATAGCCCGTCATGACGTTGAAAAGGTCGGCCATGTCGGCGCAGATGTCGGGCTGACAGGTCAGAATGCCCATGTCGGTATACATTCTGGCCGTGGAAGCGTTGTAGTTGCCCGTGCCTATGTGGGCATAGCTCACCACGCCTTCCGCCTCACGCCGCACCACAAGACAGAGCTTGGCGTGAATTTTCATGCCCACGAAGCCGTACACCACGTTCACGCCTTCGCGTTCCAGCTCCTCCGCCCAGTTGATGTTTCGCTCCTCGTCGAAGCGGGCCTTGAGTTCCACCACGGCCGTCACCTGCTTGCCGTGCCTTCTGGCCTCGATGAGCGAGCGCACGATGGGCGAATCGTTGCCGACGCGGTAAAGTGTCTGCTTGATGGAAATGACGTCCGGGTCTTCGGCGGCCTTCTGCACGAAGTCCAGCACGGGCGTGAAGCTGTCATAGGGGTGATGCAGAAACACATCCTGCTTGCGAATAATGCGAAAGAGGCTGTCCGTCTGCAGAAGAGGGGGAATCACAGGGCTGTGACTGGGAATCTTGAGACCGGGTCTGTCGAGCCCGTACAGAGACATGAACTGCGCAAAGGCCAGCGGCCCCTTTACCCGATATATCTGGAAAGGCTTGAGGCCCAGATGCTTGATGAGAAACTCCGAAAGATCCGAAGACATGCCGCGCGCCGTCTCAAGGCGCACCACGCCGCCGAAACGGCGCTGTTCCACCATGTCCTGCACGGCTTCGAGCAGATCGTCGCTGTCGTCCTCGTCGATGTTGACGTCGGTGTTTCTCGTAATGCGGAACAGGCCGGAGTCCATCACCGTATAGCCGGGGAAGAGAAGCCCGAGATGTTCCTCAATGAGCTCCTCAAGAAGCAGTATGTCCGCGTCGCGCACATTGGCCTTGAGCCCCAGCGATGCGTAGGTCTTGGCTTCCTTGTTGCGCGGAATGAAAATGAAGCGCGGCACGTTGCTCGGGCAGCGCAGTCTTGCAAAGCGGGCAATACCGTCCCTTCCCTGAAGACGAATGATGAAATTCAGGCTGAGGTTGGAAATGGTGGGAAACGGATGGCCGGGATCTATGGCCTGAGGCGTGAGCACGGGATAAATCTCATCACGGAAATAGGCCAGCAGAAAACGCCGCTGCTTTTCCGTGAGTTCATCGTAGTGCACAAGGTGCACGTCCCTTTCCCGCAGAAGAGGAACAAGCTTCTTCTGCCAGTGCTCGCTGGCCTTCGAGAGCAGAGCCGAAGCCCTGCGGCGTATTTCGGCAAGCTGACGCGCGGGCGTCATGCGATCCGCCTCGGCGCTGGCCGCCCCTTCACGGTACTGCCGTAGCACCTTGGCCACGCGCACCATGAAGAACTCATCGAGATTGTTGTAGAATATGGCAAGAAACTTGGTCTGTTCCAGGAGCGGAAGCCTCCCGTCCAGAGCCGTTTCAAGAACACGGGCATTAAAGTCGAGCCAGCTCAGCTCTCTGTTCAGGTAATAGTCCTGCGCCGAGAGATCAATCTTCTTCTGACCTGTCTGCTGCGACTCTGACGCCTTTTCTTTCTTGTCAGCCACGACTTATGCCTCCACGTTCTGCTGACCGGACATATGGTCGGCGATCTTTCTTGCACGATACGCCATTTGTTCTATGGCTCCAAGCACGTCGATGAACACAAGCCCGGCTTCGGGAGAGCAGTGACCGGAACTGAGGCGGGAGGCATGGCTTGCCCGCAGCACGGATTCCTGTTCACGCACCCGGTCGGCCAGAGCGTCCAGCGCGGCCTTGTCCTTTTCCGTAAACGGTTCTGCATCGAATACCGCCAGGGCAAGCCGGACGGATCTGCGCGTTTCGTGAAAGAGCGCTCGCACTTCCTTCATGGCCTCGGAAGAGAAATCGTCGCCTCTCTTCTTGCGGTATTCATAAAAATCTATGAGCCGCTTGCCCTTGTCGCCTATGCGCTCAAGATCGCCCGCGCTTACCACGCAGGCCTCAAGCGTCTCGGCGTCCTTTCCGTCAAGCCCGCTCTGCATGATGTCGGAAGCGTAGCTGCGAATGGCCTCTTCCAGGCCGTCCAGCTTTTCTTCCAGAAGAAGCACCTCTTCCTTTTCCTCTTCCTTATGTTCAAAGAACACCTTTTCCGTGCGTTCCAGAAGCTCGAGCACAACCTCGCCCATATGACGGCACTCATGCTTCACGGCGCTCACGGCCACGACAGGCGTACGCTGAATGAGAAGCGGATCAAGATACACGGCATCGCGGCGGTCGACGCGTTCGGCATCGGGAATGATCTTGCGGATGAGCGCCGCAAAGGGCCGCACGAAGGGCAGGAACAGAATCGTGTTGCAGATGTTGAACATGGTATGGGCGTTGGCGATCTGATGCCCGATGGACGAGGATGAAGCCTCGATGAACCCTATCCACAAAGGCATGAGCGGCAGCCAGATGCACACGCCTATGACGTTGAACAGCACGTGTGCCGCGCAGGCCTGCCTTGCGGCCCGCCCCGTACCGAGAGCGGCAAGCACTGCGGTAATCGTGGTGCCTATGTTGTCGCCGAAAATGATGGGTATGGCGGCCTCGAGGGGAAGCAGTCCCTGCACGCCGAGCGCGATGGTCAGACCCACCGTGGCCGAGCTGGACTGCACAAGCAGCGTAAGAAACATGCCTGCGGCAAGGCCGAGAAGCGGATTGTCGCTGAAGGCAAGAAAGATGTCCTGTCTGTCGCGCAGAAAAGCCATGGAACTTTCCATGGTCTGCATGCCTATGAAGAGCAGACCGAAACCGAGCAGACCTTCACCGATATGCTTGAGCTTCTTGGATGAGCAGACGAAAATGAGCAGCACGCCGACAATCACGAACAGATACGCCAGATCCTTGACCCGGAACGCCAGAATCTGACCCGTGATCGTGGTGCCTATGTTGGCGCCCATGATGACGCCTATGGCCTGCATGAGATTCATGAGCCCGGCGTCCACGAAGCTCACCGTCATGACGGTGGTGGCGCTGCTGCTCTGGATGACCATGGTGACCGCCGTGCCCAAAAAAACGCCCATGACGGGCGTTTTCGTAAACATTCCTATGATGTTGCGCAGCCTCTCGCCGGCTACCATCTGCAGGGATTCACTGATGAGCTTGATGGCGTACAGAAAAATACCCACACCGCCGAGAAGCTGCATGGCTGTAAAAAACGACATACCCTTACTCCGTTGTCAGCTGTCTTATTGATTTCGGAGAAGAATGCCAGAGCCATGTGACATCAATATTACAGTCCTATGACATCCGAAGACACAATCAGTCCTCCGTGTCGGGCGCCGTCTCCCCGTCGCGCAGGGCCTGACAGTCGCGGCAGCACACGCATTCCGGTGCGGCGAGTATGCGGGAAAGCGGAATGAGCTCGCCGCAGTCCTCGCAGTATCTCTCGCCCCACGAGCCGCCGAGCGAAAGTCTGCGCAGCAGACTGAGTCTTCTTGCGCTGCGGTCCGCAAGAGCTCCGGCAAAGCGCACGGACTCCATGTGCATGGCGTCGTCCAGCATGTCCGGCATGGCTTCGCCCTGAAAAAGTCCCTGCAGATACTGCAGTCTTTCCTGTTCCTCGGCAAGTTCCGCGTTCAGACGTTCAAGCGCTCTCGCTTCCATGATGCCCTCCGGGTGAAAGGTTCGGTCATGCGCCCGCCTCCATGAAACGGACCGGCCGTTTTTCCGTTCTCAAAAAGCCTAGCAGACCGCTTTTGAAAAAACGATGATACGCAGACGGAACCCGGCAACGTTATCACGCGTCCCCGTTCCGGCGCGAATCACGAAGCAGGATACCATGCCGGAAAAAAAGATACGTCACGCTCCGATGAACATTTCATGAAGATATGATGGCACAGTGCCGTCATGCTCCTGCGACAACGCCTCGCCGCAACGTCCATGCGATTCATTCCGGCTCCGGTCTGAACAAAAAGACATTTCCGGCTTGTCATTTTCTCATCCTTCTTATACTCTGTTGCGAACACTTTTTCTTTCAGGAGTCACGCATGTCCCAGCAGGCATCTTCCGATTCAGGCAAAGGCAGTGCCCGCGGCCTCTTTTCCGGCAACATAGGTTTCATTCTCGCCGTGGCCGGTTCTGCCGTAGGTCTTGGCAACATCTGGCGTTTTCCCTACCTCGCCGCCAAATACGGAGGAGGCATCTTCCTGCTGGTCTATCTCATTCTCATGCTCACTTTCGGCTATGCGCTCATCGTGGCCGAAACCAGCCTCGGCAGAAAAACCAGACTCAGTCCCGTGGGCGCCTACCGCGCCTTCGGTCAGATGAAGCGCAATCCCTTCCTCGTGTTCGGCGGCTGGATAAACGCCGTCGTCCCCATGCTCATTCTGCCCTACTACTGCCTCATCGGCGGCTGGATCATCAAATATCTGTTTGAATACGTGGTGGGCGACGTGACCCTCGTGGCCGGAGACGGATATTTCGGCAGCTTCATCTCCTCATCTTTTGAGCCCATCTTCTGGAATCTCATCTTCCTCGGCTGCACCCTCGGCATCATCCTCAAGGGCGTGGAAGGCGGCGTTGAACGCGCCTCGCGCGTCATGATGCCTCTGCTGCTCATTCTCGCCGTCATCGTGGCCGTGTACTCCATGACCCGTCCCGGAGCGGGCGCGGGCATCTACTACTATCTCGTGCCGGACTTCTCCAAATTCTCCATCATGACCGTGGTGGCCGCCTGCGGACAGCTCTTCTTCTCGCTGTCCATAGGCATGGGCATCCTCATCACCTACGGCTCCTACATGAAGAAGAACGTCAACGTCGAACAGGCCACCTACAGCATCGGCTTCATGGACACCCTCGTGGCCACGCTGGCCGGCTTCATGATCATTCCCGCCGTGTTCGCCTTCTCCGGCGGCACCGCCGAGGCGCTGAACGCCGGCCCCTCGCTCATGTTCATCACCATACCCAAGATCTTTGAAAGCATGGGCTTCGGCGGCATCATCGGCGCCGTGTTCTTCCTCATGGTGTTCTTCGCCGCGCTCACCTCGAGCATTTCCATCATGGAAACCTGCGTTTCCACCCTCACCGACGAGCTCCACTGGTCGCGCAGAAAGAGCGCCCTGTTCATGACCTTTGAAGCCATCGCCCTCGGCGTGCCCTGCTCTCTCGGCTTCGGCGTGTGGGACTTCATCTCCATTGCCGGCCTCAGCATTCTCGACATGATGGACTTCCTTGCCAGCCTCATCCTCTGTCCTCTGGCCGCCATGCTCACCTGCCTGCTCATCGGCCGCATCGTGGGCATAGAAAACCTCATTTCCGAAGTGAAGATATCCTCCGCCTTCCACGGTGAAAAAATCTTCCGTATCTGCATTTCCTGGCTGGCTCCCCTGCTGCTTCTCGTGGTGCTCGTCTCCTCCGTGGCTGCGGCTCTCGGCATCATAAAGATATGACGACGCCTTTGCCGGGATTTCCCGGCAGGCACCCATCATCCGCATGAAAAAAGGGCCTTCGATGATCGAAGGCCCTTTTTTCATGCCTCGCGGACGCAAGACACCAGCTCAAGAAGAAAACATGCACATCAGCAGTAAAGCTCGGGAACCCGGTCGAAAAACACGGGAACGGTCTCCCTCATGCGACGGACGGAGGAAAGCTCGAGTTCCGCTCCCGCAATTTCCTCCTGCTCTCCGGCATGGGCAAGCACCGTTCCGTCCGGGGCAATGATCATGGAACTGCCGGCAAAGTTTTCCGCTCCCGAAGTCCCGCAGCGGTTGCAGGCCACCACATACATCTCATTTTCCACGGCCCGGGCGCGCAGCAGCGTTTCCCAGTGCTCCCGGCGAACCGCCGGCCACTCGGCGCTGACAAAAAGCACCTCCGCGCCGTTCACGGCAAGCGCTCGTATGAACTCGCAAAAACGGATGTCGTAGCATACGGCCAGCGCGCAGCGCATCCCGCCCATGTCGAACAGACACCGTTCACGCCCCGGGGCCAGATACCTGTGCTCATCCATGAGACGAAAAAGATGCACCTTGTCGTATCCGGTCACATACCGGCCGTCCCGTTCGATGACCTGAGCCCTGTTGTGCACGGCTCCATCGCTTTCGGAAAGCACGGAACCGCCCGCAAACGCCACATGATATTCCCGGGCCAGACTGCCGAGAAATGCCGCGTCGTCTCCGCCCATGGGCGATGAAAGCTCACGGGCCCTTTCAAGATCGTACCCCGTGGACCAGAGCTCGGGCAGCACCAGAACGTCCGGCGGACACGCCGCGCTCATGGCCTGCGCCGTCATGCGCCTCACCGTATTCCGGTTGGCCTCCCTGTCTCCCTTGACAACATCCATCTGCAGCACGCATACCTTCATGCTCTCTCCTCCCGTCACGTTGCCCGGCGCCCGTCCCGAAGACGGCATCGCCCCGTCCTGTCACGCCTTTTCCTCCACACCGCCGGAAGCGGCGTGCTTTTTTTCGTGATAGACGTGCAGCCTCTGCCTTACCCGTTCGTCCATGCGGCCCTTGAGCCACAATTGCGTGGCGTTGAACACGTTCTGCGCGATGGAATAGGCGGCAAGCCCGACCACCACCAGCGGGTCGAAATACTGAAAGGCCAGCCACATGGCCAGCATGAGATTCTTCTGAGCCAGCGCCTGCCCTGCGGAAATGCGGTGATGATACCATCCGCCCACGAACTTGCCCACCAGAAACTGCAGCATGCACACGACAACTCCGGAACCGGCAATCAGCGCCTCCAGGCCGACGTCCTTTCTTCCGGGAGCAAGAAGCATGTCAAACGTGCTGCCCATGAGGATGAGTATCATGAGCGCCCAGAGATAATAGGACACGCTCCCGTGACGGACGATGGTCTCACAGACCTTCGGGGCAAAGGCCTGAAGCAGAAGCGCGCAAACCAGAGGCAGAACGAGAATGGGCCCCACCTGAAGCAGCACGGACATCATGGAAGCAAAAAAAGGCATGTCCACATGGCCGGGAGCCATCATCGGGACAAGAAGCGGCGCGGCCACAATGGAAGAAAAAGTACCCAGGAACACGTACGTCGCAAGGAACCCCACGCTGCCGCCCAGCATGCCGGTGATGGTGGCGGCCGCCGTCGCCGTGGGCACGAGCATGATGAGTCCCACGGTCTGCGCCGCAAGGTCGTTCCACTGCTCGAGAATCATGTAGAAAATCAGACTGCCGGCCATCTGCAGGCCAAGAAGAATGACGTGCAGCCTGTGAATGCGCACCGTTTTCAGGGACATTCCGCAGAACGTGAACAACAGCATCGCCATGAGCAGAAACGGCGAAAGCGGGGAAAAACGGGAAAAGAAGGCGTGGCCCAGGGCTCCGGTCACTATGGCTACAAGCAGTGCCCACTGCTTGAGCAGGGCAAGAAGGCGATTCATGATGCATCTCCGAAAAAACGCTTTCCGAAGAACGCATCACAACCGTCCGTCGGAAACCTGTCTTTGAGCATAGGCGCAAAGCCCTTGCACGGCAACCATGCAGCAGTGAAACATTATTGTTCTTCATTCCGCAACGTATCGTCTGAGAAATGCCGCAGAAAGAGCATGGCTCTCCGGTGCTCCGCATCGGCATGACAAAAAAGTTTTTTCGTCCGTTGCCGTTCGCAATGTTCAGCCTCACGACGCACTCAATTACGGAAGAAAAATTCTCTGCTTTCAAACATTCAGAGCATCAATACGATCAATATCATTTATATTCATAAAAACATGGCAAAATACATATCTTGTATTCATCGACATTAAACGCAAATTCATGTAAAAAACTTATGATGCATACAAAATATTAAAAATATGTTGACACAGGCAAGATTATCATGACAATTGTTTCATGGAAATATTCATTCTTATAGTCCTCATCGTTCTGAACGGCATTTTCGCCATGTCCGAAATCGCGCTCGTCACGGCACGCAAGGCAAGGCTTTCGGCAAAAGCCTCCGCCGGAGACAAGTCGGCACAGGCGGCCATCCGCCTCGGCGAAAATCCCACCCGCTTTCTGTCCGCCATACAGATAGGCATCACCTCCATAGGTCTCCTGAGCGGCATCTTCGGCGAATCCGCACTCGCCGGTCCTCTTTCCGCCTGGATGCAGGAAAGCCTCGGCATTCCCTCTTCCACTTCAGGAATGCTGGCCACGGTGATCGTGGTCATTGCCGTCACCTATCTGTCCATTGTCGTCGGCGAGCTGGTGCCCAAGCGGCTCGGACAGATCGCACCGGAAAGAATGGCCTGCCTCGTGGCCCGGCCCATGACGGCGCTGGCCACCATAAGCGCCCCCTTCGTGCTGCTTCTCTCCTGCTCCACCAGCCTCATTCTCCGTCTTCTCGGTGCCCGCCAGAATGACAGTCAGGCCGTCACGGAAGAGGAAATACAGGCCATGATCGATGAAGGCTCGGAAGCCGGAGCCATTGAAAGCCGTCAGCGCGACATGCTCCGCAACGTGTTCCGGCTCGACGACCGGCCGGTAAGTTCCATCATGGTTCCCCGGGCCGACATACGCTTTCTGGACACCACGCTGTCCCCGGAAGAAAATCTGAAAACGCTGGGCCGGTTCGAACACTCCTGGCTTCCCGTCTGCCGCGGGGGACTCGGCAATCTCACGGGCGTCATCCGCACCAATCAGGCTCTTCTGCTGTGCGCCGGAACGATGCCGGATGCGGAAACCTTCTCCCGTGAACTTGAGGAACAGAGCGTTCCTCCCGTTTTCGTGCCGGAAGCCCTCACCAGTCTGGAACTTCTGAAGCGCTTTCAGGAACAGCGGCTGCACATGGCCTTCATTGTGGACGAATACGGAACCCTGCAGGGCATCGTCACGCCGCGTGACCTTCTCAAGGTCATGGCCGGACAGATAGGCGACCCCCACGAAGACGCCTGGGCCGTGCAGCGGGAAAACGGCAGCTGGCTCATGGACGGGAGCATTCCCGTTCCCGAGCTGAAGGACAGACTCGGCATCCAGACCCTTCCCGACGAGGACAAGGGCTACTACACCATCCTGAGCGGAATGTTCATGTATCTCACCGGCCGCATTCCCCGGGAGGGCGATCATGTCACGTGGCAGGGCTGGCGCTTCGAGGTCGTGGACATGGACGGCAACATGGTGGACAAGATACTGGCGGAAAAACTGCCGGAAGAGAAAAAAGAACCGTCCGGGAGCTGACTATCCGTCTTTTCATGAACCGCATGCACAGGGCCGGGCCACGCGTCCGGCCTTTTTTCATGCCCCTCCGGCAAGAGGCTCCGCACTTCTTCCGGCAAGTCGCGGCCATGCCGCCCGCCTCTTTTGAGCAGCAAAAAACCGGCCGGTTCGTGGAGCGACGAGCCGGCCGGACTGAAAAGGGGAGTATGGAGGAGAAGAGTATGAGAATCTCTGGTTATCCAGGGGAGTCGACAACCTTCGACATCTCCCTTCTACATGAGCTGCAAAGAAAGTCACGTTTCAAACTCTTTCCTGCCATGAAATATTTTGCAAGGAAGACGCTGTGCCCGTCTTTCCGAACCGCTCTCACTTGCGCACGGCGAGGCTTCTGTCATACACTTCAACGGAGCCGCGCCACGAGCCCGGCCAGGAGGACATCATGAAAAAAATAGGCATCATACGCTGTCAGCAGACGGAAGACATGTGCCCCGGCACCACGGACTTCAAATGCGCCGGGGCGGGCACCTTCGCCTTCGAGCCCTTCGCCCCCTGCGAAATCGTCGGCTTTGTGAGCTGCGGAGGCTGCCCGGGGAAAAGAGCCGTGGCACGGGCGAAAATGCTGGTCGACCGCGGGGCCGAAGCCGTATTTCTGGCATCATGCATAAGCAAGGGCAAACCCATCGACATTCCCTGTCCGCATTATGAAACCATGAAAGCGGCCATCGAAAAGAAACTGGGAGAAAACGTGCCGGTCATCGGCTGGACGCATTGAGCCTTTCTTTCCCGGACGCTGACTATCCGGCGTTCGGGAAAGACGCCGCACGTCCTTTTGTGACTTGAAGCAGAGAAACGGCCCCGGACCGCCTCGTCCATGTTCTGCCTTCCGTCTGCGGAGGTCCCGCCGCGCCGGGCAGAGAAGATACGCCATGCAGATAAATCTCACCAGGCTTCACGTCTTCTATCTGAGTGCGCTTCACGGCAGCATGAAAAAGGCGGCCGAAAAGCTCTGTGTCTCTCCGCCTGCCGTGACCATGCACATCAGGAATCTGGAAGAGGAGCTCGGCATGCCTCTCTTCGCCCGCAAACAGGGCGGCCTTCTGCTCACGGAACAGGGGAAAAAGCTCTATGACCTCGTGGAGCCCATGTTCCGTCCGCTCGACGACATAGAGCGCTACCTCACCGACCTCGTCAGCGGTGAAAACAGAGAACTGCGCTTCGGCACGCATCATCTGAATGCCAGCTATTTCGTTCCCGACCTGCTCGCCCACGTCCGCGACCTCCACCCTGAGCTCTCCATTCAGATGACGCTGGGCGTACAGGATGTTCTGCTGGAAAAACTCGCCGGACACCAGCTCGATCTCGTCCTGATCATCGGAGAGCCGCCACAGGACACACGTTTTCAGGCCGTGCCCCTGTTCGACATGGAAATGGTCCCCGTCACCGCTCACCCCACCCTGTTCGCCTCCGGAAATGCCTCCATGCAGGAGCTGGATGGAATGCCGCTTCTGCTGCAGCAGCGCGGCGGCGGAGCCAGAAAGACCGTCATGGACTGGTTCGGGCGCTTCGGCGTCCGACCGGACATTCTGCTGGACGATCTGAGCTCCGACGTCATCAAGCAGTTCCTGCCCCGTCACAGGGCCCTTTCCTTCATCGGACGCTTCATCGTGCAGCATGAACTGGACAGCGGCCTTTTCCGCGAAATTTCCCTTCAGGAAGGTCTGCCCATCCTGCGCTTCCATATCGTGCACAACGCCGCTCCGGTTCCGCGACCCGTCCGGCAGTTTCTGGAAAGCATCCGGAGCTTCTCCCCCGCCTTCCGCACCGCCTCCTGAACGGCGACGCTCCTTCCGGACACGCCGCTGTCCGGTTTTCTTTCTCCAGAGGCGTTCCGGTTTCCTGCCTTCCCGGGGCCTTTTTCCATGCAGGAACTTCGTTGATACCGTGCATGCCCCGGGCGTTTTTGCCGGACAAGCCCTGAAATGGGACGGCGCGAGGCCCTCTCCCGTGCTCTGTTCTCTGACGCCCGTCTCTTCTTCCCGACGCAGCTTTGCCCTGCGCCTCCTCTGACAAACGGCACTGTTAGCGCATGAAATCCGCATGCCTCTCTCTCACCGAAAGCGACGGAAAGCTTCCTGCTTAGCGCCTTTTCCCCTGCGATACGCACCCCTTGTGCAGAAAATCTCCCATCCCTTCCGCAGAAACGCCTTTCCTCCCGCCGCCCGTCTTCCGAAGCTGCGCCTCTCTTCCCATAATGCCCGTTTCCATCCGCGTATCGGGAAAAAATGCCTTCCGAAAGACGACGGCCCGCATAAAAAAATCAAAGAAAAGAACAGAAGTTAAGTTTAACTTAATTAATATTAATATTAATTGTTATTTCAACATCTTGTGAAAAAATGTCTACAGGGTAAGGTACAAATCACTGTAAAGGAAGGCATTACTTCTCGTCCTCCCGGGGGCACGACGGCCCATGGAAAAACGGATAAACGGCCACTCCAAGGAGCATCACATGGCAAACAGCAATACGCAGACCTCGGCAGCGGGTCAGTCGAAAAAGGACCTGCTGCAATACCTTGCCTCGACCATCGGCATACTCATCACCTTCGGCTTCGGCTATCTTCCTCCTCTCGACCGCATCACTCCCATGGGCATGAAAGTGCTCGGCATCTTTCTGGGCATGATTTTCCTCTGGTCCTTCGTCAGCATTCTCTGGCCGAGTCTGCTCGGCATCGTGGCGCTCATCATCTCGGGTTACGCGCCGCTGCCCAAGGTGCTGCAGCTTTCCTTCGGCGACAACATCCCCACACTCATCCTCTTCGCCATGGTGCTTTTCGGCGCCATCCAGCATGTGGGGGTCACCCGCTACATAAGCCGCTGGTTTCTTACCCGCAGAATCATCAACGGCAAGCCGGTGATGTTCAGCTTCATCTTCATCTACGCGACCTATGTGCTGGCGGCCCTTTCGGCCAACATTCTTCCCGCGCTGCTTTTCATGTGGGCCATCCTCTACAGCGTTCTGGAAGACGTGGGCTACAAAAAAGGCGACCGATATACCGCCATCATGGTGGTCGGCACCATGTTCGGCGCCATTTCCGGACAGGCGGCCAAGCCCTTCACCGGCTCCGCGCTCATGATCATAGGGGCGTATGAAAAGGTGGCGAACGCCGAGCTCGACTATCTGCAGTACATGCTCTTCGGCTTTCTCCTCTGTTCGCTCGGCATCGTGCTCTATGCCCTGCTCATCAAATTCGTGTTCCGGCCGGACATGTCCAGAATAAAGGACATCTCCATCGAGCGCTTCCTGAAGGACAAGCTGCCCCCCATGAACGCCACCCAGAAAATCATGATGACGGCCCTGTTCGGCTACCTCATACTGGTACTTCTGCCGAGCATTCTTCCCAAGAGTCTTCCCGGCATAGGCCTTCTGTCCAAGATAGGACCTCTCGGCGTAGTCATGCTCTTCGTCATCGGCCTGAGCATCTGCCGCGTGGACCACAGGCCCGTTCTCAACTTCAAAGACATGGCGGGAAAATACATCATCTGGGACGTTTATTTTCTGGTGGCCATGGCCATGGCCGTATCCACCGCCATGACGCAGGACAGCACCGGCATCACGGACTTTCTGTCGCAGAACCTGAATCCGCTGCTCGGCGGCCACTCCTACTTTGTCTTTGCCGTCATCCTCATAGTGTTCTGCTGCACCATCACGCAGTTCGCCAACAACGGCGTCATGGGCGTGCTGTTCATGCCCGTGGTCAAGATCTTCAGCGAGCAGGCGGGAGGCAACTTCGAGGCCACGGCCACGCTGCTCATCTTCGCGCTGCACGTCGCCATCCTCACGCCCGCAGCCTCCCCATATGCAGCCGTGCTCTACGGCAACAAGGACTGGATAAGCCAGAAGGACGTGGTGCACTACGGCCTCATCATCTTCGTCATGTGCGTCGTCATGTACGCTCTGGCGGGTATTCCCCTGCTGTCGCTTATCTACTAAATTAGATGTCGCCCCCGCTGCCAGAGGCAAGGCACCTTCCGCACTGCCCTTCTTTCTGCGGGAAACCGGAACAACGAAACATCAATCTGACCGGAGGTCTTCATGAGCATCGAGCTGAAACAGATCACCCACATCATCGACGCGCAGTACGCTGCGGAACAGGCCATGCTGGCGGAATGCCGCAACGGCGACTACGGCATCGAAACGCCGTATGTGAAACTCAACCCCTACCTCATCGCGCCTCTGACCGCGCTGGTGTATTTCAAAACGCCTCAGGCCACCACGGCCACGGTGCGGGTGAAGGGCAAGGAAGAGGCCGGAGACATCTCCTTCACCTTCCCGGCCGCAGAGGAACACTTCCTTCCCGTATACGGTCTGTATGCCGACACCGCCAACACGGTGGAAATCACCCTCGGCGACGGAACGAAGAGCACCCTGACCATTCAGACGGAAAAAGCGCCGGAAAGCGTGCATCTGCCCATCAGCATCGAAACGACCGCCTCCTACATGGACGGGAACCTCATGTTCCTCAGCCCCTCCTCTCCGGCCAACCTTGCGGCCTACGACTACAGGGGTGACGTGCGCTGGTTCATCACGCTGAACTTCTCCTTCGACCTCAAGCGCGTGAAGAACGGCCGCCTGCTCATGGGAACGCACCGTCTGCTCATGCCGCCCTATCATACCACGGGCGTGTTCGAATTCGGCATGATAGGCAAAATCTACAAGGAATTCCGCATCCCCGGCGGCAGTCATCATGACCAGCTGGAAATGGAGGACGGCAACCTGCTCATCCTCACGCAGGACCCGCCGCGCGGCACCGTGGAAGACATGTGCGTGCTCGTGGACAGAAACACCGGCGCCATTCTCAAGAGCTGGGACTATCAGAAGGCCCTGCCTCAGAACGTGGGCGGCTCCGGCAGTCAGGACGAACACGACTGGTTCCACAACAACTCCGTATGGTACGACAAAAAGACCAATACCCTCACCCTTTCCGGCCGTCATCAGGACGCCGTCATCAATCTCGACTACGAGACCGGCAAGCTGAACTGGATTATCGGCGATCCGGAAGGCTGGCCTGAAGACATGCAGAAGTATTTCTTCAAGCCCGTGGGCGACCTGTCCAAATTCGACTGGCAGTACGAGCAGCACGCGGCCGTGGTTCTGCCCGACGGCGACATCATGTGCTTCGACAACGGGCACTGGCGCGCCAAGAAAAAGGAGAACTACCTCCCCGCCAAGGACAACTTCTCCCGCGGCGTGCGCTACCATATCGACACCGAAAAAATGGAAATCGAACAGGTGTGGCAGTACGGCAAGGAACGCGGCTCGGAATTCTTCTCCTGCTACATCAGCAACGTCGAATACTACGGCGAAGGACACTATCTGGTGCACTCCGGCGGCACGGGCACCTACAAGGGCGAGCCCTGCAACCGTCCTCCGGTGCAGTTCCGCGGCGAGGATGAGCAGTATGTGCACATGGAGGCCATCACCGTGGAAATCAAGGACGATACGGTGATGTATGAAATGCACGTTCCCGGCAACTACTACCGCGCCGAAAAGATGCCGCTCTACTGCAAGGAAGACGTGCTCACCTTCGGCAAGGGACAGATTCTGGGTACGCTCGGCGTCACGGAAACCTTCGACACCGTGCCCGACATGGAAGACGGCGGTCTGGTCCCCGACAAATACAACATCAAGATGGCCCAGGAAGTGGACCGTCTGGTCATGAAGGGCACCTTTGAAAAGGGTCAGCTCGTCATGCTGCTGCTCGAAGGCGAAAGCACGCACGCCTATTTCGTGCCCACCACCAAGCGTCCCTTCCTCGCCATGTGCGTCGGCACCTTCCTGGAGTCCGACGACAGGTCTGTGGAATTCCCGGTGAGCTTCGAAGGACTTTCCGGCACCTTCCACGTCTCCCTCATCATCGACGAGGGCAAGTACGATACCGGCATCACCCTGACTATCTGACGATAGCCGCGGAGCCGGATATCCCCGTCCGGCTCCGTCCTCAGATCCTTATCCGCCCGGACCGCGGACTCCGTCCCGCAAGACCGGACAGTCTGCCTCTCCCGCCCGGACAGGCAGACAACGCACTTTTTTCAGGAGACATCAAATGCTCAGCGAACTGAACCAGCAGGCCTTCGACGCCATGGAAAAGCCTGCCGCCATGCTGGTGGAATTCTATTCCAAGACCTGCGGTCCCTGCAAAATGCTCGGCTTCGTCCTGAAGGACGTGGCCAGAGCCATGCCGGACTTCCCCATCTATCAGATCGACTTCGACGAAAACAGAGAACTCAAGGAACGCCTTGGTGTGAAGGGTTTTCCCACACTGCTCTTCTTCAAAGGGGATAAGGAAGTGTCCCGTCTGGAAGGGCTGAAGCAGAAGCCCGTGGTCCTCAAGGCCATCGAGGAGCTTCTCGCCTGATTTTCTACCGGCCCACCCAAGCCTTTTCATAGTCCTCCACAGTCGGGGCGGCGGAATATTCCGTCGCCCCTCGCAGTATACAACGGCAGGCAGATACGGCAGCGTCCCTGATGCCTGTACGCTCCCGGGCACACTGAAAAGCGGCAGTCCCCGGCATGCCACAGTCCATCGTCTCACCTGCCGGGGAGACGAAAAAGGGGCCGGTTTTCCGGCCCCCTGTTTTCATCCGCGCAAGACAGAACGCGTTGTCCGATCAGGCACGCTCTTTCTTCGTGCCTGCCTGAAGCCGCGCTACGGCTGAGGCGTTTCGACCGGCGTCACGCGAAGGTCATATGCCTTGTTCAGATCCAGATATCTGCGGGCCACGTCGCGCAGCGTTTTTGCGTCCACGCTCTTCATGGCCTCAAGATTCTTCCGGCTGTAATCAAGGTCATGCCCATTAAGGATGTTGGCCGCTCCTTCGCCCGCGCGCATGGCGCGGCTCTGCCGTGCACGGTAAAAATCGGCTTCGGCCACGGCCTTGGCGCGAGCCAGCGTTTCCTCAGGCAGCAGATTCTCATGCAGATCGCGGACAATGGCTTCAAAGGTGGCCTTTGCCTTGTCCAGATTCTCCGGCGAGGCAATGATGCCGAAGGCAAGGAAGCCCGTATCCTTGCCGGACCAGTCCACGGGAAACACGGAATAGCCGAGACTCTGCTTCTCACGCAGTTCCTGATAAAGCTTGCCGGTGAATCCGCCGAGACACTCCGAAAGCAGGCGAAGCGCCGGTCGATCGGCATTTTCCGTCCCCGTAGTGGGGAAGAGCATGAGGTATACGGCCTGATTGCGACCGGGCAGCGTCATGGTCCAGCTCTTCTGCCCGTTCCACGAAGGCGCGGAGCTTTCAAGAGCCTTTGCCGACGGGGCAGGCAGGGACCTCGCAAACGCTTCTACCTCGGCACGGTTGAAATCGCCGGCCACGGAAAGCACCCACGGGCGCACCTTCTGCCTGTTCCAGAATCCTTCCACGTCCTTTGCCGTGTACTTCGCCACCACGGCAGGATCACCTTCGGTTCTGTGCGCGTACGAGCCCCTGCCGAACAGGAAATGACGCAGGTTGCGTCCGAGCAGTCCCATGGCGCTCTGCTCACTGCTCACGATGGAAGCTGTCTGCTCACGCTTTGCGCGTTCCACGTCCTCATCCCGGAACGCAGGCTGTTCCAGAACTTCCTTCATGAGCGAAAACACCTCGGGCGCAAAACGGGCAGGGGCATCCATCTGCACGCTGAACGAGCGCAGACCGATTCCTGCCGACAGACCGGAAGCACGACCGGAAAGATAAACGTTGATGTCGTTCAGGGTACGGTTTTTCGTGCCCGTGGTAAGTACGGAAGCCGCAAGCGTAGCCAGACCTTCCTCCTCGTCGGTGGCCAGAAGCTCGCCGCCGGAGAAGCTCAGCGCGGCGGAAACATACGGCAGCGAACGATCGGGAAGAAGCACGAGCGTGCGCCCTTCCCCGAGCTTTACGACCTCGGGTTTCAATGCCGCCGCCTTGTCTGCAGACGTCGAGGATAACGCCGTTGCCCGGCCCGTCTCCGGCCAGCCCTGCACCATGGCTGCCCTGACCTTGTCGTTGTCCACAACGGCGGAGCTGCCGTTTTCTCCCTGCGGTACGAGGGCGGACACGGCGAGAGCGTCGGGGCGCAGCCAGGTGTCTATGGCAGCCTGAATCTGCTCGCGTCCCACGCTGCGAACCGCAGCAAGATAACGTTCTCCTCCCACGCTCGACGGATCGTAGAAATATTCCGCTCCCATGGTTTCGGCAATGTTGGCAATGTTCTCGAGGCCGCGCAGATAACTGTCCTCAAGGTTCAGACGCGCGCGGGCGATTTCCTCGTCGGTAAAGTCGGAAGCCTTCAGGTTCGCGAGCGTCTTTCCCATGTCGCGCAGATAGTCTGCGACCTTGACGGCGTCAAGCTGAGCCAGCACGGCAAAAACCCCGGCCCTCTCAAAACTCATGGCCGACGCGCTCACGCTGTCCACCACGGGCGCGTCGATGCGGTAGCGCTTCGGCAGAAGCGCCGTATCGTCGCCGGAAAGAAGGTGCGTCAGCACGTCGACCGCAGGCATGAGTTCATTCTTCATGCCCGGCAGAGGAAACGTCAGGGACACGAAGGCCTTGTCCCACGGACCGGGCTGCACGTCCACCACCATTCCATGGGCAAGCGTGGCAGGATCAATGGAAGGTTCCACCTTGAGCACGTTGTGATTTTCGTATCCGCCGAAGAGCTCCTTTGCCTCGGCAACGATGTCGGACGCCTTCACGTCGCCCGCCACGGAAAGCACCATGTCGCGCGGATCGTAGCGACGCTTTATGTAGTCGCGCATCATGTCGGGAGTCATGCCGCGAAGGGCCTCTTCCGTACCGATGACGGGCGTCTCGTAAGGCGTGCCCTTCAGCGTGTGAGCAAGCGCCGTCTGAAAGAGTTTCGTCATGGGGTTGTCGCCGCGCTGCTTCTTTTCGGCAATGACGACTTCCCGTTCCGCGTCGAGATCGGCCTGTCTGAGCAGCGGGTCAAAGGCCAGATCGCGCACAGCTGTCATGGCATCCTTCCACTTTGCAGCCGGAAGGTCGGTCAGATACGTGGTCATGTCATATGACGTATAGGCGTTCATGGATCCGCCGGCGTTTTCCACGCGCTTGTCCACGCCGGGGCCGCTGGTCTTGGATCCCTTGAACACCATATGCTCCAGAAGATGGCTCATGCCCGCCTCTTCAGGCTTTTCCCAGGCGGAACCGGCCTTCACGAAAAGACGCACCGACACCAGCGGGAAGCGGCTGTCTTCCCGCACGAGCACGGTAAGGCCGTTTTCCAGACGGAAGGTCTGCACGTCGGAAACGGCCTGTGCCGCTCCCGTTCCGCCGAATGCCAGACAGACAGCAAGCGCAACGCCTGCACAAAACTTAAAAAAACGCATAGTCACCTCGTATTCTCATCCGGCAGACGCCGGAGTGCGATGTCGCCCGTAAGGATGCGGCGCTTCCGCATGATGCGCCCTCATCCGCTTTTCCCTACCTGTGGCACACTCCTTCTTTTTACGCCATAATTTTCCGAACGTTTTTTCGTGACAAAGTGTTGCAATGACCACGGAAACGTTCCCTGCAGAGATTCTCCGCAAGAAGCTGTCCTCAAAAAAAGCGCGAACAGCCGGAGATTTTGCCGACATGAAAGGTAAAGCCGACAGGCGGCTCCGGCAAGGGAACGCCGTTGCCTTTCCCCGGGAAAAGAAAGGGCCGCCCCCAAAAGGAAGCGGCCCGAAGCATCTGAAAAGAGTATGCGTCAGATGCGCACGCCGAGGCTCTTCACCACAAAGGAAGCAATCTTTTCGCGCTCCTTGTCCACCTCACCGTCCTGCAGAGTACGATCGGCCTTGCGGAAGGTGATGCGGCAGGTGATGTTGCGATCTTCGCCGCCCTTGGGCTCGTACACGTCCAGAAGTTCCACGCTCTCCATGAGGTTCGTCTTCGCGCCGCGCACGGCGGCAAGCACGGCGTCCACATGCATGGAGCGGGGAGCAATGAAGGTGATGTCG
Organism: uncultured Mailhella sp.; assembly: GCF_944324575.1. GTDB lineage: Bacteria > Desulfobacterota > Desulfovibrionia > Desulfovibrionales > Desulfovibrionaceae > Mailhella. The sequence goes on along the minus strand of NZ_CALUWV010000013.1, from coordinate 10,431 downwards.
CGACGCACGGCCGGGAACACCGGAAGCGCCTGGAAGTGCGTCTTTTTGCCCTGAGAGAGCGCACGCAGAAGATCAAGATCAAGGTCAGCGTACCACACGGCCTTGCGGGCCAGATAGGCGTCGGCCAGAGCGGGCTTGAGACGGCCCAGCACACCGGCAACGGAACCGTCTTCCATGGTCATGCGCACGGCGGGAGCAAGATAGGGATGCTCCACCATGGCAAAGGAAGGCAGCGGGAGATGCAGGAAGGCAAAGAGCTTTTCCACAATGCCCTTCAGGTCCACGTAGTCGAGATCCTCTTCCCTGTGGGCCCAGGCCTCGTCGTAGCGGGAGCCGTAAAGCACCATGGCAAGATGACGCACTTCCTTCACCGTGGTATCGCTGGAGGCATCCTGGCAGAAGGCTTCGGCCACTTCAAAGAGACGGATGCCGGTTGCACCCTGCGCTATGTTGTGACGCACACTCTGGAACAGACCGGGGGCAAGCTCGGTGCGCAGCACGTCCTGCTCGGCCGTGAGCGGATTCATGATGTTCACGCGGCCTTCGGCAGGCAGCCCGAGGAAATCGAGATCCTTGTTGCCCACGAAGCTGTAGTTCACGGCTTCGTTGAGACCGAGGCCCGCGGCCCAGTTCTTCACGCGCATCATGAAGGCATGACGGCCTTCCGGCGCGCCGAAGGAGGAAAGCGTCTGCGGAATGGAGGGCAGGGTCTCGCCGAGATTGTCCACGCCCTTGAATATGGCCACTTCCTCAATGAGGTCGGCCTCGCGGGTGAGATCGTAGCGCCAGCCGGGAGTCTTTACGCTCCACTCGTCGCCTGCGCTGCGGTCCACGGTGCAGCCGAGGCTCTCCAGCGTCTTCGCGCAGAACTCATCGGTGAGCTCCACGCCGAGCAGATCTTCGGCGCGGCTGCGACGGAAGCGAACCACAGGAGCCTGCCAGGGGCTCGGCGTGCATTCACACACGCCGCGGCATACCTCGGCGCCGGACAGCTCGGCCATGAGCGCGGCCGCACGATCCAGGGCAAAGGACATGTTGGTGGGATCCACGCCGCGCTCGTAGCGATAAGACGCCTCACTCGTGAGTCCGAGACGACGGGCCGTCATGCGGATGGAACGGGGACGGAACACGGCGCATTCAAGGAACACGCTTTCGCTCTCGTCGGTGATTTCGGTTTCAAGGCCGCCCATGACACCGGCAAGAGCCACCGGCTTTTCCGCATCGCAGATAAGGCCGTCGCCGTCCCTGAGCTGACGAAGCTGACCGTCGAGGGTGGTGAGCGTTTCGCCGTCCCTGGCGGGGCGCACGATGATGCGGCCTCCTGCCAGCTTGTTGTGGTCAAAGGCATGCAGGGGCTGGCCGAGCTCCATGAGAATGTAGTTGGTCACGTCCACGAGGTTGGAAATGGCGCGCACGCCCACGCCGTGCAGACGATAGCGCATCCAGGCAGGAGAGGGCTTGACCTTCGCGCCCTTCAGAATGCGGCCCCGGTAGGAGGGGCAGAGACCGCCGTCCTTCACATCCACGGGCACGGCCCGGCTCATGTCCTCGCCCTTCTCTTCCAGATGGAAGGAAGGCAGCGTCACGGGCAGGTTGAGATACGCGCCCACGAGACGGGCGAAGCCGTACACCGAAAGGCAGTCCGCACGGTTGGGGGTAATGCTGATGTCCAGCACTTCCTTGTCCAGCTCGTAGGCATCGACGAACTTCTCGCCGGGCATGACCTGACGGCCGGACCGGTTCTGCTCAGGCAGCACGAGAATGCCGGAGTGGTCGTCGGCAAGACCGAGCTCGCGCTCGGAACAGATCATGCCGAAGGAAGGCACGCCGCGCAGCTTGGCCTTCTTCATGACGAGCCCGCCGGGAAGCGTCGAGCCTACGGGAGCCACGACGACAAGCTGTCCGGCGGCCACGTTGGGCGCGCCGCACACGATGTTGAGAGGTTCTCCCGTACCCACGTCCACGGTGCACACATGGAGATGATCGGAGTCGGGATGCGCCTCGCAGGTGAGCACACGGCCGGTGATCACGCCTTCGATTTCCGCATATGGATGCACGACCTCTTCCAGTTCAAGGCCGAGCATGGTGAGCATGTCGCCCAGCTCTTCCGCCGTTCCCGTGTACGGGACAAATTCCTTCAGCCAATTGAAACTCAGCAGCATATTTTTTCTCCTCAGAGGATGAAACGTCATGGTCTTTCGGGCGTCCGCCCCGAAAGGCGACCCAGCCCTCCCCGTCGGCATCCCGTCAAAGCAGCGGGCGCGGGGAATCGGGGGAAGAAGAGCGGAGACCGCCTTTTCCCGACCACATCATTCTTCCTCTACGCAGGGAACTGATGGAGGAAGCGCACGTCGTTTTCAAAGTTCATGCGCAGATCGGTAAGTCCGTACTTCAGCATGGCCACGCGTTCCACGCCGAGGCCGAAGGCAAAGCCGGAAACCTCGTCGGGATTGTAGCCGACGGAAGCAAACACCGCCGGGTCGACCATGCCGCTGCCGAGAATTTCAAGCCATCCGGAGCCCTTGCACACGCGGCAGGGCTGACCGTTCACGTGACCGTGGCCGCCGCACTGCGTGCAGGACATGTCCACTTCCACGCTGGGCTCGGTGAAGGGGAAGAAGCTGGGACGGAAGCGCACGCGCGTCTTTTCACCGAATACGGCGCGAACAAAGGCGGTAAGCGTGCCGCGCAGGTCGGCCATGGTCACATGCCTGTCCACGAGCAGGCCCTCTATCTGATGGAACATGGGCGTGTGGGTCACGTCGGAGTCGCGGCGATACACCTTGCCTGGTCCGATGACGGCAAGCGGAGGCTTGCGGTTCATCATGGTGCGCACCTGCACGCAGGACGTATGTGTGCGCAGCAGCACCTTGTCGGTAATGTACAGGGTGTCCTGCATGTCGCGGGCGGGGTGTTCAGGGGGCATGTTGAGCGCTTCAAAGCAGTTGAAGTCGGTTTCCACCTCGGGACCGCCGGCAATCTCGTAGCCCATATGCTGGAACACGGAGCACACTTCCTGCATGGCCAGGGTAATGGGATGCAGAGAACCGTTCCACAGGCTGCGGCCGGGCAGGCTGGGATCGAATCCGGCAAGGAAGGCGGCCTCCCTCTCCTCTTCCTGACGGGCGAGACGCTGCTCAAACAGCTCCACGAGGCGCTGCTTCACCGCGTTGGCGGCCTGCCCGAAGGCGGGACGCTGTTCGGGAGAAAGATCGCGCATATGCGACATGAGCTCGGCAAGCTGCCCCTTGCGGCCGAGAAATTCCACGCGGGCCGCTTCCAGTTCCGCTTCGGACGAAATTTGGTTCAAGCGTTCATCGAGCTTGCCGACCAGTCCATTCAATTGTTCAAGGAAATCCATGGCAAGGCCTTGTGGCAGGCTGCGCCTCAGGCGCGCCTGAATGAAAGATATGAAAAAGGGGGTGCAGAGCCAGGCCCTGCACCCCCACGGGGAAAAACTCCCCAAAAAGCTTCATCTGGTGCCTCGGGCCGCAAGGGCCGCGGGCTGTTCCGAAAAGGAAACTTACGCCAGCTTGGACTTGGCCAGTTCGACGATGGCGGCGAAGTCGGCCTTTTCGCGCACGGCGAGGTCAGCGAGCATCTTGCGGTTGATTTCCACACCGGCAAGCTTCAGGCCGTTGACCAGACGGGAATAGGACAGGCCGTTGATGCGGGCGCCGGCGTTGATGCGCTGGATCCACAGGCGGCGGAAGGCGCGCTTGCGGAGCTTGCGGCCTTCAAAGGCATAATTCAGAGAACGTTCGACAGCTTCGCGGGCAATGCGGTACAGACGGCTGCGGCCGCCGCGGAAGCCCTTGGCCATATCCAGATATTTCTTGTGCCGACGATGGGCAGCAAGACCTCTCTTCACACGCATGGAAAATCCTCCACATTCAGTCCCGCGAGGCGGAGATCAGGCCAGCGGGAGTTGAGCCGCAAGAGCGGCGAAATTTGAAAACTGCGCAACCTGCAGAAAGGCAGGACTTACGCGTAGGGCATGAGGCGCTTGACGGCCTTCAGGTTCGCGCTGTCGACGAGGGCGCCCTTGCCCAGACGGGCACGACGCTTGGCATCCTTCTTGGTGAGGATGTGGCGCAGGTTCTGACGACGACGACGGAACTTGCCGCTGCCGGTGGTGCTGAAGCGCTTGGCGGCGGAACGGCTGGTCTTGATCTTGGGCATAACCAACTCCTTAGATATTCGTGACGCGCCGCAACCGGCACGCACGATTTGGGCATCAGAAAGAACCGACTATGCAGCATTTTCGCATAATCTGCAAGCAAAAAATACGAGCAAGGGCGCGCACAACAACGCCCTGCGCCCCTTTCGTACGTTCCTTCCGTAGACGGAATTTCCGTCCATCGCGGTATCCCGCGAAAATTTCACCGGCACGGCGGGAAATTCCCGTCGTGCCGGATAATGAACTACTTTTTGGGAAGAGGAATGAGCAGCATCTGAAGGGTGCGGCCTTCAGCGCTGGGAGCCTGTTCGACCTTGCCCACATCGGCGGTGTCGGCGATGATCTTGGTCAGAATGGATTCGCCGCGATCCTTATGCACGATCTCGCGTCCGCGGAAGAACACCGTCACCTTGCAGCGGTCTCCGTCCGTGAGAAAACGGCGAATGTGACGCAGCTTGGTTTCGTAGTCATGGTCGTCGGTCTTGGGACGAACCTTGATTTCCTTGATCTGCACCACGGTCTGGTTGCGTTTGGCTTCCTTCTTCTTCTGCTGCTGTTCGTACTTGAACTTGCCGAAGTCCATGATGCGGCAGACGGGCGGTTCCGCGTTGGCGGCCACTTCCACCAGGTCGTAGCCGGCCTCATGGGCCATGGCAATGGCATCGGAACAGGGAAGAATACCGACCTGTTCACCTTCCGGACCAATCACCCGTACTTCACGGGCACGAATCTGCTCGTTGCGGCGCACGCCGTCCTGAGGCACGTCGCGGCGAGGTCTCATGTTAGGCGAAGCTATAGCTCATACCTCCACGTTTGAACGGTTCCTCACTGTCCGCCTTGATCATGGCGATCACGTCTTCCACGGAACGGAAGCCGATGTTCTCGCCGGAACGCAGACGGACGCTGAAGCCTCTGTCGGCCACTTCCTTGTCGCCCACCACGAGGACGTAGGGAATCTTGGCCATCTGGGCCTCGCGAATCTTGAAGCCCAGCTTTTCATTGCGCAGATCGGTTTCCACACGGATACCGGCGGCGGCGAGGCTGGCCTTCATTTCCTTGACATAGTCCATCTGGGCGTCGGTCACGTTGACGATGCGGGCCTGCACGGGCGCGAGCCAGGCAGGGAAGGCGCCGGCATAGTGCTCGGTAAGAACGCCGATGAAGCGTTCGAGGGAACCCAGAATGGCACGGTGCACCATGACGGGACGATGGCGTTCGCCATCCTGACCGACATAAACGAGATCGAAGCGCTCAGGCAGGGTGAAGTCCACCTGAATGGTGGAAAGCTGCCATTCGCGGCCGATGGCGTCGGTGACCTTGATATCTATTTTCGGGCCGTAGAAGGCGCCGTCGCCCTCGTTGATCTGATAGGGCTTGCCTTCCTTCTCCACGGCCTTGATGAGCGCGTTCGTGGCGTTTTCCCAGGCCTCGTCGGAACCGATGCTGTCCTCGGGGCGGGTAGAAATGAAGATGCGGTACTTGAAGCCGAACAGATCCATGAGGTCAGCAGAAAGATGCATGACGTTGAGGATTTCGCTTTCAAGCTGTTCGGTGGTGCAGATGATGTGGGCATCGTCCTGCGTGAACTGACGCACGCGCAGAAGTCCGTGCAGCGTGCCGGACTTTTCATGACGGTGCACCACGCCGAGCTCGAACAGCCTCACGGGAAGATCGCGATAGCTGTGCAGGGTTTCGCCGTACATGAGCATATGGCCCACGCAGTTCATGGGCTTCACGCCGTGCACGTCGCCCTCTATTTCCGTGAAGTACATGTTTTCACGGTAGTGATCGTAATGGCCGGAACGTTCCCACAGCTCGCGGCGCAGAATCTGCGGACCGCGCACGAGCTCGTAGCCGCGCTTGAGATGTTCACGCACAAGGAAGTCTTCGAGAATGGTGCGGAGCATCATGCCCTTGGGCAGCCAGAAGGACATGCCGGGGGCAACGTCTTCATGGAAGGAGAACAGCCCGAGTTCCTTGCCGAGACGACGATGATCGCGCCTCTTGGCCTCTTCAAGAGCGTTCAGATAGTCCTTGAGGGCCTTTTCGTCGGCAAAGGCCGTACCGTAAATGCGCGACAGCATGGGATTCTTTTCGTCGCCGCGCCAGTAGGCGCCGGCCACGGAAAGCAGCTTGAAGGCCTTGACGGCGCCCGTGCCGGGAATGTGAGGTCCGCGGCAGAGATCCAGAAAGTCGCCGCAGCGATACAGGGACACGGAATCGGCGTCGATGCCCTCGATGATCTCCACCTTGTAGCTCTCGCCCTTGTCGCGGAACAGGGCGATGGCGTCGTCCTTCTTCATGACGGAACGTTCAAAGGGAATGTTCGCGGAGACAATGGCGTGCATTTCCTTTTCGATGGCTTCAAGGTCATCGTGGGAGAAAGGACGCGGCGTATCGAAATCGTAATAGAAGCCGGAGTCGATGGACGGGCCGATGGTGACCTTCACGCCGGGGAAAAGCTTCTGAACGGCAGCGGCCATGACATGGGAAGTGGAATGACGCAGCAGCTGAAGCCCTTCGGGGTCCTCAGCCGTCACGGGGGCGGCTTCCAGCGCATCGGCGGGCATTTCAGCAGAAAGATCGAGCAGCGTTTCCTTGTCTGCAGTCTTTACACGGCAGGCAAGAGCGGCCTTGAACCGTTTGCCGGAAAGAGCCTGCTTCAGCACCTCGGCGCACGAAGCGCCGGCGGCGGCCTCAACCAACTTTCCTTCTACGGATATCTGCATGGGAAAACTCCAAAAAATCACAGTTGACAAAACAAAAAAGAAAAGGGAGGCGCTGCCTCCCTTTCCGATGTTTTTTTGTGGTAGGCACGAGCAGACTTGAACTGCTGACCCCTTCCGTGTCAAGGAAGTGCTCTGCCACCTGAGCTACGCGCCTTTATTGTTCGGTGAGGACGATTCTTATAGAGCTTTCCGTCCTTCGTCAAGCATTTTCTCCGAGATTTTTTCATTTTTCCCTCTTTCCTCATCTCTTCCTGCCTTCGACCTTCCCACCGGGGGATATGTTCCGAAAAGCAGAACAAAGCGCAATTCTTCCGTTTTTTTCTCTCTTTCCACAAAGGGACGACGACCTCCTGAAGGCCTGCGCCACAGGCCTTTTCTGTCCATGCTCTTTAGCGTCGGTGTTGCGAAGAGGTCATTCCTGTGCTAACAGCGCAAAAACGTACTTATTAATGATGATGGAGGCATGACATGTCCACAAAGGCCGCTGACTTTTCTCTCATTCTCAAACTTCTGGTCGGCATCGTGGCGGGTTCCCTCATAGGAACGTACCTCGGCAACAACACGCAGAGTCCGCTGCATCATCTCATGGATGCCGTGGTTTCTCTGCGCTATATCTTCGGTCAGATCATCTTCTTCCTGGTACCGCTCGTCATCGTGGGCTTCATCACCCCGGCCATCGTCCGCCTCGGACAGAACGCCAGCAGAATTCTGTTCACGGCCGTGGCCATCGCCTACCTCTCCTCCATAGGCGCAGCCTTCTTCTCCACCATTTCCGGCTACGTCATCATTCCCCATCTTTCCATCGCCACTTCCACGGAAGCGCTGCGCAAGCTCCCGGAAATCGTGTTCCGACTCGACATTCCTCCGCTTTTCAGCGTCATGAGCGCTCTTGTTCTCGCTCTTTTCTTCGGCGTGGCCATCACCTGGACGAAGTCGGAAAACCTGGCGAAGCTCTTTGCCGAGCTTGAGCGCGTCATGAGCTCTCTTGTGGTGCGCATCATGATTCCCATTCTGCCCTTCTTCGTGGGCATGTCCTTCCTCGGTCTCGCCTATGAAGGTTCGCTCAGTCTGCATCTTCCGGTATTCATCTCCATGGTGCTCATCGTCATCGTGGGGCACTTCATCTGGCTTACGGTGCTCTACGGCATAGGCGGCGCGCTCTCCGGCCGCAACCCCTGGGAGGTCTTCCGCTACTATACTCCCGCCTACCTTACCGCCGTGGGCACCATGTCCAGCGCAGCCACGCTTCCCGTAGCACTCGAGTGCGCCCGCAAGTCCCGCGTGCTCAGCAAAAATCTCGTGGAATTCATGATTCCCCTGGGCTCCACCGTGCATCTGTGCGGCTCCGTGCTCACGGAAACATTCTTCTGCATGACGCTGCATCTCATGCTCTACGGCACGCTGCCGAGCGTCGGCGTCATGATCCTCTTCTGCCTGCTTCTCGGCATCTTTGCCGTGGGCGCTCCGGGCGTGCCCGGCGGCACCGTGGTGGCCTCCCTCGGCATTGTGACCGGCGTGCTCGGCTTCGACCAGAACGGCGTGGCCCTGCTCATCGCCATCTTCGCCCTTCAGGACAGCTTCGGCACGGCCTGCAACATTACGGGCGACGGCGCGCTCACGCTCATGCTCGAAGGCATATTCAACCGCAACGAACAGCTCGGCGAGCTTCAGCACAAAAACGAGGCGTAATCCCCATGAGCATGAACGAACAGGATCGCTCCGTCTTCATTTCCCTGCTTCACAAGGAAGTGGTCCCGGCCCTCGGCTGCACCGAGCCCATCGCCGTGGCGCTGTGTGCAGCCCGGGCCGCTGAGGAACTCGGAACGACGCCCGAACGCATGGATGTAGCCGTAAGCGCCAATCTCCTCAAAAACGGCATGGGCGTCATGGTTCCCGGAACGGGTGAAATGGGTCTCGGCGTGGCCGCCGCCGCAGGCGCGCTCGGCGGAAAAAGCGCCCTCGGTCTGGAATGTCTCAGAGACATTTCCGAAGAAACGGCACAAAAGGCACGTACCATGACGTCCGGCGACGCCGTGAACCTGCATCTTGCGGACAACGATCAGCTTCTCTACTGTCTCGTCACCGTCCATGCCGGAACTGACAGCGCTGCCGCGGAACTTGCGGGCAGCCACGACAACATCACCCGCGTATGGAAAAACGGAACCCTCACCTTTGAAAAGGAAGGCTCCGACAACACTTCGGAAGGCGAGAACGCCCCCTGGCCACTCACGCTGGCCAACATCTACGAGTTCGCCGTAACGGCTCCCCTTGAGGAAATCAGCTTCATTCTGGAAGCCGCGCGCATGAACCGCCGCGTGGCCGAAGAAGGCCTCCGGCAGCAGTACGGTCTCGGCGTCGGCAAGATGATGGACACGCAGATACGCAATCACGTGCTCGCCGACGATCTGCCCACCTTCGCCACCAAGCTCACGGCCGCCGCGGCCGACGCGCGCATGGCGGGCGTCATGATGCCGGTCATGAGCAATTCCGGCAGCGGCAATCAGGGCATTACCTGCACCATGCCCGTGGTGGCCTGCGCCATACGCACCCAGGCCGACGACGAAAAGCTCGCTCGGGCCCTCATGATAAGCCATCTCACGTCCATTCATATCAAGCATCACCTCGGTCGCCTCTCCGCCCACTGCGGCGCCATGGTGGCGGGCACGGCCTCGGCCTGCGGCATTGCCCTTCTGCTCGGCGGCGGCCTCAAGGACATGGAACGCACCGTGCGCAACATGGTGGGCAACGTGTCCGGCATGATATGCGACGGCGCCAAGAGCAGCTGCGCCCTCAAGGTGGCCACGGCCGTGGGCGCGGGCATTCAGGCCGTGCTGCTCGCGCTCGGCGGCACCGTGGTGCCCGGCAACGAAGGCATTGTGGACGACGACATTGAAGCCTGCATCGCCAACCTCGGCCGCCTCGGCTCCACAGGCATGAAGGAAGCCGACAAGGTCATTCTCGACATCATGCTGCACAAGTCCTGATATCGACGCCCCTGCAGTTAATGTCATAACAACAGAGAATAATGAAAAGGACGAGGCTTTGGGCTTCGTCCTTTTTTCATGGCAGAAGCATGCCTTCTCTGTCGACGAAATGCCGCGAGCGCAGTACGCCTTTTCTTCGTACAGATTTCCCCTCTTTTCTCTGCTCTTCCCGGCATGAGGCGGGATACGGCTGTTCTGAAAAACAACCACGGGGAATAACTGAACATCTCCAGAGAAATCTTATGTCCTGCACGGAGGTCTGCCTTCTTTCTTCTGGACAAGGGCAAACCGCTACTTTATCGTGAAAGGACTTTTTGCTGCTGCCCCGCAAGGCAGAAAAACTGCACCTTCTCATTTTACAAGGACATATCCCTATGGGCATGACCGTAACTCAGAAAATACTGGCCGCGCACGCCGGGCTTGAAAGCGTGACCGCCGGCCAGCTCATCGAAGCGAAGCTTGACGTGGTCATGGGCAACGACATCACCATAGCGCTGGCCGTTCCAGAATTCCGCAAGGCCGGAGCCGACAGGGTCTT
>NZ_CALUWV010000012.1 GCF_944324575.1 uncultured Mailhella sp. | reverse complement strand
GCCGCGGCCAAGGGCGGCTACAAGCACTTCATGCTCAAGGAAATCATGGAGCAGCCGCGGGTCATCACCGACTGTCTCACCGGCCGCGTGACCGAAGAGCCTGACGGGAGTCTTTCCGTGCATCTTCAGGAGCTCGACGGCATTCCCGTGCCTTCGCGTCTGCACATCGTGGCCTGCGGTACGTCGTACAACGCCGGGCTGTGGGGTCAGCAGCTTCTGGAAAACGTGGGCGGCATTCCCACCGATCTCGACATAGCCTCGGAGTTCCGCTACCGCGATCCTATCATTCTGCCGGGCGAGGCGGTCATGGTCATCAGTCAGTCCGGCGAAACGGCGGACACGCTCGCCGCGCTGCGTCTGGCTAAAGAGAAGGGCGCAAAGGTGATAGGTCTGTGCAACGTGGTGGGGTCCTCCATCGCGAGAGAGGCCGACGTCGTGCTCTACACTCAGGCCGGACCGGAAATAAGCGTGGCCTCCACCAAGGCCATGTGCAGTCAGATGGTGCTCATCGCGCTCATGGCGCTCTATTACGGGCAGCGCCGCAGCCCGGCCGTGTTCGACAGGAATCTTCTTGTGGCGCTGCGCGAGCTTCCCGAAAAGCTTGCCGCCGCGCTTCCCGCCATGCAGAAGCGGGCAGAGCAGCTCGCCCTGCGCTTTGCCTCCTCGCGCAGCTTCTTCTATCTCGGCCGCGGGCAATATAATGCGCTGGCGCTGGAAGGTGCGCTCAAGCTCAAGGAGCTTTCTTATATTCACGCCGAAGGATACGCTGCAGGTGAAATGAAACACGGCCCCATTGCGCTCATCGACCCGCAGTTCCCCACCTTCGCTTTGGCGATGGATGATGATGTGTTTTTTCCTAAAGTGAAGTCCAACATTCAGGAAGTGTTGGCCAGACAGGGGCGTGTTATTGCTCTTGTTCAGGAAAAAGGACGTTCACTGTCTTCCCTTGGAGTTGAAGACATATGGCGTCTTCCTGACTCTTATCCAGTCATTTCCTGCTTTTTTGCGTTATCCGCTCTTCAATTGTTCAGCTACTGCATGGCTGATGTTCTTGGTAAGGATGTGGATCAGCCACGAAATCTTGCAAAGAGTGTAACCGTAGAATGACTTTAATAATTATTTCTCAATATATAGTATTAATATAATATAAATAATCATTAGTATCATTGTTCTCTCAAAGAAGTATGCCATGTTTTTGACAGACATGCTTTCTTTGGGAGGATGATGTGAAAAACGTTATAGTTATTATTTTTGTATGGACAGGTATAATGATGTCTTCCTCTTTAGTTTATGCTGCGGATAACAGTAATTACGGCGTCTATCTTGCGCCGAAGTTTGCCGTGTCCGTGCTGCATACCAGGGGAACTCTTGATCTGACTGCTTCCACATGGGGGCCGCGCAGAGTATTCGGGGCCAGAGCGGGAGGCGCTCTGGCTCTTGGATACGATTTCTGGCGAAAGTGTCGGGTGCCGTTCCGTCTGGAGCTGGAGTATGGGACTTCCGAAAGTGTGTCGAAAACGGCGTCCGTCAAGGTGTTCAGGATGCGTTTTCCTTTTCGGGCAAATATAGGCGTGCAGACGCTGTTCATGAACGCCTATGTGGATATGCCGAACAGCAGCGGATTTACTCCCTATATCGGGGCTGGCGCAGGCATGGCTTTCATTGATGTTGAAGGGCGCAGCATGGGAATGTCGGCTTCCGGCCATGCGAGGGTTCCCGCGGGACAGCTTGGCTTGGGATGTTCCTATGCCTTCAACAGGAACGTTTCGGTGGATATCGGATATCGCTTTGTGATTATGCGCAACACCGATGCTTCATGTAATTCCATGCGTCTGAATCTCCAGAAGAACTACATGCATCAGGCCATGCTTGGTCTGCGAATTACCTTTTAATAATCGGCTCTGAGGCTGAAACTTTTTGGTGGCGCTGTCATGGATACTTTGAACGGGAAGAACGGAATGAAGACAAAGCTGATGCATGCTGAAGGGCATGAGCATTTTCTTGCTTTCTCCCGTACGTTTTCCCGTATTCCTCACCTTTCAATTTTTCTCGGTGGTGAGGTGAGTCTTGCCGGATTGAGAAGAAGAGTAATATGTACGGCCGTAGCAGGATGGGGGCACAAGCCCAGAGCCGACAAAGCCCGGCGTTATGCCGCGAAACGCGGCCTGCCCTACGTTGCCGTGGAAGACGGCTTTCTGCGTTCCCTGCGTCTCGGCTGCGAGGGGGCGGAGCCGCTTTCCCTGGTGGTGGATCGTACCGGCATTTACTACGACGCCACCGGTCCTTCGGATCTGGAGAACCTTTTGAATTCAGGCGGCTGGGAAGCGCCTGCGCTCATGGCCTCGGCGGAAAAGGCTCTTGCCGCTATCATTCACCATGGTCTCAGCAAGTACAATCATGCACCGGATGCTTCGCCGCATCTCTTGGGAGAGGCGGCCCCGGATTCTCCCCGCGTACTCATTATCGACCAGACAGTGGGGGACGCCTCGGTCTCCCTCGGACTGGCGGATGCTTCATCTTTTGCCGCCATGCTGGCCGATGCGAAAACCCGTTTCCCCGGAGCGCGGATCTTCGTAAAAACGCATCCCGACGTTCTGGCCGGAAAAAAGCAGGGCTATCTTACGGCGCAGGCGAAAGCGGAGGGCGCAACGCTCATTGCCGAGGACGTGTCTCCGCTGTCTCTTCTTGCTCAGGCGGATGAAGTGTATACGGTGACTTCTCAGATGGGCTTTGAGGCGCTCATGCTGGGCAGGCGCGTACACTGCTTCGGCATGCCGTTTTATGCAGGCTGGGGACTTACGGAAGACGCCGTTTCCTGTTCCCGCAGAACGAAGAAGCGTACGCTTCTGGAAGTGTTTGCGGCGGCCTATCTTTTGTATGCCCGCTATGTGAATCCCGTGACCGGCAGGCGCTGCGACATCCACGACACTATCGAGAGGCTTGCCGTGCAGCGGGAGAAGAACGAACAGAACCGCGGGTTCCATGCCTGTTTCGGTTATTCTTCCTGGAAACATCCGCACGCTCGGGCTTATCTGCAGAGTACGGGAGGGTCTTTTCGTTTTTTCAAATACTTCCACGGTGAAGAGCATGCCGTAACCTGTGCGGCGTGCCACGGCGGCGACGTGGTAGCGTGGTCGTCGAAGTGCGCGGACGGGAGGCTTGAAGAGCTCTGCCGACGTGCGGGCGTTCCGCTTGTGCGCATGGAAGACGGCTTCATCCGTTCCGTGGGTCTCGGTTCGGAATTTCAGTGGCCGTATTCTCTGGTGCTGGACCGGCGGGGCATTTACTACGACCCTACGCAGCCGAGCGATCTTGAGGTCATGTTGCAGGGCATGCCGGAGAGGGAAGGGCACGACGTTTTATGCGCCCGTGCCCGGGCGCTTCGTGAATATATCGTGGCCAAGGGACTCACCAAGTACAACGTAGGGCAGCGCACGCTTTCCCGGGATAACTGGCCTTCGGATCGCCGTGTGCTGCTGGTTCCCGGTCAGGTGGAGGATGATGCTTCGGTGCGTCGCGGCGGCTGTGGCATCCGGGGAAATCTGGAACTGCTCAGAGAGGTGCGCCGGCGCAATCCCGGGTCTTTCATCATCTACAAGCCGCATCCTGACGTGGAAGTGAAGAACCGCAAAGGCAGGATAGACGATGCCGAGGCGCTTCGCGTGGCCGACGAGGTGGTGCGCGACGTGCGCATGGACGCGCTTCTTGCCGTGGTGGACGAAGTGCATACGCTCACGTCCCTGACCGGCTTTGAAGCTCTTTTGCGTGGCGTGAAAGTGTGTACCTACGGCGGCCCGTTCTATGCCGGGTGGGGACTGACGGAAGACTGTGCGGAGGAGCGAGCCTTTCTTGCACGGCGCACGGCGCGCCTTACGCTGGATGAGCTTACGGCGGGAGTGCTTCTGCTGTACCCGAGTTATTACGACTGGCAGACGGCGAGCTTCTGCACGGCGGAAGACGTGTGCAACCGACTGCTGCAGCCGGGCGGCCAGATGCACGGCAAGTATATGGTGCGAGTGTTTGCCGCGCTGCGCGCATGGGTAAGGAAGGTGTTCTGATGGCGAGTTTCCTTTTTCTTCAGGGGCCGCACGGACCGTTCTTCCGGCTTCTCGGCGAAGAGTTGCGCTCCCGCGGGCACGAGGTGATGCGGGTGAATCTCTGCGGCGGCGATGTGCTGGACTGGCCGCACGGCGCGCTTTGCTATCACGGCCGCACATCGGACTGGAGTGCCTGGGTGCACAGGCTCATGATGCGCAGGAAGGTGACGGATCTTATGGTGTTCGGAGACTGGAGGCCGCATCATCGTGAGGCGGTACATATTGCGCGGCTGAACGGCATACGGGTGTGGGCTTTCGATGAAGGGTATCTTCGCCCGCACTGGATAACCATGGAGCGGGGAGGGGTGAACGGCAACTCCACGTTGCCGCATACGCCGGAAGAGGTGCGGGCAGAAAGCCGCCGCTATGCCGAGCCGTCACGCCCTGAATCGTCTCCCAATCCCATTGCGAGCCGTCAGCTTCAGGCCGTGCTCTATGCCGGGGCGTCCATTCTGTCCATGCCGTTTTTTCCGTTCTACCGCACGCATCGTCCGTATGGCCATTTGAAGGAGCTTTTCAGCGGCTGGGTCCCGCACTTTTTTACGCGTCGCCGTCGCATGAAGCTGTCGGAAAAGGCGCTGTCCCATATCAATGATGCGCCGTTCTTTCTTTTTCCGCTTCAGCTCGATTCCGATTCGCAGGTGCGGCGTTATTCGCCGTTCAGCGGCATGAAGGAGGCCATAGCCTGGGTGATGACGTCCTTTGCCAAAGACGCGCCCAAAGAGACGCATCTTGTCATCCGCAACCATCCTCTGGACAGCGGACTTATCCGCTACGACCGTTTTATCCGCAGCTTCAGCGAGGCGTGCGGCATAGCGGATCGCGTGATTTTTGTGGAGAGCGGCAACGGCATGGACATGATACGAAAAAGCCGTGCCGTGGTGCTTTTGAACAGCACCATGGGCATGCAGGCCTTGGAGCAGGGCAAGGCGGTGTACTGCGTGGGCAAGTCCATCTATGCCATGCCCGGTCTTGCGCAGAGTTCTAAGGAATGCAGTCTTTCCCGGTTCTGGACGGCATACCGCACGCCGGATGCCGGGCTTTTGCATGACTTTGAAAAGCTGCTTCTGTGCCGCGCTCTCGTGAACGGAAACTTTTACTTCGGCAGGGGCCTTGAGCTGGCCGTAAGGGGCTGTGCCGACAGGCTGGAAAAAAGTGCTGCCTCATCGCGGTCTGCTGCCGAAATAATACCCCGGTGAGCGGTTTGCCGGGAAAGAGCAGTTCCGCCCTTCTTTCCGTGGCGGATAACCTTCAACACGAGGAGACTCGTTATGAAAAAGTTTTGTTTGAGTGCCATTCTGGCCGCTGTTCTCATGTTGCCCTGCGCACAGGCCGCGTCCGCTGCTGAAGATACCATGGGCGTGTATGTCGCTCCCCGCGTCACGCTGAACGTTCAGCACTTCCGCGGCAACGTGTACGGCGATCAGGGCCTTGCCTACACCCATTCCACGCACGACGTGAGCGTGGGCGGCGGTCTGGCCGTGGGTTACGACTTCAGCCGCAACCTCGACATGCCCTTCCGCATGGAACTCGAATACGCCGCCTACGGCTCCGTGTCCGACAACTTCCATGACGACGGCCATACGTCCGCCATCGAGCTGGAAGAAAGCCTGCAGACCGTGCTGTTCAACGTGTACTGGGATCTGCATGACCTCACCTTCTACCAGATCACTCCCTATGTGACCGCCGGCGCCGGTGTGGGTATTCTGAAGAGCGAATACAGCTGGAACAACGGCGTGGAAAACTACGGCGGCGGCGCGAGCGACACCAAGGCCGTGTTTGCCGGTCAGATCGGCCTTGGCTTCTCCTACGCCATCAACGACACCTTTGCCGTTGATCTCGGCTACCGCTTCCTCATGATGGGCGAAGGCTTTGCCCGCGGCAGCCTCTCCGATGCCTCGCAGAGCATCCGCGCCAACCTGAACACCGACCGCAACTTCGCTCATATGGTGAGCCTCGGTCTGCGCGCCACCTTCTAATACCTTCGGGTACAACATCGGCCCCGGGGCGCGTTCTGCGTTCCGGGGCTCTGCCCCGGACACGTGTCGAACTTCGCACGTTCCCGGGGCTTTTTCATGGTGTCAGGCGTCCGACGTTCCGATGGGGATATCTGCGCCGCCTGCGGGCAGCTTCGATGTATAGGGGCAGAGCACGTGATGCCGTCTGCCATGGAGCGTGGCCCGTATCGGAAGGCCTGCTGCCTGTGAAAAGGGAAGTTTTGACGGCGTTTTCCGCCATACGGGGATCATGCCCCGTTACGGAATGGAGCGCTGGGCCGGAAGTCACGAGTGCAACGCAAAAACCCCGCAGTCGGCAACCGACTGCGGGGTTTTCATGAACGTTCTCTGGTGGGCAGTGAGGGACTCGAACCCCCGACAGTCGGTGTGTAAGACCGATACTCTACCAACTGAGCTAACTGCCCGCGCCTTGTTTTTTCTAGGGGAAGCCGCCTGTTCTGTCAAGCATGGAACAGCCATGGTCTGCATTCTGCTTTTCGGCGGGGCGCGGAACAGGGCGATTCCTTCCTTACGGACGGAGGCGATCATATTGCAGGCACGGCGCATTGTTTTTTTACAAGAACATGGCGGCGCTTTGTGCCGAAGCACGGTTAAACATTCTCGGGAGGCAGAGAAATTTCGGGATTTAAGTTGACAATGAATTTCAATTTCTTTATCACCGAGAAAAAGTTTGATGAATAAAACTTTTCTTTCGCCTACCAACCTTGAGCGAGGAATGCATGAGCGCCGTCATGGAACAGAATATTCAGGAACGGCTGGATTCCGAGGCTCCGCGCATGAACGGCATGGCCTTTGCCGTTTCCGGAGCAGGGGAGCGCCGGAGTCTGGAGAAGTATTTTGCAAGGGAAGGGGCAGACCCTCTTTCCCGTGCGTTTGATGGAAAGATAGCGGTGCATCCCGGCGTGGGCGGCTGCATGGTTGCGCCTGACGCCGTGGAGGAAAACCTTGAGCGTCTTCTCGACACGCCGAGGAGCAGAGACAGCGTGGCCTATGTCCACGTGCCGTTCTGCGAGACGCACTGTCTGTACTGCGGCTTCTACAACCGGGGCTACAGCCGGGAGGAGAGCGCCCGCTATGTGGACACGCTGCTTCGGGAACTTCGTCTCTGGGAAAGCCGCGCCGCGCAGCGGCAGGGGCCCGTGCATGCCGTGTACTTCGGCGGAGGCACGCCCACGGCGCTGGAAGCGTCAGACCTGGAGCGTCTTTTGAAGGGCGTGCGCGCGCATCTGCCTCTTGCCAACGACTGTGAGATCACCGTTGAAGGACGCCTGCACAATTTCGGGCCGGAAAAGATGGAAGCCTGTCTTGCCGGAGGAGCCAACCGCTTTTCGTTGGGCGTGCAGAGCTTCAATACGAAGATACGGCAGAGCATGGGGCGTCTGGCCGACCGGGATGAGGTGTTCCGCAGGCTGGAACGGCTGACGGGCTACAATCAGGCGGCCGTCATCGTCGATCTTATTTTCGGTTTTCCCATGCAGAGCATGGATATATGGCTGGACGACATTGCCGCGGCCTGTTCCGCCGGACTCGACGGCATGGACTGCTATCAGCTCAACGTGTACGACCGGACTCCGCTCGGCCGGGCCATACGGGAAGGCAGGCTTCCTCCCGCAGCGGACATTCCCATGCAGTCGGCCATGTTTGCCGCCGGAGTGCAGGCGCTGGAAAAGGCCTTTTATCGTCGGCTTTCGCTCACGCACTGGGCGCGCACCAGCCGGGAGCGCAATCTTTACAATCTCAAGGTGAAGGGCAGCGCGAACTGTCTGGCCTTCGGGCCCGGAGCGGGCGGCAATCTGGGCGGCTGGTTCTACATGAATGAGGGCAGCTATCCGAAGTGGATCGAGAGCGTGAACGCCGGCCGCAAGGCCGTGACGGCACTCGTGCGTCCGGACCGGCATTTTTATTTCTTCCGTGCCGTGGCGGCGGCCATGGAGCAGGGCTGGATGGATCTTGCGGCCCTGGAGAAGGACCACGGCGTTGCGCTCCAGGCTTTGCTTGAGCCGCTCCTTGAGCAGTGGAGCCGCGCGGGTCTTGTGGAAATGCGTGAAGGCGTGATGGTGCTTACCCTTGCCGGTCAGTTCTGGCAGGTGAATCTTTCCCAGCTCATGCAGGATTTTCTCAAGCATGAACTGGACGGATCGGGCAGATGAGAGAAGGAAGATCCCTCTTGCCGTCGGGGGCAGGGCGGCGGAGGGAGCGCCTTCAGAGGAACGTCCGGAGAGCTTCGGCAGAGCAGCCGGCTGGCCGGGTGACGCTTTGGCCTCTCCGAAAGGTTTTGCAGCGCGGATGCGGCGTTTTTCGGAACGGACGTTTCTGAGGCGGTAAACGACGTTTCCCGCAGGAAACGCAAAGAAAGGAATGGACGATGAAGAAGACGATGATGACGTGGGCAGGCTTTTCGACGGTACTGCTTGCCTGCGCCCTGCTCCCCGCCCCTTTTGCCCTTGCGGAGGAGACCGTAAGGGCCGGAGACGTATATGTGACGGCGACCAGAGTGGAAAAGGAATTGCAGCAGGTGCCCATGAGCGTGACCGTGATGACCGCGGATGACGTGAGAAAATCCGGTGCGCGCACGGTGGGCGAGCTTCTGGAGGATGTGCCCGGCGTACAGGTGCAGAATGACGGCTCCCAGGGGCTCAAGCGCATTTCCATACGAGGAGAAGACGCCTTTCGCACGCTGGTGCTCATAGACGGACAGAAGATTTCCGAGCACAAGTCCATGTCCGGATCCCCCATGCTTATCGACGCCTCGCGCATTGAGCGCATCGAGGTGATCAAGGGTCCGGCATCCGTGCTCTACGGTTCCGACGCCATAGGCGGCGTGGTGAACATCATTACGAAGAAGGGCGGCGAAAAGCCCGTGGAAGGCGAAGTCTGGACGGGCTTTTCCGGCGCGTCCCGGGGCTTTTCCGAAGGGGCGGCCGTGCGCGGCAACATTGACGGCTTCAAGTACAGTCTGTCCGGTTCCCACTCGGATCAGGGCGATATTCATACCCCCGAAGGAAAGCTCGACAACACGAATTTCCGTCAGACCGACGCTTCGGCCTTTCTGAGCTACGACTTTTCCGAGCATTTCACCCTCGGCGCGGGACTGGACTACTACAAGGGCGCGTTCAACTCCACGTCCATGAATGACAACGGAAACGGCAACCGTTTCTTTGTCAGAGTGCCCAAGTGGGCGCGCACCAAATATTATATGTTTGCGGAAGGCAGAGACATAAGCGAGTACCTGAGCCGCGTGCGCTTTGACGCCTGGTATCAGAAGAACGAAAAGGACATGAGAAATTACGTGGGGCAGGCGAGCGGGCCGGGCTCTACGAGCATGAACGGCATGCCGGTGTCCTACATGGCCGCCGACGTGGTCATGGACAACTTTGCCCACAACATCATACGAAGCCGCGGCCTCTCGCTGCAGACGGACTGGCAGCTCGGTGCGAATCACTACCTCATAGCCGGGTATGAGCTGAACTACGACAGACTCAATTCCGAAGGCAGAACGTATCTGGACAATAAGATATCCATGTCTCCGGCCATGAGCATTCTCATCAACAAGGTGACCGACAAGTATTACGACGGCAATCAGCTCAATCAGTCGCTGTTTGCCTCCATGGAAAGCCAGCTTCCGTGGAATCTGGCCCTCACCTACGGCGTTCGCTGGACGCACGTGAACACCGAACTTACGCGCGGCGAGGAAATTGCCGATCCCTATACCGGAAAGATGCAGATGGGCGGCATGACCCGTCCCATGTTCGACTATTCCGGCGCCGTGGATAAAAAGGCTCTCGGCGACGATACCGATTCCCGTCCCGTGTTCAACGTGGGGCTCGTATGGACCGGCATAGAGGATCTGGCTCTTCGCGCGAGCTGGGCGCAGGGATTCCGCGTGCCGAACCTTACGGAAAAGTACATAGGCACGGCCATGGGGGGCGGCACCATTTACGGCAATCCGAATCTCGATCCGGAAACCTCCAACAACTTTGAAGTGGGCGCGCGTTACAATCACGGGGCTCTGGACGTCGATCTGGCCTTCTTCTACTCCCTGGCCGACAACTACATCGCTTCCGTGCCGGTAAGCACGGGCAGCTCCGTGTATACCTACACCAACGTGGCCGACGCCACCACCTTCGGTTCGGAGCTTGCGGCAAGCTATCGTTTTGCCACTGCCTTCGGTGACGTTACGCCCTACGCCACGCTCACCTGGATGCGCCGTCAGTACGACGACGGCAACGGCTGGAAGACCTGGGACACCGCCACGCCCGAATGGGTGGGACGCTACGGCGTGCGCTATGCGAAGGCTCTTGCCGAAGATCTGGATTTTCGTGCCGACGTGTACGGCCGCAGCCAGTCTGCCACGGTGTACCGTTCCTCCTCCGGCAGCAGCGATTACGATCTCGGCGGATTCACCACGGCCAACATCGCGCTCGGCTTCGACTTCGGTTCGGAAAAGCAGTTTTCGCTTCTTGCGGAAGTGCTGAACCTCTTTGACAAGCGCTATCAGTATAATACGGCCATTCTTGAGCCCGGCCTTCATGCCAATGTGAAGCTGAGCTACCGGTTCTAGTGACTTCGGGCCGGGGCAAATCCCGGCCCCTGTCCTCCGTACGCATGCAGGAGATCCTTCATGACTCGTCTTTTTCCCCGCTGGAGCGCCCAGGAACTTGTGGTCGTCGGCGTGTTCGCCGCCGCTTCCAAGGTATCCACGCTGCTTATCGCCCTTGCCGGGGGCGGCATGAATCCCGTGAGTCTCATGGGCAAGAACCTTGTGTTCACCACGCTTCTCGTGGTCATGCTGTGCAAGGTGCGCAGGCCCGGCACCCTTTTTCTTTTTACGGTCATCAACATCATCGTGAGCATGCTTCTGCTCGGGGCGAGCGTTACGCTCATTCCGCCCATGCTCATGGCTGCGCTGGTCGCCGAGGCGGCCATCTGGCCGCGACGTCACGCGTCAGGCGCGGCAAATGCGCTCATCGGCGCGGCGGTGTTCGACTTTGTGAGCAAGGCGCTCTCGCTCGGCGTGTCCTGGCTTTTCATGCGCGAGAATCCGGCGCTCATGGTCATGGTCGTTCCTTTTGTGGTCATCGGCTATTTCGGTTCTCTGGGGGGACTTTTTTCGGGCGTGAGGGCCGTCAGGGAGCTGCGTCATGCGGGCATCATTCGTGAATAGAGAATGGACCGGAAAGGCGGGTCAGGGGTCGGCGGATACGGGGAACGTCGTGGGGCTCGACGTGCGTTCCAGAATGTTCGTCACGCTTCTTGCCTCGGTCGTTACGGTAATCATTTCCTCCTTCGAGGGGCAGGCCGTGCTTTTTGTCGCCTCGCTCATCTACGCGCTTTCCGTGCGCCGTTTCCGGGCTCTGGCCGCGGCCTACGCCGTCATGGCGATCATGATGCTTGTGGCCGCGCTCTGCTCGTGGGGCATTTCCCGCGCCGTTCCTTCCATGCCGTTTTCGCCGGAATCTCTGGCCGTGCCCTTCATGCGCGGCGCGGTCATGCTCAACGTCGTGCTGCCTCTGGCGCTTACCTGCCGGGTTCAGGCGCTGCTTACCGCGCTCAAGGGATTGCGTCTTCCCTTCTGCATCTATCTTCCCGGCGCCGTAATGATCCGTTTCATCCCCACCTTCATGAACGACGTGAAGCAGGTGGCGGAGACCTTGAAGATCCGCGGCTGTCGCCTTGGGCCGGGGGAGATGTTCCGGCATCCTCTCATGATGCTGCGTCTTCTTTTCACGCCGCTGCTTTTCCGCTCGCTCCGTACCTCCGAAGAGCTCGGCATTGCGGCGGAACTCAAGGGCCTTGAGGCGGGAGGGAAATTCGTGCCGTTCCGAGTCTCTTCCTGGACGGCAAGGGACACGCAGCTTGTCGTTCTGGCCATTGTCGTTGCCGTGTCCGCATTCGCCTGCCATCTGATGTGGGGCGATGCTTCTTCCATGTCCGCCATGCGCTGAGCCTTGCAGCAATCAGATGGAGAAACGACATGATACGCTTTGAAAACGTTACCTACTCCTATCCCTTTGCCCAGGCTCCGGCAGTGCGCGACATCAGCTTTTGCGTGAGCCCCGGAGAACTGGTGCTTGTTTCCGGGCAGAGCGGCTGCGGAAAGAGCACGCTCATGCGTCTCGCCAACGGATTGTGCCCGGGATACTTCAGGGGCACGCTGAAGGGACGTGTGCTGGTGGAGGGAAGAGAGACGACGACCATGTCGCCCGGAGAGATTTCCCGCACGGTGGGCACGCTTTTTCAGGATCCGGAGCAGCAGTTTTTTGCCCTCGGCGTGGAGGACGAGCTTGCCTTTGTGCATGAATGGCGCGGGCTGCCTGCCGCCGTCACGCGGGAAAAGGTGAGCCGGGCGGCGGAAGCCTTCGATCTGACTGAAGTGCTGCATCATTCCATCCATGAGCTTTCCGAGGGACAGAAGCAGAAGGTGGGACTTGCCTCCATTCTTTCGCATGGGATACGTGCGCTCGTACTCGATGAGCCGACGGCCAATCTGGATCCGGAATCCACGATTGAACTTGCGCAGCGGCTTCGCAGTCTCAAGGAAAGCGGCATGGCCGTGCTGGTGGTGGATCACAGGCTCTACTGGCTCGAGGGCGTGGCCGATCGTGTGCTCGTCATGAAGAACGGCGAGATATGCGCCATGGGGCCTTTTGCCATGCTGCAGGACGAGAGTCTCAGGCACAGCTGCGGGCTGCGCGACTGCCTTGTGGAGGACGTGCGGAGCACGCTGCCCGACATTGTCATACCTGAGCGCAGTGATGACGAACGGGGCCTGAGAGTGGAAGGGCTGCGCTTTGCCTACAAGGGAGACAGGCGGATTTTCGACGACGCGGATTTTTTCCTCGGTCCCGGCGTGACGGCGCTTCTGGGGAACAACGGGGCGGGAAAGACCACGCTCGCCCGTCTTGTGACCGGTCTAAACAGGGCGGATGCCGGGCGTTTTTTCATGCACGGCAGGGAAGTGCCGCAACGGGAACTTCTCGGCAGGGTAGGCGTGGTGCTTCAGAATGCCGATCACCAGCTTCACATGAAGAGCGTGACGCAGGAACTTGAGGTGAGCCTGCGTCTGGCCGAAGAGCGGACAAAGAGGTTCTTGCGGGCATCGGGGCCAAAGGAACGCTTTTCCGTGTTCGAGCTTCTGGAGATGTTCGGACTGACGGCGTTGTCCGACAGGCATCCGCAGTCGCTTTCCGGCGGAGAAAAACAGCGGCTTGTCATTGCCTGTGCTTTTGCCGGAAATCCCGACGTGCTCATTCTCGATGAGCCGACCAGCGGGCTGGACGGCGGCAACATGATGCGCATGGCCTGTGCGCTGGAGATTCTGGCCCGTCGCGGAACCTGCGTGGTCGTCATCACGCATGATTTGGAACTCATGAGGTTGTCCTGCAAAAGTGCGCTGCGTCTGCCCATGAAAGGGAGAGAGGGCAAAGCGTACGCGGAAAAAACTGTCGATGGAGATATGACATGATGAAAAATACGGCCTCTTCCCGCCTGACGCAGGGACTTGTTTCGGCGCTTGAACAGAAAAAGCCCTGGATGCTCGAGTCTCTGGCACGCGAGTTCAACGTGACGGAAAAGGACGTGGCGCTGGCGCTTCCCGAGGGCATGTGCGCGTTCACGTCCGGAGACAATTTCGTGAAGGTATGGGAAGGGCTCGGCGCATGGGAAAAGGCGGTGTTCATCGTGCAGCACGAGGGACACGTCATGGAAATTGCCTGCCGCATCCCTGCGGGAACCATGGGGCGCGGATTCTACAACCTGAGATCCGGGGAAGCCCTCGGCGGGCATCTGCGGGCCGACGCCGTTTCGGACATTGCCTTTCTTTCCATGCCGTTCATGGGACTGGAAAGTCACTCCGTGCAGTTTTTTCATGCCGGAGGACGCGTGGCCTTTGCCGTGTACGCAGGGCGCGAGAATCACCGCATCATCCCGTCGGTGAAGGCTTCCTTTCTGAACTTGCGCAGGGAGATGACGGGGGCGTGACGGCCCCGGCATGAGGCGCTGCGGAAAGGACGCTTTTTTGCCTGCGGCAGAAGAGCAGACACAGAAAACCTTTGATCAGGAGAACAGTCATGAAAACGCTGGTCGTTTATTCCTCACTTACCGGCAACACGAAGAAGGTGGCACAGGCCATGGCCGAGGTTATGCCGGAATGTACGCTTGTTTCCGTGGAGGAAGCGCCCTCCCGTGTGGACGGATACGATCTTGTGGCCGTGGGCTACTGGGTCGACAGAGGCATGCCGGACGGCAGAACCCGGGCGTGGCTTGCGGGCGTGGAGAGAGCAAGGCTGATTTTTTTCGGCACGCTGGGAGCGTGGCCCGATTCCGAGCACGCAAAGGAATGCATGGCCCGGGGTGAAGCCATGGCCATGGAACCTTCCCGAGGCAACACGGTGCTCGGCTCCTGGCTCTGCCAGGGAAAAATTGACCCGAAGGTGCTGGAGGTCATGGCTCGTGTGGCGGGCGGCGCGCATCCCATGACCGAAGAGCGCCGGGCCCGCATACAGGAAGCGGCAAAGCACCCCGACGATGATGATTGCCGGCGGGCGCAGGATTTTGCCCGTCTCGCGCTTGAGCGCATCTGAGCGCATCTTCCGTCCCGTCCGAATGACGGGCGGAAGCATCGGAAGCATTGGCCACGAAACACTCAACGACGAACGGGTCGCTCCGGATGGAGCAAAACACCAGGGGTGCAGAAATGAACTGGTCGGAGATTTACGGAACCATAGGACCGGCGGGAGCCGTGCTTGTGGTGGTGGCCTGCGCGGGCGTGTATCTCGCGCTGAAAAGCTACCTGTTTCTTTTTCTGGTATGGCGTGATTTTCGGCGGACTTTTCCCGAACTGGAAAGGGAGGGCGTGTCCGGTGAATGCATGAGCTATGACGGTGACAATCCCCTCATATGCATAGTGCGCGACATCGTGCAGACGCACTCCGGCCATTCCGAGGACATACGCGCGGAGATAGCCTATCTCTTTCATCGCAACTTTGAAGGACTGACCCGCGAGATATGCTATTTGCGGCTCATTTCCGTGCTTTCTCCGCTTCTCGGGCTTCTTGGCACCATTCTCGGCATGGTCACGGTGTTCCGAACCATAGGAGAGAACGTCGCGCCTGATACGGCCATGCTGGCCAACGGCATATGGGAAGCGCTCATCACCACCATCATGGGACTGTGCGTGGCCATACCTGCGCTCATGGTCTATTATTTCCTGATGCTGCGTTTCAAGGGATTCCATATTGAAGTGGTGGAGTACAGCTATCGTGCGCTGGATTTCTGCCGGAAGCGAAACAACGGAACGGGGCTGGACCATGAAGAGCTTTGATTTCGGGCCGGACGAGGAGCCGGGCATCGACCTGACGCCGCTTATCGACACCATTTTCATGCTGCTCATCTTTTTCATCATGACGACGACGTTCAGTCGCCCTGTGCTCGACATTATTTTGCCTTCGTCTTCAGAGGCAGAGGCCTCTGCCGAGAGAAAGGAACAGCTCATCTCCATCAGGGCCGACGGTACGCTGCACTATGAAGGACGGCAGATTGCACGGGAAGAGCTCGACGTCGTGCTTTCGGAACGGCCGGAAGCGCTGCTCAATCTGTATGTGGACAAAAATGCCCCGTTTGAAGCGTTCGTGGGCGTGGTGGACGTGGCAAGAGTGAAGAAAGGAGGTCATTTTGTCATCAGCACGGAGCCTGCCGAAGACCGTTGACTTCTGTCCTGTGCGCGGACGTTACGGCATGACGCAGCAGCGGCGCAGCCGCAACGCTGCGGCCGCAGGCATGCTTTGCGTCATGACGCTGACGGTTGTCTGTGCGCTTGCCCTTCAGGTGGAGAGCTTGTTGTCGCCGCCAGCCATGCAGGTACGCAGCATGGCGCGCGTCTATGCGCAGTTTCGCCAGATGCCGCAGAAGACGCGTCCGCAGCCGGAAATGAAGAAGCTGCTTGCCGAGGAATCGACAGTGACGGTTCCCGAGACTCTTAGGCAGAAAGAAAAGCCGCAGCCTGTTGTGGAGCGGAAGATTGAGCCGAAGGCGAAAGCGGTGAAGCCGAAACAGGAGCCGAGTCGAAAAGTCATGCCGAAAGCGAAGCCGGCGTCTGCTCCGAAGCCGAAGGCGGTGAAGGCTCCTTCCGCCGTGCAGGCGAAGCCGGCGGAAAAGATGCCCCCGACTGATGCAGCGCCTTTGGGGAAAGACGTGATCGGGCCGTCGTCCGGCAATGCCGCAGTGTCCGTACCTGCAGCGGCCGACAGCGGGAAAGCTGCGGAGGATCGCAGAAACGAGGCACTTGCTGCCGTACTTCAGGCGGTGGAACGGTACAAGCAGTATCCGCGACAGGCTCGTCGTTCAGGTGCGGAAGGAACCTGCACGCTGCGGGTTCACATAGCTGCCGACGGGCGCGTGGATGTGTGCGTACTGACCGAACATTCGGGGCGTTCCGTGCTTGATGCCGCGGCGAAACGACTGGGAGATAAGCTTATTGGACTGAAGACGGGCTCATCCGGCGGATTCAGCATTCTTGTGCCTGTGCATTATCGGCTTTCAGACCGGTAGGAGGCAGAGTACGGACTCTGTCCGGGCGCGGCCCGACGGGTACGTTGCCCGGAAGGGGGCGTTTTTTTCTGAAAGGCAGAAAGGACGTTTTGAGGACAGTCCTTTTTCTGAAACGCAGACGGCCGCGGCGGAAAACGCATCGCGGCCGTCAGGCATTTAATGTTCATCCGCTTTTCAGCGGTACTTGCGGGCGAGTTCCTTCACTTCCTCCTGATTGTCGAGAGCTCCCATGTTGCGGAAGGTTTCGGCCATGGAGCCGATGAGCTCTTTCCGTTCGTTCCGGTAGTCCTCCTGCCAGTTTTTCCAGAAGTCCCGGTTGCGCATGTAGAGAACGAACTGTCCCAGACGGCGGATGACCTGGGGCGGCACCACGTGTTCAAGCTCGCAGGCCACGGCGTCGGCTTCCTCGTGATCAAGCTGAAGTACCTGCTCGAAGAACTCCCGGAAAATGACGTGCCTGTGCGTGATGTCGCGACCGATGACGCGGCCTTTCTGCGTGAGATGAATGAGGCTGTAGGGCTCGTATTCCACAAGTCCCATGGCCTTGAGGGTCTTGAGCGTGCTCGTTACGGTGGAGCGGCTCACTTTGGCGGCATCGGCTATGGAACTGGCTCTGGCTGCGCCGTCTCTGGATTCTTCAAGAAAGATGATTTCAAGGTAGTTTTCCAGCGCAGGAGAAAGCGTTTTCTCCTGCTCCGGATCATGACCGGAACATTCCGTCATGGAGACCTCCATGTTTTCAGGCAGTTTGACGCTTTCTCATGCCGTATTCAAGCCATTTTTTCCCGTGGAAGATGCGCAGCGTCCAGAGAAAGGCGGCTGTCTGCCCGGCCGCTCCCGCAGCAAAGACGCCGGGAGCCCCCAGATTCAGCGAGACTCCCAGAAGAAGTGCCAGCGGGATGCCTACCATCCAGCAGGTAACGGCGCCTACGCGGCAGGACAGCATGGTGGCTCCAGCTCCGGAGAAAAGGGCGTTCATCATGCCTGTCATGCCTGTAAGGGGAACCGTGAGGCAGGAGAAGAACAGAAAGGCGGACGCCTGTCTCAGGACGGCCGCGTCGCTGGAAAAGAGCGCGGCGGCCTGTTCGCGCAGAAGCCAGAGCACGAGGCTCGGCACGACGAGTGTCAGGCCCAGACGAAGGGCCGCGCGACGTCCGAAATGATATAGTCCCAGTCTCTCCCCCCCGCCGAGAAGATGGCCGCTCACAATGACCATGGACATGTTGAGCGCGCCCAGAGGAAAAAGCAGCACGGCGTGCACCCTGCCGCCCACGCTCATGCCGGCAAGAGCGCTGGTGCTCTCCGGCAGAAGGCCTACAATGGCGAGCGTGGCGAGGCTGCCCAGATGCGTGATGATGTGTCCGGCGGCTGCGGGCATGCCTACGCGGAAGAGATAGGGCATGGCACGGCGGTTCCAGCGCCAGGGCGCGAAGGTGCGACGGTGAAGCAGACCGTAGCGGGCTGCCAGCAGAAGATTGCAGACAAGGCCGAGCACGGCGCAGGCAAACGTCGTCCAGGCGATGCCCGCCGCGCCGAAGAAGGGAAGAGAAAAGCGGCCGAGCCCGAAACCGAGATCTCCGACGAGATTGGCAACGGTCATGATGATCAGCGTGAGCAGCGGGAAGAGCACCTTCTTGTAGGCTCGGAAAATGGAATTCACCATGATGAGCACATAGTAGAAGGGAAGCTGGCAGCAGTAGGCGGTAAAGAACGTGGAGAGCGCGGGGCGCAGCGATTCGGAAATGCCCATGGCCCGGAAGATCGCAGGCTCGAACAGCACGGCGGCTGCGGCCACGAGCGTGCCCATGGATGCGGAAAGCATGATGATGAGGCCCGCGTAGCGGTTGGCCCGCGTCGTGAGCCCTGCGCCGAGAGACTGGCTCACTGTGGCCATGCATCCGCTGGCTACAAGGGAGGTGAGCAGCATGAGCAGAGAGAATATCTGCGCCACCACGCCGACGGCGGCCTGCACGTCCGGCCCGAGTCTTCCGGCACACCACACGTCGGTCATGGAAATGGCCAGATGACAGAGCATGAGTCCCATCTGAGGCAGCGTGAGCTGAAAGAGCTCAGCTCGCGAGGGCAGGGCGCGGACGGAGGCGGCAGAGGACTGAGCTGTGACGGGCAACGGAACCTCCCGGGCTTGACGTGAAGCGGCGAGTTCAGCCTAGGGGGAATAGTACTGTTTGTCAAATAAAGTTTTATATATAAAACTTATGACCGGTCAGGAGCTTTCCCCGTTCGATTCAGGCGCTGTTTTTTTCGCCTGAGCTTACCTGCTCGTGCGTTCTCTTCCATGCCTTGATGGCTTCGAGCCGCTGCCTGCAGCGAGCCTCAAGTCCCTGCTCTGTGGGAACGTAATAGGTTCTGTCGAGCAGGGAGTCGGGCAGGCAGCGCATGGTGGTCAGCTTGTCTTTCGTGTCGTGCGCGTATTGATAGCCCTTGCCGTAGTCGAGTTCCTTCATGAGCTTTGTGGGGGCGTTGCGTATCTGCAGGGGCACGGGTTCGTCAAGCATGGAAAGTGCGTCCTTTCTGGCACGGCTGTAGGCGACGTCGAGGCTGTTGGATTTGGGCGCAAGGGAAAGATAGACGACCGCCTGTGTGAGGTGAACGGAACATTCCGGCATACCGATGAAGTGACAGGCCTGATAGGCGGCAATGGTCATGTCGAGTGCATGCGGATCGGCCAGTCCTACGTCTTCGCTGGCGAACCTTGTGACGCGTCTGGCGATGTAGAGCGGATCTTCCCCGGCCTCCAGCATTCTGGCGAGCCAGTACACGGCGGCATCGGGATCGGAATTTCGCATGGACTTGTGCAGGGCGGAAATGAGGTTGTAGTGTTCTTCTCCCTTCTTGTCGTAGAGCAGCGACTTTCTGGAGGTGCACTCTTCCAGGATTTCTTTGGATATGCTGACTCTCTCGCCTTCCGTTTCGCCGTTGAGCACGATCATTTCCAGCGTGGAGAGCGCGGAGCGGGCGTCGCCGTTGGAAAAGGCGGCAATGATTTCCAGCATGTCCGGCGGCATGGAAACATGAAGACTGCCGAAGCCCCGGGGATCGCGAAGGGCTCGTTCGAGCAGGGCGGTCATGTCCTTTTCGGAAAGCTGATGAAGCACGAACACCTTGCAGCGGGAGAGCAGGGCGCTGTTTACTTCAAAGGACGGATTTTCCGTGGTCGCGCCTATGAGAATGATGCTGCCTTTTTCCACAAAGGGCAGAAAGGCGTCCTGCTGCGCCTTGTTGAAGCGGTGGATCTCGTCAACGAAGAGCATGGTGCGTCTGCCGTACTGGAGGTCTTTTTCCGCCTGCTGCATGACGGCCCGTATTTCCCTGATGCCGCTCGTGACTGCAGAAAAGTCTATGAAGTTTGATTTCGTGCGCCCGGCAATGATGCGCGCCAGCGTGGTTTTGCCCACGCCCGGAGGGCCCCAGAATATCATGGAGGAGATCTGATCGCTTTCTATGAGTCTGCGCAGAACCTTGCCTTTGCCGAGCAGATGTTCCTGTCCGAAGAATTCGTCGAGGTTTCTCGGGCGAAGGCGCGCGGCCAGCGGCTGGGAGGATTCGTTGTCGAAAAGGGAATGCTGTTTCATGAAGACTCCTCGCGGACGCAGGAACGGGTCCGGAACGGAGATGAGACGCGGACGGTAACGGGCCGGATTATCGTGCTTTCAGGGAAAAGGCCGTCGTGTGCCGCATCATGGTATTCTTTTCCTTTCGGGGAGAAAAGAGAGGAAGAGCGGCCTCCGCTGCGAAAAAAAAGGCCGCCCGAAGGCGGCCTTTTTCAAGTGGGGCAGGCAGCGCTTACATCAGAATGAAGGCCACGATGCCAACGGCGATGCCGTAGATGACGAAGGGAATGACGGTACGACGGAGGATGTCGCCTTCCTTGCCGATGAGGCCGAGCACGGCGCAGGCGGCCACGATGTTATGGATGCAGATCATGTTGCCCATGGCGCCGCCGACGCCCTGAGCAGCCACGATGATGAAGTGCTGAGGCACGGTGTAGTCGAGGGTTCTGGCCATATCCCACTGGAAGTTGGCGAAGAGCATGTCGGACACGGTGTTGGAACCGGTGATGAACGCGCCGAGGCCGCCGACGTAGGAGGCGAGGGCAGGCCAGGCGCCGCCGGCGAGGTCGGCGAGGCACTGGGCCAGAGCCATGGGCATGGAAACGTGGTTGGTGGCTTCGCTCACGCCCGTGCCCTTGAAGATGGACACGAGAGCCACGGCGGCGAGCAGGGAGATGGTGGGGGCCTTCATCTTGGCAAAGGCGGTAGACCAGGCCTTGCTGACCTTGTTGCTGCCGATGGCGTCGTCACGCAGCATGCCGTGCAGGAAGATGGTGATGATGGAAACGAGGATGAAGGGCACGGTGCCGGGCAGGTTCATGAGCGCGATGTAGGAGGTCACGCCTTCCTGACCGAGAATGTTGGAAGCGCCGATGTTGAACATGGGGTCGGTGACCAGAGCCTTCAGATGGAAGGCGGGCACGCGGGTGACGACGAGGATGAGACCGCACAGCACATAGGGAAGCCACGCCATGAACTGGCTCATATGTTCCTTGTATTCGGTGACGTCGGAAGGCTTGATTTCACCGATCCAGGCAGGATCCCACTTGTCGCTGGTATCGAAGTCCCAGGTGCCTTCGGGAACGCAGACGCCCTTCTGCGTGAGCTTCACGAGCACGCCGAGGCCGATGATGCCGCCGAGCAGGGAGGGCAGTTCGGGACCGACGGCCCAGGCGAGGATGAAGTAGGGAACGCCGAAGCAGACGGAGGCGAGCAGGCAGTACTTCCACGCGGCGAAGCCTTCGGACCAGGACTTGTTCTTGCCGTAGTAGCGGGTCATGAAGCCCAAGAGGAAGATGGGCAGGATGAAGAGCATGGGCAGGTGCATGAGGGTGACGTATTCGCCGATGGTCTTGTAGACGACGGCGGGATCGCCGACGCCGAGGGCGGTCATGGCAAGAGCTTCAATGGACTTGAAGCCCTGAAGCACAGGGGTGCCCACGGCGCCGAAGGTCACGGGGATGCTGTTGAAGGCAAGGCAGATGACGGCGGCGCAGAGGGGAGGGAAGCCGAGGCCGAGCAGCAGCGGGGCGGCAAGAGCGGCGGGGGTACCGAAGCCGGCCGCGCCTTCGATGAAGGCCGCGAACATGAAGCCTATGATGATGGTCTGCACGCGGCGGTCAGGACTGATTTTCTTCATGCCGGCCTGGATGGTTTCCATGGCGCCGCTGTAGGTGAGCGTGTAGTAGATGAGCAGAGCACCGAAAACGATGATCAGCACGCCGGCGGCCGTGATGAAGCCTTCGAGCGTGAGGGCTATCACCCGGATGAGGGGCAGCTGCCAAACGATGATGGCAAGCAGGGCGCCGGTGGCCCAGGCCAGGGGCATGGCGCGCATGGACGACCAGCGCAGGCCGACCATGAGAATCAGCGCCACAAGAAGCGGCGCGACGGCGAACAATGCCAAGAGTTCAATGTTCATAGTGCTCTCCTCTACTGTCTGTAAGAAGGTAAACGGGATTATGCAGGAAAAGCGTAATGCCTGTGTCCTGGTTTGAGCATTTTTGCCCCGCAGGGCGGGAACATTTGGCCGCAGGCCGCCGGAGTGGCGGAGAGGCCGCGAGATATCATGGCGTGTTTTTAGGCTGCGGAATGGGGTGTTCTCCTGAAGACCGGGGAAAATTCCGCAGCGTCGGTGACAAGGAGGCCCCGGACGGGGCCTCCTTGCATTTACTTCATCTGACGGGCGAGCAGTTCGGAGATATGCTCAACCTTGATGGGCGAATCGCTGGCCGTAGCCACGCCGCGGATCTGCATGACGCAGCCGGGGCAGTCGGTCACCACCAGAGAAGCGCCGGTGTCTTCACTGTTCTTCAGCTTCTTTTTGCCGATTTCGGCGGAGAGTTCGGGGAACTTCACGGAGAAGGTGCCGCCGAAGCCGCAGCAGGTGTCTTCCTCGGCTGCAGGCACATAGTCGGCAACCATGTTCAGAAGTGCGCGGGGTTCTTCGGTCACGCCCATGTTGCGCATATGGCAGGGCGAATGGTAGGTCACCTTTTCGTTCGACTTTACGAAGTTTTCGGCGCGCAGGCCGAGCTTGTTGTAGACGAAGGAGGTGAAGTCCATGACCTTGGAGGCAAAGATATCGGTCCGGTAGTGGTCCGGGGTATCTTTCAGCAGGTCGGGATAGGCGTGCTTGAGGTGACCGGCGCAGGAGGCACACAGCGTGATGATGGCATCGTACTTGCCGGGCTCGAAGGCGTTCACGTTCTGCGAGCTGACCTGCAGGCTGGTTTCGCGCTGGCCCATCATTTCCAGAGGCAGACCGCAGCAGGTCTGCTTGAGGGGAAATTCCACGTGCACGCCGTGTCTGTTGAGCAGACGGACGGCAGCCACGAGCTGTTCAGGATAGATGAAGTCCTGAGCGCAGCCGGAGAAGATGGCCACGCGGAACTTGGGCTGGGCGGGGTTGTTCACCACGCTCTTGAAGAGCTGGCGGAACGACTTGGGTGCAAGCGCGGGCAGCTGGCGGAAGCTCTGATCGCCGCCCATGAGCACGGCGGGCAGATGGCGGATGAACTTGCCGCCCTTCACGGTGAGGGGCTTCTGCGAGAACTTGATGAACTTGAGCAGGCTGTGGAAGCGGTCGCGGTCTTTCATCACCATGCTCATCACGGAACCGGCGGCGTTGTTGCCGTCGGCCTTGACGAGGCGCGAGCGGATTTCCATGGTAATGCGCGGCAGGTCGATGCCGGCGGAGCACACGTTCTTGCAGGACTCGCAGCCTATGCAGTTCTGCACCAGCGCGCGGGCCTTGTCCGCGCCGTGATACAGATAGGTGAGCGCAAGCCCCACGGCGCCGATGTACACGTAGCCCATCTTATGACCGCCGATGAGACGGTACACGGGGCAGACGTTGGCGCAGGCGCCGCAGCGCACGCAGCGCAGGATGTCCTTGAAGGCGGGATCCTGAGCGATCTTGAGGCGGCCGTTGTCGAGGAAGACGATGTGCATTTCCTTGCGGCCGTCGGGACCGACGGCGCATTCGTTGGCGCCTGCGATCCAGGTGATGTAGGAGGTGATGGCCTGAGCAGTGGCGTTTCTGGGCAGAACCTGCAGCACCTTGAGAGCGTCGGCCACGGTGGGAATGAGCTTTTCAAGGCCGGCGAGCACCACGTGCACGCGGGGCAGCGTGGTCACGAGGCGCAGGTTGCCTTCGTTGGTCACCGTACCGATGAGACCGGCTTCGGCCACGGCGAAGTTGGCGCCGGAAATGCCCATGTCGGCCTTTACATACTCGCTGCGCAGTTCCTTGCGGGCCACCTTCACGAGCTTCTGGATGTCTTCCCGGTCCTGCTGCACCTTGGTCACGTCGGTGAACAGGTCGGCGACCTGATAGCGGGACAGGTGAATGGCGGGCATGACCATATGGGAAGGACCTTCATGGCGCAGCTGGATGATCCATTCGCCGAGGTCGGATTCCACCACGCGGCAGCCTTCCTTTTCGAGGGCGTCGTTCAGGTGGATTTCTTCCGCCGTCATGGACTTGGACTTGATGATGTTGTGGCAGTTGTTTTCCTTGGCGATCTTGGCGATGATGCGGTTGGCTTCCGCGCCGGTGGAGGCGAGATGCACGTGCACGCCGCGCTTTTCCGCTTCAGCCTTGAACTGGGCAAAGAGCTCCATCATGTGCTGAGCGGCGTTGTCCTTGATGTCGGCCACTTCTTTAATGAGGCCGTCCACGTCCATGCCGCCGAAGATGCGGGTGCGGTTGGCCTTGTATTCGACGGCGAACTTGTCCAGCGTGGCGCGGAGGAACTTGTCGTCCAGCGCTTCCTGAATCTGACCGTGATATTCCTTCATGTTCTTGGCGTCGGCCATGTCTAGTCCTCCAGCAGCACGATATGAAGTTCGAGGGGACCGTGCACGCCGAGGGCGCCCACGCGTTCAATGTCTGCCGTACGGCTGGGGCCGGTGATGAAGGCCGTGTAGGAAGCGCCGCCGCGGTTGACGAGATCGAGCAGAAGATTGTTGGCGTCCTCCACCTTTTCCAGCAGAGTGCCCTTGCGCACCAGCATGATGGACACTTCGGCCACCATGCTGCCGAGACGCACTTCCTCGCTGTTGGAGTTGACCACGCACGTCACGGTGTCGGCCACGAGGCCGTCTGCCCAGGTGATGCTGGTGTCGAAGCCGCCCAGATGATCGCGCAGGCCGGAGCGCAGCAGCGTGATGTCGGTATCGGCGGCCTTTTCTTCCAGAACGGCGTATTCCTCCTCGGAAAGGCCGGGAGCGGCGATGAAGCGTTCAAGAAGCGTGGGGAAGCCGTTTTCGCTGGCAGGGCCGTAATGTTCGCCTTCCACGGGCAGCAGCATTTCGCAGTGACGTTTCTTTTCCGTCACGTCCACGGCGTACTGCATGGCGTCCGCAAAGTCCTTGGCCTCATAGAAGGTAACAGGAACCGAAGACGCCTTGGCTTTCACCACTTCGACAAGTTGATCCTGAGTCATTGTTACTCCTTGGAGCGTTTTACGTTGCTGAAGTCCTGTCGGCCGGAACAGGCCGGACGGACTCAGGACTTGCAGGTTCGGGGCTGTGCCGTGCATTGCGGCAGAGCCCTTGTTCCCCGACGACAGGAAGTCCTGCGGGGAAGATAAGAGAGGCGCGCCGTTTTCAGTTCTGCGCGCACCGGAGAAAGGAAGAGCGGCTCGGCAAGGGCCGCTCTTCCCCAATAGAATCAGTCGGGAAGCGTTTCCGCATAGATTTCGATGGGATGCTTGACAACCACCTCATCCTTGTTCTGCGAGAGCATGTCGGAAATCTGCAGCATGCAGGCGGGGCAGCCCGTGGCCACGGCGGTGGCGCCGGTGTTCACGATGTTGTCGCGCTTACGCTGGCCGATTTCTTTGGACAGGTCGTAATGGAACAGGGTGAAGCTGCCGCCGCAGCCGCAGCAGCGGTCGGCCTCGGCCATTTCCACAAGCTCGTAATCGGGATTCATGCGGATGAGCTTGCGGGGCTGCTCGGATACGCCCACGCTCTTTTTAAGATGGCAGGAGTCGTGGAAGGTCACGCGCGTGACCTTGCCGGGATGGCGTTCACCGGGATCCATCTGATCCACGTGCAGCACGTCCACGAGGAAGGCGTTGATGTCCATGACGCGTTCTGCCACGGACTTGATGGTCTTCTGATGTTCAGGAGAGAAATCCTGAATGAAGTAGGGCCACCATTCCTTCAGCGTGGCGGTGCAGGAACCGCAGGGCGTGACCACGTAGTCGATGCCGCCGCCGATAAGCTCACGGCCGATGACGTTAAGGTTCTTCTGCGTTTCCAGCACGAAGCCCTTGCGGTCGCCGGAGGCCAGCGCGGGAATGCCGCAGCAGGTGAGATCGGAAGGCATGACTATGCCCACGCCGTGATGCTTCAGTACCTTGAGGCAGGCTTCGCCGAGCTGGGTGTAGTATTTGTCGGCCATGCAGCCGGCAAAGAACAGTACCTTTATGCCTATCTGGCCTTCGGTATGCAGACTGCCGTACTTGGCATGGAGAGACTTCGCGGGCAGCTTTGCGATGTGGCGGGAGCCCACGAGCTTGCTGAGAAGCGGCATGTCGTAGGTCTTCGCGCCCTTCTGGCGCATGACGAGTCCCTGAAAGGGAGCCGCGGTGCGCATCATGGCGCTGAACAGCTGCGGATGAGTGAGCAGCTCGCGGAACACCAGTTTCTTTATGGGGTTGAGTCCGCGGTAGTCCACAAGGGCCTGACGGGCCTCCATGAAGATTTCCAGAATGGACACGCCGGAGGGGCAGTTTGCCTGGCAGGAACCGCACAGAAGGCAGCGGTTCAGCTTTTCTTCTACGGCGTCGGGATCTTCGATGATCTTGTGGGCAAGATTGTCGAGAAGAGCAAGCTTGCCGCGGCTCACGTCGGCTTCCTTATGGGTGACGCCAAACACCGGGCAGACAGCCTGGCACAGACCGCAGCGCATGCAGTCGGCCAGCTTGTCGTCCAGCTTCATCAGAGTTCTGGCAAGACGGGATATGTCGCTCATGATTACATCCCCGTAATCTTGCAGGCGTTGAAGAGGCCCTTGGGGTCAATGGCGCGACGCATGCGCTGAGAGAAGAGAATGGTGCCCTTGCTGGTTTCCTTTTCCATCCACTTGGCCTTGGCCGTGCCGATGCCGTGTTCGCCGGAAAGCGTGCCGCCCAGCTTGAGCGCCACGTCGAAGATTTCGTCGACGGCGGCTTCAACGCGGGAGAATTCTTCCTTGTCGCGCTTGTCGCACAGAATGGTGGGATGCAGGTTGCCGTCACCGGCATGACCGAAGGTGCCCATGTCGAGCTTGTACTTGGCCGCGATCTCGTTGAGGTTCTTGATCATGGCAGGAATCTTGGAGCGGGGCACGGTGGCGTCTTCAAGCACGCAGGTGGGACGGGCGCGGGCAAGCGCGGGCAGCGCGTTGCGGCGGGCGGCCCAGAGCTTGTTCTTTTCTTCGGCGTCCTTGGGAATGTGGATGCCCGTGGCGTTGCACTTCCTGAGCACTTCTTCCACGATGGCCGCTTCGTCGGCAACCTGACCGGGATGGCCGTCCACTTCGATGAGCAGCATGGCGGCGGCCTCCACGGGAAGACCGATCTTCTGGTCGGCTTCCACATACTTCAGCGTTGCCTGATCGAGCAGTTCCAGCGTGCAGGGCACGACATGGGCGGCGATCATGGCAGCCACGGCGTCGGCGGCATCCTGCACGTCGGCAAATTCGGCGGTGATGGCGCGGGAGGCGCGGGGCGGCGGCACGAGCTTGAGAATGGCCTTGCTGATGACGCCCATGGTGCCTTCGGAACCGACCATGAGACCAGCCAGGTTGAATCCGGTCACGCATTTTACGGTGCGGGAGCCGGTCTTCACCAGGTTGCCTTCATAGTCATAGAATTCCAGACCCATGACATAGTCCTTGGTCACGCCGTACTTGAGACCGCGCAGACCGCCGGCGTTTTCGGCGATGTTGCCGGCCAGGGTGGACACGGACATGGAACCCGGATCGGGCGGATAGAAGAGACCCTTGGCTTCCACGGCGGCGGCGAACTGGGCGGTGACCACGCCGGGCTGCACTACGGCATACAGATCCTCGGTGTTGATTTCGAGAATTTTCTGCAGGCTGTTGGTGAGAATGACGGCGCTTTCCACGGTGTCGGGCACGGTGCCGCCGGAAAGATTGGAGCCTGCACCACGCACGGTGATGGCAAGGCCGGCCTCATAGCACAGGCGGACGACTTCTCCTATCTGCTCCGTCTGCGTGGGACGAAGAACCAGCGCCGGCACCTTGGGAGGCAGCACGGCGCTGTCGTAGGAATAGCACTGCCTGTCGGCTTCGCTGGTGAATACGTTTTCTTCGCCCAGCAGAGCACTCAGGTCTTTGATGAGATTGGGACTGATCATGACATACCCTCCCCGAAGGGTTATAAAGTCAACGAACTGAATACCATTTTTACCCTACTAAGATAATGGGAAACCCCCAAATAAGGCAAGGGGTTTTTGATATTAAAGGCGAATCTTTGGCGTGTAGTTTTTTTCTCAAGGAAAGTCTCGGGCAAGTATTTCATAGCCCTTTGATATAAAAAAAAATAAAATTTGCACAAAGTGAAGCTTTAGAGATAGAGAGAAAATTTCCGTCCGAAAAGGCCTGAAGGCGTTGCTTCGGACAAAAGATGTGCCGACCATTGTGAAAACCCTCGAAGACCTGGCATTTTTGGGTGTTTTCGGGTCGGACGAACGTATGTTCGGGACAGGAGGGAAAAGTCCGTTTTACGCGTCGCTCAGGATAGGAAATTTTTGCAGAATGCGCGGTGCGACGTTGCGTTTGGAAAGGGGGGGAATTTTCGTTTCGCGGGCGGAGACGGTGAAGCCGCCCGTCTTCATGTTGTCGACCGTCAGGGTGGCAGGATCCCTGGCAGGAAGAGGAGCATGCGTCACGGCAATGCTCACCGCCCCCGTGCCGTCGGGGTACTGGACAATGGCGATCACCGTGCCATTTGCGCTCTGTGCCGGTTTGGGCTGCGTCCACCCGTTGGAGAGAATGAGGGGGAAGCAGCCGGTCTTCACTTCATCGGCCAAGGCGACAGCGGCAGGCCTAACCATGCTGACGAGGCAGGCAGTCGGGAAAGAAGGAAATTTTTTATGGATCCTCCGTGCGGTGGAAGATCTCGACGGCTTCCGAATGAAAAAAGATACCTTGATAAAAACATGGCGGATTTGCTTGTGTCAAGACAATAAGCTCTGTAATTATACACTGTTGCATGAATCGCCGTTATGATCGGTTCATGCCTCGTCGAGGGCAAGGACGATATTTTTGAGAAGCTGCACGGAAGGCAGCAGCACGTCTTCGTTGAAGTCGAAGTCAGGGGCGTGGTGTCCTGCGGCAAGGCGGCTTCCCAGCATGAGATAGACGGCGTCGCCGCCCATCTTCTGCACGGCGGCCATGGGCACGCAGGCGTCGTCGCTGCCGTAGCCGGACGCCGTATCCAGTATGAGTTCATCATGGAACCAGGGCACGGACCGGGCCGCTTCGCGGACGACGCGGATCAGGGTGTCGTCGCTGTCTGCACTGTCGGAACCGCCCATGAGCCGGAGGCGGCAGTGCTGTTCGTACATGGCGGCGGTGTGTTCGATGATGGAGCGGCAGTGCTCGAACATGTAGTCGTTGATTGCCGTGGTGGCTCCGCGCGTTTCGCAGGTCATGAGCGCGTGGTCGGCAATGACGTTGCGGCCGCTGCCCGCGTTGAGCGTTCCCACGGTGACGCGGGAGTCGCCATCCCCGTGCCGGGGCAGGGCGTGCATGTTGAGGGCGGCGCTGGCTGCGGCGAGCAGGGAGTTCGCGCCCTTCTGCGGTTCGGCCCCGGCGTGGGCGGCGCGTCCGGTGAATTCCACGTCGAACTTGGTGGTGGCCAGAAAGCCGCGTGCGCCGCATACGAGGGCGTGATCGTTGTCGGCATGCATGCCGATGTGTGCGGCAATAAAGTGTCTTGCTCCGGCAAGCCATCCCGCGGCTGTCATGGCGCGGGCTCCGCGGCATCCTTCTTCGCCGGGCTGAAAGAGAAGCCGGACGTTGTGCCTGAGCCTGTCTCGTACGGTTGCGAGCTCCCGGGCGAGCCCCAGCCCTATGGCGATGTGTCCGTCGTGTCCGCAGGCATGGCACAGCCCCTCGTGCAGGGAGGCAAAGCCTTCCCGTGCCGGGCGGTGCTCCGGGGCATGGCTTTCCTGTACGTTGAGGGCGTCGATGTCGAAACGCAGCACGGTATGAACAGGAAGATCCGGGCGGATATCCGCCACAAGTCCGGTGACGCCGTTCATGCGCGCAAGCCATGCCTGCGGGGCGCCTTCCTCGGCGGCCTGAGCTTCAGCCGCACGCAGCACGTCGTCGTCCGGCATGCCCATGCGGGCTTCTGGCAGGGAGACCGTTTCCCCGACGACGGGCGAGAGCCCGAGGGCTTCCAGTTCTTCCGCGATGCGTGCGGTGGTCCAGAATTCCGCCATGCCGGCTTCGGCATGGCGGTGAAACAGCCTGCGCAGGGCCGTCAGCCTTTCCTGAGTAATGGGAGAATGGGGTTCCGTCATGGCAGTTTCAGATAAGGAAAAGGGGAAGGAACAGACTTCCTTCCCCCGTTAAAGGTTTACGGACGGGCTGCGGCATCGGCCGGGCGCATCCGGTGCGTCGTCAGATTCTCAGACTGTCGCGGATGTCGGTGAGGCGGTTGCGGGCAAAGAGCAGGTAGGAAATGATGAGCTCGCCCGAGTTGAACGACGAGGTGATGTACATGGGATCGTAATTGCAGATGAGATCCATGTAGCGCATGGCCTCGGTCATGTTCTGTTCGTTGTTTTTGGTGCCGATTTCCGGGTACAGTTCATACATGGCCTTGAGGTAGTCGCGTACCACCATGATGACGCCCTGCGCCTCGTAAATGCGGTTGTCGAGGGTGTAGAAGGGCAGATCCTGACTGTCGTTGAGCAGACCGAGCGCGTAGCCGAACACCGTTTCGCCGAGGATGAGGTTGAAGGCGGAATAGATGTCGTCGGTACGGCAGTTGTAGACGGCCTTGCCCGCCAGAAGATCCTTCTTGTACTGTTCGGTCATGGAAAGCGCCTTTTTGAAGGAGCTCTCTGCCGAGGGGATGAACAGCATGCCCCAGCGCTGAGGGCTGATGGCGAAGTAGTTGAGACGGGCGTTGTAGAGAAGGTCGTTTTCCCGGTCGTTGTTGCCGAGCTTGGCGATGACCGTGGAGTAGTGGTCGAAGAGCATCTTGGTGGCCACGTAGGTGCCGAACTGCCGGTAGGCGCGGTTGTCCATGATCCAGCGGTTGAACAGAATGTCGTTGGCCGTCCAGCCGAAGGTGGAATCCAGTTCCGCTTCCATGCGGTGCGTGAGGGCAGAGAGCAGCGCCGCTCCCTTTTCCTGATCCGTCATGTTTTCCTTGATTTCCGTCTGATAGACGGGGAATTTGACGGGATCAATGAGCGTGTAGAGCTTCTGCGAGCCCCATACGGTGAACAGTATGCCGACAAACAGCAGAATCTGAATGCCGAGCGTCTTGGCTACAATGATGAAGTGCCGCTTTTCGGGGTGAATCATGCGAGTCTCCTGAAGAGTGGTTGGTTCCGCCGGGCAATGCGTACGCAATTTTGCCCGACAGAAAAAAGATAATCATGCTCTTTTTTTCGTCCAGCGCTTTTTGGAAATCCGTCCACAGGGGGAAGGACGGAGAAGAACGCCAGCAGGAACGAAAGAAGCGGCAGCGTCAGAACACCCGGCAGCCGTCTTCCGTGATGACGGCCATGTACTCCCAGCGCGCGCCGCCCCAGCCGGGGAAGTAGAGCCCGGGCTCGATGGTGACGATCATG
Organism: uncultured Mailhella sp.; assembly: GCF_944324575.1. Taxonomy (GTDB): domain Bacteria; phylum Desulfobacterota; class Desulfovibrionia; order Desulfovibrionales; family Desulfovibrionaceae; genus Mailhella. Next base: position 12,151 of record NZ_CALUWV010000012.1, on the reverse strand, counting down.
CCCGGCTGAAGGGGCCTGATGCTGGTCGGGCTGAGGCGCGGCCCTTCGTGGGTTTCCAGTCCCACGCCGTGCCCGAGAGAATGGGTGAAGTATTTGTCCATGCCGCAGGAGGCAAAGTAGTCCACGGCGATCTGATGTACCTCCCTGCCCGTGATGCCTGGGCGCAGGGCGGCAATGGCGCGGCGCTGCGCCTCCTGAACACGGTTCAGCATTTCCGTGAAGCGCGGGGAGGGATTGTTTCCTATCCAGTATGTCCTTGTCTGATCGGAGCAGTAGCGGTTCAGGCGGCAGCCCTCGTCCACGAGCACCATGCAGTCGTCCGTGAACACGGCGGGAGCGTCCGGGGCGTAGTGGGGCAGCGCCGCGTTGGCGTTCATGGCCACGATGGACGGAAAGCTCAGCTCCGAAGCTCCGTGCTCCCGGTAGTATTTTTCAATGGCCCAGGCCGCTCCCGCTTCGTCCTGTCCGGGCACGAGCACGGAGGGCAGCCATTCCAGCATTCTGTGATTGAGCGCCACGGATTCGGCAATGAGGCGTATTTCCTCCTCGTCCTTCACTTCGCGCAGTCTCTCTACCAGACCGTCGGCGGCCTTGAGCGAGAGTCCCGGCTCAAGACGCTGCACATAGTTCCAGGAAAGGTGTTCGGCTTCCATGCCGACGGTTCCCGTGCCGCACAGGTTCTTGAGCAGGCCGTTGAGCGCTTCGGAAGACGCTCCGCGATAGATGAACACCCTCTCCCGCTCCCAGAGATTTGCCGCGGCTTCTTCGTAGCGGGAGTCGGTGCACAGCCAGTCTCTGCCGTCCTTCATGATGATGAGGCAGCCTGAGCTTTCGTTGCACTGACAGTCGTGAAGCTCGAATCCGGACAGATAGAAGCGGTTGGCCGGCTGGGAGACGATGAGGGCGTCGAGGCCTTCCTCGTGCATGAGACGGCGCAGCCTATCCCGGCGCGCCTCAAAGGTTTCCTTGTTCATGATGTCCTCGTATGTGCGCCCTTCGGCGCGGAAAAAGGAGCAACGCTCCATGCTGTTGAAATCTGGTCACTAACGCCTTTTGCCGAAGATGCCGCCGAGAAGTCCCCGCATGACGGCGCGCCCCAGCTCTCTGCCCACGGTACTGCCGATGGTGCGTCCCGCCTGCTTCACCACGGAACCGAGCATGTCTTCCCACGGGCTTCGGTAATCGTTCTCTTCGCTGCTTTCGGAAGATGGATGCTCAGCCTCCAGCACCTCGCAGGCGGACTCACGATCCACGGGCGTACCGTACAGTCGCTGCATGGGAGAGCTGTCCATGACGGCTTTGCGTTCCTCGTCGCTTATGGCGCCGATGCCGCCTTCCGGCGGCAGAATGAGCGCGCGTTCCACCATGGAGGGAGCGCCTTCGGCATCAAGAAACGACACGAGAGCCTCGCCCGTGCGCAGGGAGGAAATGACGGCTGCGGTGTCCATGGCGGGATTGAGACGAAAGGTTTCGGCGGCGGCCCGAACGGCTTTCTGATCTTTCGGCGTGAAGGCGCGCAGCGCGTGCTGTATGCGGTTGCCGAGCTGCGAGAGCACGGTATCGGGAATGTCCGACGGGCGCTGTGTCACGAAGTACACGCCCACGCCGCGCGAGCGGATGAGACGGACCACCTGCTCAACCTTTTCGAGCAGCACGTCCGGAATGTCCTTGAACATGAGGTGCGCCTCGTCGAACATGAGCACAAGACGAGGCCTGTCGGCATCGCCCTGTTCCGGGAGCCGTTCATAAAGTTCCGAGAGCAGCCAGAGCAGCACCGAAGCGTAGAGACGCGGCTTTTGCATGATCTCGTCCGCAGCAAGAACGTTGATGACGCCGCGGCCGGCAATGTCGGTTGCAAAAAGGTCTTCCACTCTGAGCGCAGGTTCGCCGAAGAAGCGTTCCGCGCCTTCGTCGGTCAGTCGAAGCAGGCTTCTTTGGATGGCGCCCAGACTGGCGGGAGACACGTGTCCGTATCGTGAGGCGAGAAGCGCACGGTTTTCCGCCGTCCATGCAGCCATGGCGCGCAGATCCTTGAGGTCGAGCAGCAGAAGGCCGCGGTCGTCCGCTGCATGAAACATGATGTTGAGAATGCCCGTCTGCACGTCGTTCAGTTCCAGAAGGCGCGCAAGAAGCACGGGGCCCATGTCGCTTACGGTGGTGCGCAGCGGCGTGCCCTTTTTCCCCGCGACATCCCAGAAGCGTACCGGATAGCCGCGATTCTCGTAGCCGAGCGTCTTCAGGCCGAGCTCGTCGATGCGCGCGGCGACGCTTCCGCCGGGAGCTCCGGGGCGATACATGGCGGCAAGGTCGCCCTTCACGTCGGTGAGAAAGACGGGAACGCCCATGGCGCTGAAGCTCTCGGCCATGGTCTGGAGCGTGATGGTCTTGCCCGTGCCCGTGGCTCCGGTGATGAGCCCGTGCCTGTTTGCCATGCGCGCTTCCATGCACAGCCTGCGGCCGTCGGGGGTGAGGGATGCGGGATTTTCAGCAGCGGCAATGAAAAGTCGGTTGTCGGAAGTAAGCATCGTTGGTCCTTTGCGGGCAGAGCCGGGAGGCGGGGCGGAAAAGGACAGCTTTCCCTTTTCTGGCCCTGCAGATGAGACCATAAGGCTTTTTCTGAAAAAAGCAAAAGGACGTGGCGGTGTTGTGCGTACTGCGCAAGACTGAAGGCGCGTTTTGTGCGGCACGTTGCAAAAAAGGCTCCCCCGGTGTCGGGGGAGCCTTCGGGAGCGGAATGAACGGGTGCAGCGTACCGCCTCAAGGCTGCACGGAGACTTACTTCTTGTTCTTTTCTTTCAGCACCATGGCCTTGTAATCGGCGAAGAAGGTACGGCTGTCGGTGGGGCCGGCGGCTGCTTCGGGGTGATGCTGAACGGTCATGATGGGCTTCGTGGGATGGCGGAAGCCTTCCAGCGTGCCGTCGTTGAGGTTCACGTACACCTTTTCCACGCCTTCGGGCGGAATGACGCAGAAGCCGTGGTTCTGGGACGATATTTCAATGCGGCCGGTGAGCAGATTCTTGACCGGATGGTTCACGCCGTGGTGGCCGAATTTCAGCTTGGTGGTGGTGCCGCCGAGGGCGTGGCCGAGAAGCTGATGGCCGAGGCAGATGGCGCCGATGGGGAAGATTTTCGCCATCCTGGCGATTTCCGCAATCTCCGGCTTCAGCGTAGCGGGGTCGCCGGGCCCGTTGGAAAGGAACACGCCGTCGGGATTGACGGCCTTGACCTCTTCGCAGGTAAAGGACGGGGGAACCACGAGAAGTTCCATGTCCTGCATGCTGAGAAGGCGCAGAATGTTCCACTTGATGCCGAAGTCGTACACCACGATGTTGAGAGCCTTTCCGGCAGGCCAGTCGTAGGAGCCGTCGGCATTGAGGGTCACGGGCGCGGGGCGTCCGACCGTCTCATCCCAGCGGTAGGGCTTGTCGGGAGCCACGCGGGTGACGAGGTTCTGTCCTTCCATGGAAGGAAGCTCCTGCGCCTTCTTCACGAGTTCTCCGGCGTCGAGAATGCTGGTGGAAATGCAGCCGCGCATGGCGCCGTTCTTGCGAAGGTGCAGCGTGAGAGCGCGGGTGTCGATGGCTTCGATGCCGGGCACGCCCTGACGCATGAGAAAGTCGGGCAGACTTTCGGTGGCGCGCCAGTTGGAAGGCTCCTTGCAGCATTCCTTGACGATGAGGGCAGACATGTGAACCTTTTCGGATTCCATGTCTTCGGGATTGATGCCGTAGTTGCCGATGAGCGGATAGGTGAGGCACACCATCTGGCCCGCGTAGGACGGGTCGGTGAGCAGTTCCTGATATCCGGCCATGGCGGTATTGAAAATGACTTCGCCGCCGGTCAGTTCAATGGGGCCGGTGAAGGATTCCCCTTCAAGGACGAAGCCGTCTTCGAGGGCGAGCAGAGCTTTCATGCGCGTTCTCCTTTGGGCGATCCCGCATAGTAGTCCTGGAGGCACTCGACGTTGAGAGCCTTGTTCTGCTGATGCTGGATGGCGCGGGCAATGGCGCGGGCGCCGGAAATCGTGGTGGTAAAGGGCACGCCGTAGTGCAGCGTGGTCTGACGGATGGCGCGGGAATCATGGTTGGTGCGCTTGCCGGACGCCGTGTTGATGACCATGGCGACTTCGCCGTTCTTGATCATGTCCACGATGTTCGGGCGGCCTTCATGCACCTTGAGCACGGGCTGCACGTCCAGCCCGGAGTCCTTGAGGAGCTTTGCCGTGCCGCGCGTGGCGAGCAGCTCAAAGCCGAGGTCGGCGTAGGACTTCGCAATGGGCACCACGAATTCCTTGTCGCGGTCGTTCACGGAAATGAACACCTTGCCGTAGGTGGGCAGGGACTGGCCTGCGCCGAGCTGGCTCTTGAGGAAGGCTTCGTCGAAGGTGCGGGCCACGCCCATGACTTCGCCGGTGGAGCGCATTTCAGGTCCGAGCAGAATGTCCACGCCGGGGAAGCGCTTGAAGGGAAACACCGCTTCCTTCACGCACACGTAGCCGGTCTTGCGCATGGACCAGGGGTCGAGTTCCTTCAGCGTCTTGCCGAGCATGATCTGCGTGGCAAGGCGGGGCAGCGGAACGCCGGTGGCCTTGGACACGAAGGGCGCGGTGCGGGAGGCTCTGGGGTTTACTTCAAGGATGTAGATTTTCCCGTCCTTGACGGCGAACTGGATGTTCATGAGGCCGACGACGCGCAGTTCCTTGGCAAGTTCCACGGTCTGACGGCTGATTTCGCTGACGATGGTATCCGGCAGGGAGTAGGGAGGCAGCGAGCAGGCCGAGTCGCCGGAGTGAATGCCGGCGGCTTCGATGTGCTCCATGATGCCCGCCACATACACGTCCTTGCCGTCGGCCAGGGCGTCCACGTCCACTTCGATGGCGTTCTCAAGGAACTGGTCGATGAGGATGGGATGTTCGGGGGTGTCCGTGCCCACCACGTTGCGGAAGTAGTCGTCGAGGTCGTCGGGGCCGTAGCAGACCATCATGGCGCGGCCGCCGAGCACGTAGCTCGGGCGCACGATGATGGGATAGCCGATACGGGCGGCTTCTTCCTTGGCCACGTCCAGCGAGATGCAGGTGCCGTTCTGAGGCTGGAGAAGATGCAGCTTCTGGATGAGAGCCTGGAAGCGTTCGCGGTCTTCGGCGCGGTCGATGGCGTCGGGGCTGGTGCCGAGAATCGGCACGCCCGCGCGCTGCAGCGGCACGGCGAGATTCAGCGGGGTCTGGCCGCCGAACTGCACGATGACGCCGTCGGGCTGCTCGGTCTTCACGATGTGCATGACGTCTTCAAAGGTGAGCGGCTCGAAGTACAGACGGTCGGAGGTGTCGTAGTCGGTGGACACGGTTTCGGGGTTCGAGTTCACCATGATGGCTTCCACGCCCTCGTCGCGCAGGGCGAAGGAGGCATGGCAGCAGCAGTAGTCGAACTCGATGCCCTGGCCGATGCGGTTGGGGCCGCCGCCGAGAATGATGACCTTCTTGCGGTCGTGAACGTCAAGCTCGCGACCGGTCTCGTAGGTGGAGTAGAAATAGGGGGTGTAGGCCTCGAATTCCGCAGCGCAGGTATCCACGAGGTAGTACACGGGCTCGGTGTTCGTGGCCTTGCGCAGGGCGGCCACGTCGCTTTCGGGGCGCTTCCACATTTCGGCAAGCTGCCTGTCGGAGAAGCCGAATTCCTTGGCGCGGCGCAGAAGGCGCACGAGCTCGGGATTGTCCGGCGTCATGGAGTTGCCGAGAGCGAAGTCGCGAAGGTCGCCTTCCATCTTCACGATGTCGCGGATCTGGCGCAGGAACCACAGGTCGATGGTGGTGACAGCGTGGATTTCCTCCACGCTCATGCCCGCGAGAATGGCATGACGCAGGGCAAAGATGCGCTTGGAGTTCGGCGTGCGCAGCCTGGCCATGATTTCGTCCATGGAAGGCAGAGGATCGCGGAAATGGCTGCCGAGACCGGGAGCGCCCACTTCCAGAGAACGCAGGCCCTTCTGCAGCGCTTCCTTGAAGGTGCGGCCGATGGCCATGGTTTCGCCCACGCTCTTCATGGAGGTGGTGAGCTCGTCCTTGGCTCCGGCGAACTTTTCAAAGGTGAAGCGGGGAATCTTGACCACGCAGTAGTCGATGGCGGGCTCGAAGCTGGCCATGGTCTCGCGGGTGATGTCGTTGGGAATTTCGTCGAGAGTGTAGCCTATGGCGAGCTTGGCGGCAATCTTGGCGATGGGGAAGCCCGTGGCCTTGGAGGCCAGAGCGGAAGAGCGGGACACGCGGGGGTTCATTTCGATGACCACGAGCTCGCCGTTTTCGGGATTGAGGCCGAACTGCACGTTGGAACCGCCGGTTTCCACGCCGATTTCGCGCATGATGGCGATGGAGGCGTCGCGGATCTTCTGGTATTCCACGTCGGTGAGCGTCTGCACCGGGGCGACGGTAATGGAGTCGCCGGTATGCACGCCCATGGGATCAAGGTTTTCGATGGAGCACACGATAACGCAGTTGTCCTTGCGGTCGCGCATGACTTCCATTTCGATTTCCTTCCAGCCGAGCACGGACTGCTCGATGAGCACTTCGCTCGTGAGGGAGGCATCGAGACCGCCGGCGGCGATTTCTTCCAGGTCTTCCTGGTTGTAGGCCACGCCGCCGCCCGAGCCGCCCAGCGTGAAGGCGGGACGGATGATGAGCGGGAAGGGCATTTCCGCGGCGATGCGGCGCACGTCTTCCATGTTGCGGGCGATTTCGCTGCGGGGCACCTTGATGCCGATGTTTTCCATGGCGGCGCGGAACAGCTCGCGGCTTTCGGCCTTTTCAATGACCTCGGCGTTGGCGCCGATGAGCTCGACGCCGCATTCCTTGAGCACTCCCATCTTTTCCAGAGCCAGGGCGGTGTTCAGGCCGGTCTGACCGCCGAGGGTGGGCAGAATGGCGTCGGGCCTTTCCTTGCGGACAATGGCGGCCACGGTTTCGGGTTCGATGGGTTCAATATAAGTCCGGTCGGCAAGACCGGGATCGGTCATGATGGTAGCCGGGTTGGAATTGACAAGGATGACTTCGTACCCTTCTTCCTTGAGGGCCTTTACGGCCTGGGTACCGGAATAGTCGAATTCACAGGCCTGGCCGATGACAATCGGACCCGAGCCTATGACCATAATGCGCTTAAGGTCTGTACGCTTAGGCATATTCCGCTCCTAAAGTAGGTTTAAACTTGCGTATGATTACACGTTGTCCTGAGATAATCAAGCGTCGTGCCCGGGCTTCGGGCGGAAAGCGGCTCAGGGGCCTCGTTGCGCCTGCAGGCGGAGGCAGGAGGAGGGCTGATGACATCGGCAGGGCGGGGCGTTTCAGACTTCCTTTTCGTCGCGCCGGAAGCATGACGGTGGCGCTTTGAGGAAGGCGTGGGGAGGCGCGTTCCATCCGCATACAAAAAGAGCCATGAGCGTGTGCCCATGGCCCTGAAAGCGCTATTCCTCGCGTGTCGCGATGACGGTATGTATCTGTTTGGCGTCCGCGTCGGCTATGGTGAACAGCCATCCTCCTATGCGGAATTCCTCGTCCTTCTGCGGCACGTGCCCGGCATCGAGGCTGAGGTATCCGCCGATGGTGTCCACCTCGTCGGATTCAAGGTGTATGCCCAGTTCTTCCAGCTCTTCAAGATAGGCGCGGCCGGACAGCTCGTACCTGCCTTCCCCGAGGGGACGGATGTCTTCTTCCTTGGGAGCGTCGTGTTCGTCCTCTATGTCGCCGACGATGACTTCGAGCAGGTCTTCGATGGTGGCGAGGCCGGACGTTCCGCCGTATTCGTCCACCACGATGGCGAGATGATTCTTGCGGCTGCGGAATTCCTGAAGAAGCTCGCTGGCAATCTTGGTTTCCGGCACGAAGAAGGGCTGACTCATGATGCTGTCGACGGGAGTGGCCTGCAGATCGGCCCGCATGAGGGAGCTCAGCATGTCCTTGGCGTGAACGATGCCTATGATGTTGTCGCGCGTGTCCTTATAAATGGGCAGACGGGAGTGGCCGGTTTCCACGATGGCTCCAGCCGCCTCAAGAATGGTCGTTCCGGAGGGAAGGCAGTCGATGTCGGTGCGGGGAGTCATGATGTCCTGCACCTGCAGTTCATCCAGGGACAGGATGGAAAGCAGCATGGAACCTTCTTCCGCCTTGAGCTCGCCGTCTTCGCGGGCTTCGCGTATTGCCTGTTCCAGATGATCTTCCGAAGACTTGCCGGAAAAGAAAGCGCCGAGTTTCGACCACACGGTACTGTGGGATTCGCCGTCCAAGACGATACTCCTTCAAATAGGGTTCAGGCCGGAAAAAAGACCATGCCACATCGGCAAGCGTCGGCAGAAGCCGGCTCCGGCACGGGAAAGGCCCGTATATCGGGCGAAAAGACGGGGGAGACGAGGCAACCGCAGGAGACGCGGAGCCCGGAAAGAATGAACGTGCCTGCCTTCGCAAAACTTCCGAGAGGAACGTCGGAAGACTGGCAGCCGGATTCTTCCATGTCGGAAAAAAGGCTGTCGCCGTTGTGAGTTGTGGTTTGGCAGGTATCGTTCATGTCAGATCCATATTTTGCATCGAGACTAGCTTGTTCGATGCAAAAAGGCAAGCTCGGAGCGACGCAAAGGGCCTTTTTATCGTTTTTTTGCGTCGCCGCTTCGGGAAATGACGGTTGACCTCGCGCCGTGAAATCTATATAGAAGCAACTGTGCCGGAATGGTGGAACTGGTAAACGCAGCGGACTCAAAATCCGCCGGCAGCAATGCCTTGAGGGTTCAAGTCCCTCTTCCGGTACCAGAAAAAACGTGCTGAAAGCCCTGTGGAACGTCGAGTTTCGCGGGGCTTTTCGTTTTTCCGCCTGCCGTGCGGGGGAAAAACGGGAAACGGATGCCGCGAGCGCATGATGTTTTCGCTTTTTTGTCTTTGTGCTCCAGAGGCTTTTGAGATGTGAGTTCGGAAGACAGACGCCGTGAGACCTCCGGATAAGGGCGGCAGCCGCGTCGGGCATGAACGCAACGCCTTTTCTCGTCAGGGAAAATCCTGTAAGTACGCCGTACGGGGCATCCATGAATTTTTGAACGGCAGGAGGGAACATGGCATTTACCGGATGGGAGAACGTGAAGGAAGGCGAAGAGTTTTCCGTAGAGGAAATTGCCGCATTCTACGGCAAGGTGGGGGCGTATGCGCTGCTTGAACCCATGAGAAACAGCCTGTGGGGGCGTTTTCCCCTGATGGTTCGCGCCATGACGACGGAGCGGGTGGAAGGTCTTTTTGAGCCGAAGGAACGCGTGCGGCTTTTCCTTCGGGAGGATGGCGACGGATACGCGCTCAAGGCCTTTCCCGAAAATGTGTTCGACAGAGAGGAAAGCTATTTTCCCTTTATCGGCATGGCGGAAGAAAAGGCCGTGCAGAGCTCTTCGCCTTCCGGCAGCGAGCCGTGGACGGACATGTTCTGCGCAAGAGACTATTATCTGCCGTACTGTGACTCCCTGCTGGCGCTCAGACCTCCGTACACCGACGAGCAGATGGAAAAACTGTATCATGACTTTGCGGAGAACTATGCGGAATACGACGACCGTTGCGCCATGATTTCCGGGCCGTATCGCACTGGGGCCGGAAAATTTTCCGCCTTCTGCTTTGCGCTGGCCCGGGAGGGGCTCAACATGCCCGACGGTTCGCGCTGCTTTGCCCCGTGGGACGTGGTGCTTTTGTTTCTTGAGCTGAAGGAACAGGGGGAGATCGGCGAAGTGGCCACGGTACCGCTTCGCATGGTCAATTTCTACGACGGCGACAAGCTCCGGGCCTTTGCCGAAATTCTGGAGAGGCAGTCGGACGCCTGACGATTTGAACGGACAGGGAATACGCGGACTCGTTTTTTATATGGAAATGCCCCGGTGAAGCTTTTCCGTTTCCATCAGGAAAAGGAGAGACTTCATCGGGGCATTCTTGAAAGGTGCGTGCTCGGCGCAGGGGAGCCTTCGGACGCTCCTTGTACCGGCGTATTAGAACTTGTAGCCTATGCCTATGCCGAAGTTGTGGGCATGGGGATGGGTGGTATGGCCGGCCACCACGCCACTTGCAGGATTCAGGCGAGCGGCGTCCGTGTAGTCGAGCACATGGTTGTGGATGTACATGTACGCGAGGTCGATGGTCCAGTTCTTGTAGAAGAAGCCCACGCCCGCGGTATAGTAGTTGCGGCCGTTGGAGGGCACCATGTAGTCGGCGTTGCCGAGGTTCATGGGCGAGGTCTCATACATGAAGCCGAGGCGCAGCGCCATCCAGTCCACGGGCTTGTATTCCGCAGAAATGCCGAGCGTCCAGCTGTTTCTCCAGTGCCTGTCGGTATTCTGCCATTCGTTGACAGGATCCTTCATATAGATGTTGAAGTCGCGGAAGCGGCTCCAGAGCGTGTATACGGCATCGGCTTCAAAGCTGAGGTTTTCCACAGGCTTGTAGGCTACGCCGAATCCGATGGAGTCGGGCAGATGCAGGGTTCCGCGCAGGCGGGAATTCTGGAGTCTGAGGATCTCGGGAGAGAGTGCGCCGAGCGGCGTCTTGCCGAGCTGATTGTCGTAGCGGGTCTTGCCGCTGACCTTGAGGCTCATGGGCGCGCGATAGGTGAGACCCATGGACCATTGATCGTTGACCTTCAAATGCAGGGCCGCGTTGCCGCCGAAGGAAACGCCGTGACCGTTCAGGTTGAGGTCGCCGGGTTCGCCGAAGCCGAGCCCCTGAGATATGGCGGCCAGACTTCCCTGACCGTACTGATTGAGGTTCTTTCTCATCTGCATTGAGGCGGTCATCATTTCCACGCCCACGGCCAGGGAAAGATGGTCGTTGAACTTGTAGGCAATGCTGGGGTTGAGCGAGTTTGTGATGAGCTGCACGCTCTGCAGATTGTACCCGCCCGGCCATTCGTTGGGATACTTCACGCCGAGGCCGAAGCGCGTGTAGGAAGCCAGACCGAACCACACGCTGTCGTTGATCTGATGCGTCACGTAGAAGGAAGGAATGGGCCAGGTCTGATGGGCGCTGTGATAGTTGCCCGTGTCGTTGCCTGCGGCGTCTCTCGTGTCCACGCCCCAGTAGAACTGGGACACGGCAAGGTTGGCCTGCATCTGCGTTCCATCAAGGAGCGTCATGGCGGCAGGGTTGTAGGCAAGCGTGGAAGGATCGCCGCCACGGGCGATGAGTCCGCCGGCCAGGCCCATGCCTCGGGCACTGTTTTCCATGATGGCGAACCCTTCCGCCTGAGCGCGGGTCGCGGGGAAAAGAAGAGTAAGAGAAACAAGAAGCGCACCGAAAAGGCGTGCGCCGGTAGAAAGACAGTTCATTGCACAACTCCTGCTGCCGCTGGGAAAGAGGACAGGCCGACAAAAGCCATGCAATGAACTATAGGACTTCCTGATAAATTAAATCAAGATTTGAATTTATCCGTAAATAACGCGGTAGCCTTGTCACAGAATTCTTTTGCGCGTTCCCGGCTTCTGCGGCTGATGACCGGCCGCCAGATGCGGCATTCTTCCGGGGCGTCGGCCTCGTCATCGCCGTCGGCCACCTTGCCCGCGTTGGCGGTTGCAGCCTTGGCGCTGCGTGTGGTGTCGAGGGTCCATTCCCAGGCAATGCCCTTCATTTCTTCAAACTCTGCAAGACCTTTTTTCCAGAGCTCGCTGAACAGTCCCTGAGCTTCCCATTTTTTGAAGTAGGCGTGAATGGAACTCGGGCTGCCGTAGAATTCCTTGGGAAGAGACTTCCACTGCGTGCCTGTTTTCAGCACGTACACGATGGCGGAAAAGACTTTGCGGTAGTCAAGCGGTTTGCGTCCGCCGCCGGCGATGCGCTGGTAAACCTTTTCAGGATCACGAACGGTTTCCGGAATGAGCGGCTTGACGGCTTCCCAGAAGGAATCGGAAATTTCCCAGAATTTCATGATGTTAAACCTGTATGGGTGTTGAGGTGGTGAAAAGTTTAGCATAAAAGGCAAAGGAAGTCAGCAGTTGCTTATTTACGGATAAAAATTATCAAAAAAAATTTTAAAAATTTCTTTCGGAAAGTGTTGACAGTGTGAGGGTGTCAGGCTATATATAGCGAACACGACGCGGGGTGGAGCAGCTTGGTAGCTCGTCGGGCTCATAACCCGAAGGTCATTGGTTCAAATCCT